>DTYI01000273.1 GCA_012961935.1 Thiotrichales bacterium | reverse complement strand
CTGGGTAGCATCGCGTTTTACCCCCAGTATTTCATAATAGTCTTTGAAATCCATGCTGGCTCCTGGTCATGATTATTTTGCAGATGGGGGCGGGATGGTCGTGTATCAAGTCTGGTTCCGTGTTGCATAGCCTCTTGAGCAGGCTTTTGCCGCGCCTGAGAACAGATCATTTCACCTGTTGCATGAAGCAGGTATCATATGCGTCCCATGTTCAGGAGTTGATTGTGATTAAGTGCGGTATTGTTGGGGCAACGGGTTATACCGGCGTTGAGTTGTTACGCTTGCTGGCGAGCCATCCGGATGCGTCGATTGAAGTGGTGACTTCGCGGTCGGAGTCTGGCCGGCCTGTAGCTGATTTGTTCACGAATCTGCGTGGGCATGTTGATCTCGCGTTTACTGAGCCGGATATGTCCTCGTTGACGCAATGCGATATGGTTTTTTTCGCCACGCCGAATGGCACTGCGATGAAGTATGTGCCGGAGTTGCTTGAAGCGGGTGTGCGTGTGATTGATCTGGCTGCAGATTTTCGTATTAAGGATCAAACTGTCTGGGAACAGTGGTATGGCATGCCACATGCCTGCCCCGCGTTGCTTGCCGAAGCGGTTTATGGTCTGCCCGAAATAAATCGGGATGCGATTCGTAAGGCGCAACTGGTCGCCAACCCTGGCTGTTATCCAACGGCTGTCACGCTGGGTTTTCTACCGTTGTTAAAGGCAGGTCTGGTTGACGTATCGCAATTGATTGCGGACGCCAAATCTGGTGTCAGTGGTGCGGGCCGCAAGGCGCAAGTGGGTAGCTTGCTGGCTGAGGCGGGAGATAATTTCAAAGCGTATGCCGTGCCGGGGCATCGCCATTTGCCAGAAATAAGGCAAACATTGAGTACGACTATTGGAGAAGAAATCGGACTGACTTTTGTGCCGCATCTGTTGCCGATTTTGCGCGGCATCCATGCCACGCTGTACGCGAAAATTCAGAACAAGACTGACCTGCAGAGTCTGTATGAGCAGCATTATGCTGATGAACCTTTTGTCGATGTGCTGCCTGCGGGTAGCCATCCGGAAACGCGTAGTTGCCGGGGCGCTAATTTGTGCCGGATTGCAGTCCATCAACCTCAGGATGGCGATACTGTTGTAGTGCTTTCGGTCATCGACAATCTTGTCAAGGGTGCGGCAGGCCAGGCCGTACAGAATATGAACCTGATGTGTGGTCTGGATGAGTCAGCAGGACTGACCGCGCCCGCGTTACTTCCGTGAGTTATTCATGCCGATAAAAAGACCCCAAAAACCGGTTATCAGAATTGAACGCGGCCAAAGTGCGCCGCGTCTCTGGTGGCTGGTGATTATGTTGCTGCCGATTCTTCTGATTGGCTGGCTGGTGTATGACTTCGGTACTCAGCAAGGTGGCTTTCAACAGGCGCTGACGATTGATAACAAGAGCGAGGTTGAGAAATATCTGAGGAAACTCGAAAAGGATAATAAGTTGCTGGTTGAGGAGCTGGCCAAAGCTCAGCGCAACAGCGATATCGATTCAACTGCCAGCCGGGAGGTGCAGCGCACACTCACCGACAAGGAGAATGAAATCAAGGCGCTGAAGGAGGAGCTGTCGTTTTATAAAAGTATTGTCTCGCCGCAGGGTAAGGAAAAAGGGCTGAATATTAATAGTTTCACGCTGCAATCCAGCCCATCGAATCCGCAGTTGGTCAAGTTTAAGCTTGTGCTGACACAAACTGGCAATAACAATAAGGCCGCAAAAGGTATGGTGCTGATTCGTCTACAGGGGAAAGAGGGCGATTCGCTGAAAACACTGGAATGGTGGGATATCCGTGCTGAAAGTAATGTCGGGCGACCCAGTTTTGATTTTAAATATTTTCAACGTCTTGAAGACAATATGTTGATTCCGGCCAATTTCAAACCAGAAAATATTCTCATCAAGGTGTTACCGGAAAGTAAGCGATTGAGTTCCATACAGCAAAGTTATTCCTGGCAGGCAATGGTGAAGAGGTGAGAGATGTTCGGAAAGGGTAAACAAAAAGTTAAAGCGACGCAGATTGATACACTAATCGGTGACACAACCACACTCAAAGGTGACCTGTTCTTCAGCGGTGGTCTGCATGTGGAAGGCAAGATCGAGGGAAACATCAAAACAGATGAGACCAATGAAAGCGCGTTGCTGATCTTAAATGAAAATGGCGTCATTGAAGGTAATGTCGAGGTGCCGAACATGGTCATTAATGGCACGGTCAAGGGTGATTTGCACGCCAGTGGTCATGTCGAACTGGCCTCCAATGCGAAAATCCACGGCAATGTCTATTACAACCTGGTGGAAATGGCTGTGGGCGCACAGATCAATGGCAATCTCGTCCATAAAGAAGCGTCAACCGTGGATTTGGGGTACACTGATGTCGTTGAATCTACTATAGCTGATGCGAAATCTTGACCATTACCGTCAAGTAATATAGCTTATAAGCAGAAGCTGATTTTTGGAGAGTTATTATGAGTGCTACAGAAGCAGCCGGAACCACAACCCCGGCGCCATTAAACTTCACAGATGCTGCGGCCGGCAAGGTTAAGCAGTTGATTGAAGAGGAAAAAAACGACAACCTCAAGCTGCGTGTATTCGTGAGTGGTGGTGGTTGCTCCGGTTTCCAGTACGGGTTTACGTTTGATGAAGAGATCAACGATGGCGACACCGCTGTAGAAAATGGTGGCGTAACATTGTTAATTGATCCAATGAGCTACCAGTATCTGGTCGGTGCAGAAATTGACTACACCGAAGGACTGGAAGGTTCGCAGTTTGTAATTCGTAATCCGAATGCCACAACAACCTGTGGCTGCGGTTCGTCATTTTCTGCTTGATTTAAAACTGATCTAATACAGAAGGAGGGTTTTATACCCTCCTTTTTTATGGCCTGAAAAAGGAGTTTGCCGTATGGACGCGATCTGTAAATCCCCCCGAAAGTTATCAATTGTCTTAGTCATTTTTGTACTGCTTTCTTTTTCAGCGCAAGCTGACACAGTAACCCCGGCACTTACACTCGCGAAAATTTATCATGAAGGTATCGATGTCAGCCAATACTGGGTCAGCGAAAAACTGGATGGTGTGCGCGCTTACTGGGATGGCGAAAAGCTAATGTCTCGGGAGGGAAATGTATTCGCAGCGCCGGAATGGTTTATTGAGAATTTCCCGGCTTATCCCCTGGATGGTGAGCTTTGGCTGGGCAGAAATCAATTTGAACAACTTGTCAGTATTGTGCGCAAGCAAATGCCTGTTGAATCAGAATGGCGTAATGTGCGTTACATGGTTTTTGAATTACCTGATGAAACTGATACATTCACGAAACGATATTCACTATTAAAGCAACGGCTGACACAGTTAAACAATCCCTACTTGAATGTGATCAAGCAGTACCGTCTAAAGGACCACGCTGCGCTGATGAAAAATCTGGAAGAGGTCGTTCAGGCTGGTGCTGAAGGTTTGATGTTGCACCGAGCAGATGCGCCTTATCAAACTACGCGCACAGATGATTTATTAAAAGTGAAACCATATTTTGATGCAGAGGCGCGTGTGATTGCATATTTGCCTGGGAAAGGAAAATATCGCAATATGATGGGTGCATTACTGGTCGAAACGGAAGAGGGAAAACGGTTTAAAATTGGGACTGGTTTCAGTGATGCAGAACGTGAAAATCCACCACCAATTGGTTCGGTGGTGACGTATAAATATCACGGCCTGACTCGAAAAGGCGTTCCACGTTTTGCCAGTTTTTTGCGCGTTAGAAATGATATTCAAGAATGATAAATTGCGCCCAATACGCGTTCACTTGCTGCACCGGTGACGGTGGGCAGGTTTCCGGCTTCTCCATCCAGTGTTTTTTTGGCCAGCCAGGCAAAGGCGATCGCCTCAACAAAATCGGGGTCAACGCCTTTTTCTTTTGTGCTAAAAACATGAATGCCGGGCAGCAGGTCAGCGAGGCGTTGCATCAAGTAAAGGTTATGAACGCCGCCGCCGCAAACATATAATGTTTTCGATTGCCGGGCTGTTTCCAGTAATGCTTCGCTGACACTGCGCGCAGTCAATTCGGCGAGCGTGCATTGAATATTTTCTGGATCGGTTGGTTCGCCAGATAAAAACCTGGAAAACCAGATTAAATTAAAATATTCCCGGCCGGTACTTTTGGGTGGGGGAGTCGCAAAGAAAGGGTCGGCCAGCATCTGATCCAGCAAGTTATTTATAACAGTACCTGAGCGCGCCCACTCGCCATTTCTATCATAAGGTTTTTGCAAATAGCGCTGTGACCAGGCATCCATGAGTAAATTCGCGGGCCCGGTATCGAAGCCAATAACAGGCCGGGCAGGGTCAGCGGGCAATAGTGTTAAGTTAGCAATCCCACCCAGGTTCAGCACGGCACAATCTTCATCACCCCGGAAAATATCTGCATGAAAAGCAGGTGCGAGTGGTGCGCCCTGACCACCGGCAGCCATGTCGCGGCGGCGAAAGTCCGCAACGACAGTCAGGCGGGTCGCTTCTGCAATAATATTGGGATCGCCGATTTGCAGTGAATTCGGCGCAGCATCTTTGGGCTGATGCCAGACGGTTTGGCCGTGACTGCCGATGGCTTTGATGCTCGATCTGGGAACCGTTGTTTTGGTCAGCAACTGCAGTGTGGCATCGGCGAAAGCCTGTCCAACCAGATGGTCTAGTCTGAGTAATTCTGTGAGTGATCCACACCAGTCAGGTGAAACCAGTTCAAGCAAGTCGTTACGAAAAGACTCTGCGTAAGGCTGGCAATGGCTGGTGTGCAGGATGGGGGTGGCGTTTTCGAAACTGACAAGACCTGCCGAAATTCCGTCCATGCTGGTGCCGGACATCAGCCCAACAAAGTAATCAGACTTTTCTGAAGCTGTTGTTATTGCTGTGTATCCAACGCAGCCAGCCGGTCAATCTGCTCAAGTCTGGCCAATAATGGTTGTGCCTTGAGTTTGAAATCATCCATATATTTTTTGGGTAGCGGCTCTGCTTTTGGGAGCTTCACCGTCAACGGGTTTTTATGCACACCGTGGACGCGGAATTCATAATGCAGATGCGGCCCGGTTGATCGCCCGGTCGTACCCACATAACCAATCACTTCACCCTGCTTCACGCGGCTGCCGACTTTGTGCCCTTTGCGGAAATTGCGCATGTGTGCGTAAAGCGTACTGTATTTATTGCCGTGCCGGACAATCACCACATTGCCATAGCCACCTTTTCTGCCGCGGAATACAATTTTTCCATTGCTGGTTGATTTAATCGGCGTACCTCTTGAGGCGGCATAATCAACACCCTTATGCATTTTCATTTTGTGAAGTGTGGGATGGTGGCGTTTGCCGAAGCGTGAACTGATGCGACGAAAATCAACCGGTGAGCGTAGAAATGCTTTACGCATATTCCGGCCCTCAGGATTATAATAGCCGGTGTTGTCATCCGGATCCGTGTAGCGAACGGCTTTAAAAGTATTGTTTCGGTTGGTAAATTCAGCGGCCAGGATTTCACCCTCACCAAATTTTTCACCGTCCAGATAACGCTCTTCATAGACCAGCCGGAATTGATCACCCTCACGAATATCCAGTGCAAAATCGATATCGTAGGCAAATATTTCTGCCAGTTTCATAATCAGACTATCTGACATGCCGGCACGGCTGGCTGAAGCAAATAGCGAATCGGTAATCACGCCGCTGGTATGCACCTGCCGAGTTTCAATTTCACGCTCAATTAATTCTGCAGTAAATTTATCATCCTCACGGTGGACAATTAAACGTTCTGTCTTACTGGGTTCGTACAGCAGATCGCTCAGGCCGTGCTGGTCAATATTGAGTTTGATAATCTGACCCGGTCGGATTTTTTTCAGTGCTTCATTGGCCTCGGCCAGTGCAATCACTTTTAATAAGTCGCTATGTATATTGTGGCGGCTGAAAATTTTTGAAGGGCTGTCGCCTTTTTTGATTTTGCTGACAATCCATGGAAGACTTTCGATGTCCTCAACGTCAGAAGCGGGCCTGGTAACGGGTATGTTAGAAGCAATGTTTGTTTCTGGTTTTGTGACTTGCAGGGTTTCGTTAGCGGAGGCGATTATTTGCTGGCCCTGATGTACGCCAGGTAAAGGCAGTGGTTCAGTAACCCATGACGTCTGATCGCCTGGTTCGGTATGATGCGCGTTTGCAACGGAAGCAGAACTGTCGGGCGATATACCAACAACAGCGGTAAAAATGGCAATCCCGGCAACGAGAGCCAGGGAGCGCGTAACAAGACGAGTGTAGTCTCTGCGGGGTGGCCTTCTACTTTCTGACCTCAGTTTATGCTTAAAGTCAGTGCCGTAATGCATATGATTTTGTTCCAGTTTTGGTGGTTTATGGAGAGAGTAGCGTTAACCGGCGGTTTCGTCAATACTATGACGGATTTTACAGTTAATCTGTAATATTCGTGAGACTAAAGGATCATATGTTGGTTCCACGGTCGAAAGAAGAAATAAACGGGCAATTAAATTAATTATGAGCAAGACAAGATGAATACAGTTTTAGCCGAAATCAGCCGTGGCACAGATGAAATCCTGCTGGAAAAAGACCTGATCAAAAAACTGGAGAAGAACAAACCGTTGCGCATCAAAGCCGGTTTTGACCCGACCGCGCCGGATTTGCATCTTGGGCACACAGTGTTGATCAACAAACTGCGCCAGTTTCAGGATCTGGGACATGAGGCGATTTTTCTGATTGGTGATTTCACCGGCATGATCGGTGACCCAACCGGGAAGAGTGCGACACGGCCGCCGCTCACCCGCGATGATGTCATCGAAAACGCCAAATCCTACGAAGAACAGATTTATAAAATTCTCGACCCGGAAAAAACCCTGGTCATGTTTAATTCAAGCTGGATGAACGAAATGTCATCGGCCGACATGGTCGCGCTGGCGGCGCGGCACACCGTTGCCCGCATGCTCGAACGTGATGATTTCAGCAAGCGTTATAAATCCGGACAGTCGATTGCTATCCATGAATTTTTATATCCGCTGATCCAGGGCTATGACTCGGTCGCTATGAAAGCCGACGTCGAACTCGGTGGCACCGACCAGAAATTTAATTTACTCGTCGGGCGTGAATTGCAACGACAATGCGGACAAGAACAACAGGTCGTCATCACCATGCCGATACTCGAAGGACTGGACGGCGTGCAGAAAATGTCCAAGTCATTAAATAATTACATCGGCATTAACGACGCACCGGATGACATGTTTGGAAAAATCATGTCCATTTCCGATGATTTAATGTGGCGTTATTTCGAACTGCTTAGTTTCCGGCCGATGGCAGAAATCAGAAAATTACGAACAGCCATTTCAGAAGGCCGCAACCCACGCGACGTAAAATTTGAACTGGCTAAAGAAATCATCGCACGTTTCCACGGACAGATAGCCGCAAAAAAAGCGCAGGAAAATTTCATCGCTCGATTTCAAAAAGGCGCGATGCCGGATGATATGCTGGAAGTCACTATTGCGGCAGATTTACCACTTGCAAATGCATTAAAAGAAGCAGGTTTGGTGCAGAGTACTTCGGAGGCATTGCGGATGATCAAGCAGGGCGCGGTGAAGATTGATGGGGAAAAAGTGGAAGATAAAAGTATTTCTTTAGCAGCTGGGGCTGAGTGTGTTTTGCAGGTGGGGAAGAGGCGGTTTGCGAGGGTGAGGGTTG
>DTYI01000272.1 GCA_012961935.1 Thiotrichales bacterium | reverse complement strand
TTCTCGTGTGCACCGCCTGTAGCAGCTTTTATTAAAAAGCCAACCAGAAATATGATAGTAAATACCGCCAGCAGCTTAAAGATTGTTTCAATAATATTGCTCATCAGTGCGTCACCCTTGTTGGTACGGGCTTCTCTTCGGCAAGTCTAGAGGCGAACACCGGCCCCAGAACTGTGAGAAACAGATAGACTGCCGGAATCAAAAATGCTGGAGTAATGTAGTCCTTCCCTTCTGCGCTCAACCCGGATATCCGAATTGAATCAATAAACAGCAATAAAGCGATCAGTCCAGCAAACACCACAAAACTAAAAATGGCTGAGCGGGGTTTATTATAAAGCCAGAGCACGATAAAAAAGAGGAAATAAGCCTCAGTAAAACGCAGCCCCAGTTCTGAAAATAAAGGTGTCACCGCTTGCACACCGAGGAAGCCTAACCAGATGAAAGCAACCACGAAAAACAGGATATTAAATTTATGCAGGAAACCGCGATAACGCCAGGAGCGAATCGGGTTTCGATCGATCCATGGCAGGAAGAATAAAATAACCACCGCAGCACCCATCGCGATTACTCCACCGAATGGATTCGGCACGGCACGCAGTACTGTATAAAACGGCGTAAAGTACCAGACTGGCGCGATATGTTCAGGCGTTTTCAATGGGTCAGCAGGAATGAAATTCGCATGCTCGAGGAAGTAACCACCCATTTCCGGTGCAAAGAAAATCACCGCAAAGAAAAACATCAGGAAAACCACAACGCCAACAATATCCTTGACTGAATAGTAAGGGTGGAACGGAATGCCATCTTTAGGGATACCATTTTCATCCTTGTTTTTCTTGATTTCGACACCATCCGGATTATTAGAGCCGACTGAATGTAAAGCCAGGATATGCGCCACAACCAGGGCGATCAAAACGAGCGGCACGGCGATGACATGGAAGGCAAAAAAGCGGTTGAGGGTGGCGTCAGAGACGACAAAGTCGCCGCGAATCCAGACTGCCAGCTCTGGGCCAAAACCTGGAATCGCGCCAAATAGATTGACGATCACCTGCGCACCCCAGTAGGACATTTGCCCCCAGGGCAACAGGTAGCCCATAAAGGCTTCCGCCATCAGCGCCAGATAAATCATCATGCCGAAAATCCAGATCAGTTCACGTGGTGTTTTGTAGGAACCGTAAATCAGGCCCCGGAACATATGCATGTAGACCACGATAAAAAACGCAGATGCACCCGTTGCATGCATGTAACGTATCAACCAGCCCCAGTTAACATCGCGCATGATGTATTCAACCGATGCAAACGCCATACCCGCATCCGGCTTGTAGTGCATGGTGAGAAAAATGCCGGTGACGATCTGAAGCACCAGCACCAGCAACGCCAGTGAACCAAAGAAGTACCAGAAGTTGAAGTTCTTCGGCGCATAATATTTGGACAAATGCTCTTCCCACATCTGAGTCAGCGGGAAGCGTGCATTGATCCAGTCTATGAGATTTTTCATTATGCGCTCTCCTGATCCACGCCGATCAGAATCTGGCTTTCGCTGAGGTAGGAATGCGCCGGTATAACCAGATTGGTGCCAGCAGGTGAGTTATTGGTTACGCGACCAGCCAGGTCAAAACGGGAACCATGACAGGGGCAATACCAACCACCTTTCCACTCACTACCCAGGTCAGCCGGGGCAATTTCAGGCCGAAAAGTTGGCGAGCACCCAAGGTGGGTACAGATACCCACTACAATTAGATATTCAGGCTTGATGGAGCGATATACGTTTTTGGCATACGAGGGCTGCTGGCTCAACACCTCAGAGCGGGGGTCTTTCAGGCCATCTTCCGAATCCTTCAGCGCCTTCAGCATCTCCTCGGTGCGGCGTACAACCCATACTGGTTTGCCGCGCCACTCGACACTCATTTGCTGGCCAAACTCCAGCTTGCCGATATCCGCTTCAACCGGTGCACCGGCAGCTTTTGCCCGTTCGCTCGGCGCCATTGAGCTAACGAAAGGAATCAGAAGTGCAGCGGTACCGACGGCACCCACAGCAGAAGTCGCACCAATCAGGAATCGCCGTTTGCTTTTATCAACTTCATCATG
>DTYI01000271.1 GCA_012961935.1 Thiotrichales bacterium | reverse complement strand
CACGACCGCGATTAACGCTTGCAGCAACGGATTAAGGCGAATGACGCAAGCTTATCCGTCCTTCAAATCTGATATGCATTCCCACGCAAAGCATGGGAACGAGATAGATAACTTAACGCTAACTGAACAAAAACAACCAAACCATTCAGCATCGATTCATGTTGTCTCCCCTAAGATTGATCGCGTTATTAATCAACAAAGGAAAACGTGATGAAAAAACCAAACCTGACAAGTTTTACAGCCGTTCTATTTATATTTTTATTGAGCGGCGCTGCGATGGCAAAATCCAGTTCTTATGAACAGGGTTATAGCGCTGGTTACGAAGACGGTCTCGAAGATGGTTATGTCAAAGCCTACAAGAAAAGTTACCGCGAAGGATACGAGGATGGCATTCATTCCTATAGCAACCGCAGTCGTCATAGTTTCTCCAAACATGATTACAAACGTGGTTACAAAGCGGGCTACGAAGACGGTTACCGCAAGGGCAAGCGTAAAGGCAAACGACATGGTTATAATGATGGTTATGATCGGGGACAGATCAAAGCGCTGAGAAAGCGTATGCGTTCCAGGATGCGTGATGAATATTGCTATATCCCTCGTCGTCATCACCGCCATCATGAATATTGGCGCTAAATATTAAAAATAGAATCCGGGGTTCTTCTCCGGATTCTATTTTTTAATTCGGGTTAACTTCCTCCCACCCAAAACCTTCTTTCTGGCAGGCCATCAATATTTTCACCTGATTGCCATTCAAACTATTTTTTAATGCCGACAAAGCTGATTCGGGATGATTATTTTCTTCACTCAAATGCATTGCAACAACACAACGTAACGCTGTTGTGTCCATTTTTTCCAGTAGTGATTCAGCCTGTTGATTAGATAAATGTCCTAAGCGACTATCTATCCTTTGTTTAAGTGAAGGCGGGTATGGCCCATTGGCAAGATGTTCTGGTTCGTAATTGCATTCCAGCATGAGCGCATGACAGCCGGAAAGTGTTTCCACAATATGCGGTGTAATGCAGCCCACATCGGTTAGCAATCCCAGTCTTGCCGAACTGTTTTTAAATACAAACTGGCAGGGCTCGCGCGCATCATGCGGTACGGGATAAGCCTGCACATGCAGATCGTTAATTTCAAACTCCTGGTGCGCGGAAATAATATTGATGGATGCAAAACCGTCATCGCGACAGGCGTTTAATGTGCCCGTGGTCAGCCAGACGGGTATTTTATAACGCCGGGATAAACGTGCGGCACCCTGGACGTGGTCGCTGTGTTCGTGAGTGAGAAGCAAGGCATCAATCTCTGACGGATCGCGCTCAAGTTTTACAAGACGACGTTCAACCTCTACGACGGAATAACCGCAGTCCACCATTACGGTGGTAGAGTCGGTTTCAATCAGGGTTGCGTTGCCTTTGCTGCCAGAACCGATCGAGGCAAAGCGAAGCATTAATGATTAACACACATAATGAATAGTGACTCCGGTAACGCCGATTTTTGTCGCAGAGACGCAAAGGCGCAGAGAAAAATTATTTAAATTAACTCTGCGTCTTCGCGTCTCTGCGACAAAAATAATTTTCATTGAAAACACGCAAACCTTTCAATTTTCAGTTTAAATCGGTATAAGATTTTGCTATTTAAAGTTTTGCGATGTACTGCTGAATACGCACCAGCATTTCCGCTTCAGCTTCCGGGTCGGCCGGACGCATTTGCCAGTGCGCAGGACCCGATTCGCCTGATAATGTTTCTTCAAAAACTTTTTCTGTTGCCTGGTAGGTCAGATAAATATTGCTGCCATCTTCAACACGTTCAACACGAATTTTGTATTGCTCTTTCAATTCTGCGCCGGCAATTGATCCCAATGCTTTACTGAAAAGCGCGCTGATTTTACCGCGGTTTTCAGCACGTACTGATTTAATCCATTCGGTACGCATAATACCCAAAGCGCGATCAGTTTCTTCCAGTTTGACTTCCTGCTGCTGCCAGAAATTAACCAGCGGCTGCCAAATCTGCTCAGGCGCAGCTTTCACGTGCAGCCAGCGGAGTTGGCCGTCACGTTCAAGTGTGACGCTTTCATATTCCGGCACCACACCACTGGCAGTTGCGACGCCTGCTGTTCTGCTTCCATTACCTACTTCACTGGCACGCACAACATCGGGTACCTTGTAATTAGTGTCTGTTTCAGGAATCACCAGTTCCGGTGGCGCTTCCAGGTTTCCTGTGGCGCGACTTTTTTTATAAGCGTCTTTTTGATTGCCGCCGAAGATCGAACAACCAGACAAAAACAACAGAATGGATAAAACAAGAATCAAGAAATATTTCGACATAAAAACCTACTTTAATTTTATATTCGCCTGCTCTAGTGAAGCGCGCAGCCGGGGTCGCAATGATTCGCTCAGTGGCGTCATGGGTAATCGGATGCCTGTACTGATCATACCCATTTCGTGCAAGGCCCATTTAACCGGGATGGGGTTTGATTCCAGAAATAAATCACGATGTAAGCATTCGATTCCGGCGTTGATTTCGCGAGCGCGGCTATCATCACCCGTGAGCGCAGCCTTGCAAAGATCATGCATTGCAGCGGGCACGATATTGTTCGTGACAGAAATAACACCCTTGCCGCCCTGCAGCATGAAATCCATGCCGGTTTCATCATCACCACTATAAAGGTCAATTTGTTCACCACAAAGTTCCTTGAGTTGTACCAGACGTTCCAGATCACCTGTCGCTTCCTTCAGACCGATGATATTGGAAATACTGGCTAGTCTTGCAACCGTTTCTGGCAACAAATCACAAGCTGTTCGTCCGGGCACGTTATACAGGATTTGCGGGATCGGCACGGCGTCTGCAACCGCCTTATAGTGCTGATAAAGGCCTTCCTGGGTAGGTTTATTGTAATAAGGCGTCACCAGTAGCGCGGCGTCAGCACCTGCTTCCATGGCATAGCGGGTCAGTGAAATCGCTTCTGCTGTGGCATTTGCGCCGGTGCCTGCAATTACAGGCAGGCGCCCTTTTGCCATCTCAACCACACGGCGGATAACTTCACTGTGCTCATCGAAATTCAGGGTTGCGGATTCACCAGTTGTGCCCACTGCGACAATAGCATCAGTGCCATGATCGATGTGGAATTCAACCAGATCAGCGAAGGCCTGCCAGTCAATCGCGCCATCTTCAAACATCGGCGTGACAAGCGCAACCATGCTGCCATGAAACATATTTTTTCCACTCCAGACTGTCAGCCGTCATGATACTGGCCCCCACGCATCGAGACAAGGGATGCTCTGAACAATTCATGAAGCTTGGCTTTAGGCTATGGCATGTGGTACAAAATCCCCACCACAGTCATTTGATGAGAAACTGCATGAGCAAAATTTCCGTTGGCAAGAGCGTACCCAACTTCAAGCTTGAAGCGACAGGAGAACAGACCATTTCCCTGTCTGATTTCAAGGACAAGCAAAACGTCGTGCTCTATTTCTACCCTAAAGACAGTACACCAGGGTGTACCACAGAAGGTCAGGATTTTCGTGACCATTACGCGGATTTTAAAAAAGCGGATACGGTGATTCTGGGTGTCTCGCGCGACAGCCTGAAATCCCATGAAAACTTCAAGGCGAAACAGAATTTTCCGTTTGAATTATTGTCCGACCCGGAGGAAAAGCTCTGTAAATTGTTCGATGTTATCAAGGAAAAAAACATGTACGGGAAAAAATATATGGGCATCGAGCGCAGCACTTTTCTGATTGATAAAGACAGCAAGTTGGTGCAGGAATGGCGCAAAGTACGTGTCAAAGGCCATGTTGAAGAAGTGT
>DTYI01000270.1 GCA_012961935.1 Thiotrichales bacterium | reverse complement strand
TTGTATATCCCGGTGCTAATTTATGGTTCTGGCGCGATAGCGGACAGCATGCTGGAAGGTACTACAGTACAGGCTTACCTGTTATTACTCGGGGCCTTTCTGATTTTTACGCTGGTGTTTTCACCCTGGGCGACCGCTGCCGCAGTACGAATTTCATCTGAATAAACGAACACTTATGAGTATCAACTGGTTTAAATACGCATCACCCGCAAGCTTTTATCCCCTTGCCGGCAAAAGCATTCCCTGGTTTCTGTGGACTGCTGTCCTGTTAAGCGCGGCGGGACTGTATTGGGGCTTCTTCAAAACGCCGCATGTCCTCACAGACCAAAAAGAATATTATCGGATTATCTTTGTCCATGTACCGGCCGCCTGGCTGGCCATGTGGCTGTATATCGTACTGGTCGGCTGGGCAGTCATCGGTTTGATCTTCAATACTCGTCTTTCCTACATGCTGGCTGCGGCCATCGCACCAACCGGCGCCATGTTCACCTTTCTTTCACTCTGGACCGGCGCCTTCTGGGGTAAAACCAGCTGGGGCACATGGTGGGACTGGGATCCGCGCATGACCTCACAGCTGATACTGTTGTTTCTTTATATCGGCTACATGGCACTACAATCAGCCATCGATGATACGCGGCGTGCGGATCGAGCCTCAGCATTACTGGCGATTGTTGGTCTGGTGTTGGTACCCATTATTTTCTGGTCGATCAACTGCCCTGACCCAAATCAATGCGCAGCACTGCACCAGCGTTCATCATTGAAAACAGTTGAGGCCAATATTCTGATAGCCATGCTGGTCATGACACTGGCTTTCTGGTCCTACAGTTTTGGCGTCATTTTCATGCGCTTGCGCAACCTGATTCTGGAGCGCGAACGTAATAGTAAATGGGTCAAGGCCTACGTGGAGGAGACATCATGACACTGAGTGAATTTTTTTCCATGAACGGCTATGGTTTTTATGTCTGGAGCTCCTTTGGCATGACAGCGCTACTGATGCTGGGTGAGTTAATGATGGTTAAACAACAAAGCCGAACTATTCTGCAACGCCTGCGTCGAATAATTCGTCTGCAAACTGATGGGGAAACACAATCATGAAGCCAAGGCAAAAACGTATGGTGCTTATTTTACTTGCACTGGTTGGCGTCGGTCTTGCCGCCACCCTTGCAACCGTCGCACTGCGTAGCAATCTGTCCTACTATTACTCGCCCATCCAGATAGCCTCTGGCGAAGCTCCGAAAGATCAGGTCATCCGCGTTGGCGGGCTGGTCAAGGAAGGCAGCATGAAACGCGAACCTGGCGACCTGACGCTTGAGTTTGTTGTCACGGACAACAAGGCGGAAACCACTGTGCGTTATGCTGGCATTCTGCCTGACCTGTTCAAGGAAGGAACTGGCATGGTTGGTAAAGGTAAAATGGGTCAAGACGGTATTTTTTACGCCGAGGAAGTCCTGGCCAAACACGATGAGGATTACCTGCCACCCGAAGTGCAGGACAGCCTTGAGACCGCCCATGAAGAAGGCATAAAAGAAATGGCAAACGGACAGCAAAAGCTATGACACCTGAGCTGGGTCATTTCGCACTGATACTGGCACTGTGTATTGCGATTGCTCAAACCATCATTCCGATGGCAGGTACCTTTCTGCGCAAACCCGGCTGGATTGCGCTTGGGCGAACGGCCGCCTGGGGGCAATTTGTATTCATCGTTATCGCCTTTGCCTGCCTTGCGGCTGCTTTCCTGTCTAGTGACTTTTCAGTTAAATACGTTGCCACAAACTCGAACACCCTGTTGCCGGATCTCTACAAAATTTCAGCGATCTGGGGTGGACATGAAGGCTCACTGCTGCTCTGGATGCTGATGCTCAGTGGCTGGGGAGTCGCCATTGCTATTTTCAGCCGCAGCCTCCCGGAAGAAGTCGTTGCCCGCGTGCTTTCGGTAATGGGCTTCATTGCTATCGGCTTTTTGCTGTTCATGCTTTTTACTTCCAACCCGTTTGATCGCCTGTTGCCTGCCCCTGCACAAGGGCGTGATCTCAATCCACTGCTACAGGATTTTGGGTTGGCGATTCATCCGCCCATGCTTTATATGGGCTATGTCGGCTTTTCCGTCGCCTTTAGTTTCGCCATCTCAGCACTGATCGGCGGTAAACTGGACGCCGCCTGGGCGCGCTGGTCCCGACCCTGGACAACCGTTGCCTGGATATTCCTGACCCTGGGCATCATGCTGGGAAGCTGGTGGGCTTATTATGAACTCGGCTGGGGCGGCTGGTGGTTCTGGGATCCAGTAGAAAACGCCTCCTTCATGCCCTGGCTGGTCGGTACCGCCCTGATGCATTCGCTGGCGGTGGCAGAAAAACGCGGCGCCTTTAAAAGCTGGACAGTCTTGCTGGCCATCAGCGCATTTTCACTTAGCCTGCTCGGTACTTTCCTGGTACGTTCTGGCGTACTCACATCTGTCCACGCTTTCGCAACTGACCCGACTCGGGGCGTCTACATACTGGCATTTCTCGTCACTGTCATCGGCGGTTCACTGATTATTTATGCCTGGCGCGCACCTTCTGTCGCCGGCGGCGGGCGCTTTGATTTGCTCTCACGTGAGTCATTACTGCTGGGCAATAATCTATTGCTGCTGATCATGACCGTTGTGGTACTTTTCGGGACCCTGGCACCGCTGATTTATGATGCCTTCGGCTGGGGTAAAATATCGGTCGGTTTCCCGTGGTTTAATTTTATGTTTGTCATCCTGACACCCTTCCTGGTTTTGATCATGGGCCTGGGCCCGATTGTGCGCTGGAAGCAACATGACCCTGCAGAACTGATCAAACAGGTGCGCTGGATTTTCCTGCTCAGCCTGATCATCGCCGTGTTATTTTCTCTACCACTTATTTTGCCTGAGACCAACTTTAAAGTTGGCCTGGGCGTCGGTCTGGCGACCTGGTTAATCTTGTCGCTTTTCCTCAGCGTCAAGGCACGCTTGCGTAACAAAAAATCAATCGGTGCTATCTGGCATGACCTGACCACTCAGGGCCGCAGCTACTATGGCATGATACTGGCGCATTTCGGTATGGCTGTCTCCATACTCGGCATCACGTTTGTATCCATCTTTGGCGTCGAAAATGATATTCGTCTCTCACCCGGAGAGACAAAAAATATCGCGGGTTACGAGTTTACTTTCAAGGGTGTTAGAACCGAACGGGGACCAAATTATCAGGCATCTATCGGTGACTTTGTGATCACCAAAAATGGCAAAGTGGTTGCTAACTTGCATCCTGAAAAACGTAATTATTTCTCACAGACCATGCCTATGACTGAAGCAGGGATAGACGCAGGCTTCACGCGCGATCTCTATGTTTCCCTGGGCGAGCCACTGGGTAAAGGCGACTGGAGCTTGCGTCTTTATTACAAACCTTTTGTTCGCTGGATCTGGCTGGGCGCAATCTTTATGGCACTGGGTGGTTTACTTGCGATCTCCGACAAACGATATCGTTTAAAATTAAAACAAAAATCAGCCATCAAACTGACCGGCTCTGAGGCCAAAGCATGAAACGTTTTCTGCCCGTCATTATCTTTCTGCTACTGGCTGTGCTGCTGGGAGTCGGTCTCAAGCTTGACCCTAAAAAAGTGCCCTCACCACTAATAGGCAAAGCTGCACCTGCGTTTGAATTACCGCTGTTAAAAAAACCTGAGAACAGCATCAGCACCGATGCCTTCAAAGGCAAGGTTTCACTTTTAAATGTCTGGGCAACCTGGTGTGTTTCCTGCCGGGCCGAGCACGAAGTGCTCACCGCAATCGCCAATACGGGCAAAGTCGATATCTACGGCCTGAATTATAAAGACGAACGTGAAGCAGCAAAAAAATGGCTACAAGTTTATGGTGATCCCTATGTTGTCAGCGCCTTTGATGCCGATGGCCGCGTTGGTATCGACTGGGGTGTTTACGGCACACCTGAAACTTTTGTCATCGACCAACAGGGCATCATTCGACACAAAGTCATTGGGCCTGTCACGGTTGAAATATGGCAGGAAGAATTGCTGCCATTGATTACAAAACTGGAACAACAAGGATGAGGCAATCGCTCAAAATTGTTTTTATGGTACTCTGCCTGTTTGCCTGGCAACAGGTAATTGCGGGTTTTGATAACTTTGATTTTTCGGGTGATGTCACAGAAAAACGCTTCCAGAATGTGGTCAGCAAACTGCGTTGTCTGGTTTGTCAAAATGAATCCCTGGCGGGCTCCCAGGCTGAACTTGCGAAGGACTTGCGCCGTGAAGTCTATGACCTGATGACTTCCGGAAAAACGGATAAAGAAGTCATCGACTTTCTGGTGAGCCGTTACGGTGATTTTGTACTCTACCAACCTCCTGTCCGACCCTCCACCTGGCTGCTCTGGATCGGCCCTTTTGTGCTTTTTGCCATTGCGTTATTCATGCTGCTGCGCAAACTCACGCGTCGAAGTAAAATGCAGGAAGTGGTGTTAAGCGATAGCGAAAGAAACAGAGTTCACCAACTGCTTGAAGAAACCTCAGCAGATTCACAAAACGAAAATAGAGAATAACGCATGACACAATTCTGGTTGATCGTAGCCGGCATGATTTTGCTGGCATTGAGTTTTGTTTTATTGCCACTACTACGGCAACGGAAAACAGTACATATTGATCGCAATGCAATCAATATCCGTGTCGTTAAACAACAGTTAAGTGAACTCGAGGCCGATCTGAAAAGTGGCAAACTGGAACAGTCCGTTTACGAAGCGGCAAAAGCCGATCTTGAAAAGGCCTTGTTAAATGATCTGGACACAGCAGACCCTGCATCTCTAGAATCCTCAAAAAACCTCGCATCATCTGGCCGCTGGCTAGCCGTTTTTGTCGTCGTTGCCATGCCTTTGCTTTCGGTCACCCTGTATCAAAAACTGGGCGCCCCAACCGCTATCAGCCCAGACGTGTCGAAAACAGCGCAAGCCAATAATCAGGCTTCTATGCCGCAAATGAGTATGGAGGAAGCCATCTCCAAACTTGCCGAGAAAATGGAGCAGGAACCGGATAACGCAGAAGGCTGGTCTATGCTGGCGCGTTCCTATCTTTCTATTCAGCAATACGATAAAGCGGTCGGTGCATTTGAAAAATTATATGCGCTAACAGGTGATCAACCAGAAGTGCTGGTACGTTATGCTGATGCCCTGGCGATGACACAGGATGGAAAAATTACCGGCAAGCCCTACGAACTCTTAAAGCTTGCGCTCAAGCAAGATCCTAAAAATGCTCAGGCAAACTGGATGGCCGGGTTAGCTGAGGAAGAAGCCGGTAACTATGCAGCAGCACTCAAACACTGGCAACTGGTTCGACCAATGCTGGCCGGCCGGCCTGAACTCATACAAACGCTCGATACCCTGATTGCCAGGGCCAAAGCACAAACAGGGGAAATGGTCGCGGAGGCAACCCCGGCTTCTGAAAATCCTGCTCCGGATAACGCACAGAAATCAATAACTGTCACGGTCGAACTCGCTCCGGAACTAGCGAAACTGACTCAACCTCAGGACAGCGTTTTCATTTTTGCACAAGCCATGCAAGGTCCGCCCATGCCGCTGGCCGTCAGCAAGCAACAGGCAAAAGATTTGCCCATCACTGTAACGCTTGATGACAGCATGGCCATGATGCCACAAATGAAATTATCAGGATTTGATCAGGTAAAAGTCGGTGCACGCATTTCCAAAAGCGGTCAGGCGATGCCAACCAGTGGAGACCTGGCTGGCTCAATTGAAGGTATCGTACCCGGACAGGCGAATGTGGTCAGGGTAACAATCGATCAGAAGATCCCCTGATCTACCACCTTCTGTACTTGGGCCCACCACCATAATATCCACCTGGACTGCCATAACCCTGGTAGCCAGAATAACCTCTGCCGTAATAATCACCACGGTAGTCGCCTGCTGATCGTCCACGGCCTCTACCCTTTCCGCGCCCTTTACCCTTGCCGCTAGCACGTATTCGGAACGTTATATCAACCTCGGCATCGCCGAAAAAATCACCGAACACATCACCCAATGCATCACTGAATGCATCACTCCAAACATCGTTGTAACCCCGGCCAAGCCAATTGTTTCGACCAAAGTTCTGATGACGATATTGACTCCCACCACTCTGCCCATATTGACCAGGCCCATACCATCCGCCAGGTCTATCCCAGGGGCTTCTTGCCGAAGCACTGGAAAACGGTATCAGTACAAAACTGGCGATAAACATTACTGCGAAAAACTTTTTTTTCATTTTAAACCCTGCTTTATTTGCCAAGAATGCCTGCCTTTAATGCTTTGTTAGGCGGGTGCGGGCCAAGCCAGATGGACAATAATGCGCGCTGAAAATCCACGCCTTCGATAGTTGCTTTGTTCTCGCCATTAATGACCACATCAACCTGGCCAGCTGCAAAATCAAGCTGGATTTCATCACCCTTTTTCATATCGTCCATTGCAGCATTGAACTGATCGATTTTACCTTGTAGCACTGCTGCATCCGGTGAATTCTTTTCAAATCCCGTTTGCCAGCCATCACGGATTTTTTTTGCGCCGACATCACGAACAAATCGCATCACGATCCGTTTGGGGCTTTCTGATTGCATGATCGCTTTGGCACCATCACGTTTTTCCGTCAAGTAAAGGCCCATCACATAGACCTTGACCTTGAACATCGTCGCCTTACGTGTGCCCATGCCATTGAGCACCAGGTTTGTGCCATTAAGCTCAACGGTATCAGGCAATGTTACACCGTCAACAGTGGCCGCGAATAACGGCGCCGTCACCACCGCCAATAAAATGAATACGATAAAGCAGAATTTCTTATGCATTGTTCAAGTACTCCTGTCTAAGATTATTATGATTCTAACAAATAGAGTTTAGACCTCCATCATCTCAAAATCTTCCTTGCCCGCACCACATTCAGGACAGACCCAGCTCATCGGTATATCCTCCCATTTGGTACCAGGTGCGATGTCTTCTTCTGGAAGACCCTCTTCTTCGTGATAGATAAAACCGCAAACCACACAAATATAAGACTTCATTTAATTCCTCATTATTATTAACCCGGCAACAATATATATCGTATTCAGCCATCGCGTGCCGGTTCGCAGCAAGGCAGCAAAACGCCGCTGTAGCCATTCTACAGCAAGTTTTACTAACGTAGTCTGCGGGCCGGCACGCGATGGCCTGTCGTTAAAATTCATAGGGTTAGGGGCTTCAGGCATGCACCGGCTCGGCGTTGCAGCGCTTGACAATGGAACAACCAATGCCTACGTACTACGCCTTGATCCGGAGCATGCCTGTAGCCCTGAATGCGATATATATTGTTACCGGGTTAATCATCATTTGTAGCATAATACGCTGTATGCAACTGCTATCTCCACCCCCAATTGTGATGACATTTTCCGGCCTTGACCCGACTGGCGGTGCTGGGCTGCAAGCCGATATCGAAGCGCTCAGCAGCATGGGTTGCCATGCGGCACCCGTTGCAACCTGCCTCACAGTGCAAGACACGCACGATGTCATTGAGGTTGTACCAGTCGAAAGTAGCCTGCTGATTTCACAGGCCAGGGCAGTACTTGAAGATATGCCAGTAAAGGCTTTTAAAATTGGCCTGCTGCCTACTGTTGAACTGGTCGAAACCTTGTACTCGCTGTTCCGGGATTATCCAGAGATCCCCGTTATCCTTGATCCGGTCCTTAGTGCTGGCGGTGGTACTGAATTGGCTACAGCAGCCGTCACGGAGGCGATTCAAACGTTACTGTTACCGCTTACGCATATCCTCACGCCGAACTTGTTAGAAGCTCGTAAATTGGCAAATACTGCTGATACCCTTGAGGCCGGTGCTTTCGCAATGCTTGGACAAGGTTGCAATTATGTACTGATAACTGGAACCCATGCGCAATCAGATGAAGTTATTAATTACCTGTATGGTAACAACCGGCTATTACAAAAATATCACTGGCCACGCCTGACGGAGAATTACCATGGTTCAGGCTGTACACTGGCATCGGCAATTGCCGGATTACTGGCTCAGGGGCAGGAACCACTCAGCGCAATTCACGAAGCCCAACGTTACACCTGGTCTGCATTAAAACATGGTTATCGTTCTGGTATGGGACAACTGATTCCAGATCGACTTTTCTGGGTGGAAGGGAAAGACAGCTAGCTGGAAATAATGGCGTCTACCAACTTCATCAAATTTTGATGCCAGCGACCTTGGCCAGGGCGTCCATATCATACAAATTCATGCGTCCATGCCCACAGTCAACAATTTGCTTTTCCCGGAGCTCTTTTGCAACTCGACTAACATGAACCGGCGTGACGCCAATTGCATCCGCGATGTCATCCTGTGTCAGAGGAAATTCAATGCTGTTATCCACCACGCCATGACGCGCATCCATTTTGCGATATAACTCAAAAAACAAGCTGGCCACACGTTGAATTGCACTTTTCTGGCCAATGCTGGCCATGTGATTATTACATTCATGCATAGTTTGAGACTGGATCTCCAGTAGCCGTATTGCCAGCTCAGGTTGAGACGTAATCATTTCTTTAACCGTCTTTCGAGGAAATGCACACAAAGTGCAGCGATTTACAGCAACCGCAGCATGGTCAATAGGCGCATCAAGATCGGCATGGTAACCCAGGAAGTCGCCTGGTAATGCAATACGCAACACCTGGCGCTTACCGTCTTCCAGAGTTTTATAAATCAATACCCAGCCTTCATGAAGAGTGTAGACCTCTTCCGGGACATCTCCTTCGCGATAGAGCAGTTGTTTGGGAGCTACATGATATTGTGTAGACCGGAATTGCGACTCCCACTCCAGCAAGTCTTCTTTAATCGGCTTAAAAAATGCTAGCTGCCGCACTTCGCAATGCTCACAGCTGCTTAGCGCTTCAGTCTTGATCTGAAACTGATAATTCATTCTTTGTCCCCCGACATTTTATTGTAACCACTCCCATCCGCTGGGAAATGATTTGCATCAAGGCTATCAGTATTTGATAGACTCTGGACGAAATATTTCATCAAAACACCGAAAAGTCTATGGTTTTGTTGCACAATAGACCCATCTGGAAAAGCCAATCCTAATTCTAGTATTTGTTTCATGTCTACGTTACTCAAAGGCCTATATGCGATCACCCAGGCGAGCAAAAGCGATAGCAGACAACTGTTTAGCGACGTAGAGGCAGCGCTAAAGGGTGGCGCAAGCATGGTGCAATATCGGGATAAAAGCAGAAACAACAAACTCAGAAGAGATGTGACCGAGTATCTATATGCTTTATGCGCCAGCTTCTCGGTTCCGCTCATTATTAACGATGATGTCGACCTGGCAAAAACTATTGGCGCTGCGGGCGTTCATCTCGGAAAAGACGATACTGACTTACTGGCAGCGAGAAAAGAGTTGGGTGATCAGGCCATTATCGGCGTATCCTGCTACAACAGTCTGAGGCTGGCTGAAGAAGCTGAAGCAGCCGGGGCTGATTATATTGCCTTCGGCAGCTTCTTTGACTCACCCTCCAAACCGGAAGCGGTCAAAGCAGATTTATCGCTACTGCAAAGCTGGCGTCATCACAAAACGCCAGTTTGCGCAATCGGTGGGATTACGGTGGAAAATGCAACCGAACTGATCAGTGCAGGTGCTGACATGCTGGCCGTCATCAGCAGCTTGTGGGCGGCCGATGACATCGAACAGCAAGCCTGGATGTTCTCCAGACTTTTCGAAAAAACTAAGCTTTGAACAGACCCAGTTCCGCCGGCATGGTATAGCCAGGAAATATTTCATCCAGCGGGCCGCCGCGCATGCGCTTGTTGACCAGCTCGCCAAGTACTGTGCGGTAATCCGTTGTGATTTCCAGATCACCCTTTCTAAGCTGATTCTCTGCCAGCCCCGGCCAGTCAGTATAAACTTTCCCACCGTTGACATTATTGCCCACGGCAAACATACAACTTCCGCGACCATGATCCGTTCCGTTGGAACTGTTTTCTTTGGCACGGCGACCAAATTCAGTCATGGTGATGACCGTAACATTGGCCATACGCGCGCCCATGTCCTGAACAAAGGCGGCCAGACCTTCACTGAGTTCGGTCAGCTTGCCATTCAGACGACTGGCCAGGTTGTTATGGTGATCCCAACCACCTGTATCCACACATATAATCTCAGTACCAATGTCTGCCTTGATGTATTGCGCCGCCTGTTTCATGGCGCGAGCAAATGAATTGTTGGCATAGTTTGCACCATTATCAACCGGAAGATCTTCAACGCCCAACGATCCAAACGTATCCAACGCTGTGAGTGTGGAAGCCATCTGCCCACCCAGCGTATTCTGCTGTGCAGATAGTCCACTCAGTAAAACTGAAGTTTCAGCGGCATATCTTGACGTCAAT
Organism: Thiotrichales bacterium; assembly: GCA_012961935.1. GTDB lineage: Bacteria > Pseudomonadota > Gammaproteobacteria > CAZUMV01 > CAZUMV01 > UWMA-0217. Next base: position 7,738 of record DTYI01000270.1, on the reverse strand, counting down.
TTGAAATCAGCCGCGCTGGCCATAGCCAGTGCTTCGGGATATCCACTCAAAGATTTTTGCGTGCTATTCGCCACCGAGATGGCCTGAAATATTCCACCCGCAATTGACTGGCTATTCAGGTAGCGCGCTAGCCAACCGCCTGGCGCCTCACCCTGACTGTTCAGCCCTAGCTCCATCAAACGCTGTGCTGAAAAATGCGAGTGGTCAACCTGAGTGGCGCCTGCCGCGTGCACAATCGCCATATTGCCGACATCATACTGGGCCTTAAGGGGGGCCATCGCTGGATGTAAACCAAACTGGCCATCCAGGTCTATTGCGCTGCCATCACCTGAGCCGGGCGCAGCAATGCCTAGTGTTGGGCGCAGGTCATAATAACGACCTTCAGCATAAGGTACGACAGCATTCAATCCGTCCATCGCACCGCGTTGAAACACACACACTAATACATCTTTTTTTGTGTCCTCTGCCGCTGATGCAGGAGAAACCAGCAGGCTCAGCGCAGAAGCGCCCAGTTTGCCCATAAAATTTCGTCTTGATACCAACATATAATTTCTCCTAACGAACCTGACAATAGGGTGAGCTGAGCAACAGACCAACAATCTTCTCTGAACTGGCTTTCAACTCATCTTCAGTCAACGAACGCTGTGGGTCTCCAGCCCCCACAACCATGGCTATCAATTGTGCCCGGTCTTCTGCCGTCAAAGGCCGATGTAAAACCGCTGCCGTTAATTCATCCACCAGCTCATCCGCCTTGATTGCTGTATTGACCAGCTCATAGGCATGGGATGAACCATTATCACGGCTCTCTGCAAACAAGACTGCATGCTGCCAGCGGCGTGTCAGCCCCATGCTGTTTAACCAGTAGGTCATCACATCTGGATAACCATCGGGTGGCGACCATTCAAACGGTAATTGTTCCATCAGGCGCAGCATGTTGTAGATTGACCTGCCGGGATAATATTTATCAGGGTCTGGTGCGACAGCACGCACCGCCGCACAGGTGAATTCCATTGGACGAGCAAATTTTGAATCATGCGCCGAAGCAAATTCGGTGGATGAGAAAATCGCACGCAGCATGGCTTTGATATCACCATCCGTATCGGTAAATGTCTGGGCAACCTTGTCGATCAATGTTTGTGGCGGCAGGTCTGATACAAACCGGCGCACCAGCTTGGTTGCAATAAATTTCGCTGTGGATGGATGCGCCAACAGAATATCCAGCACCTTCTCACCATCGGTGATACCGCCACCTGCAGGAATGATCTGACCGAGGACAGTTTTTTCATCGTCATCATGGCGATTGGCAGAAAAAGTGAAACTGATTTCGTCCCGGACATACCTCCAGCCCGTAAAGCAACGAGCGACTTCCAGCACATCCTCATGGGAATAGCCACCATCGACACCCAGGGTATGCAGCTCCATCAGTTCGCGCGCATAGTTTTCATTGGGCCCGCCTTTGCGATTATCGTCATTATCGAGATATTCCAGCATGGCTGGACTTTTCGCAGAGGCATGCAGCAGGTCACGAAACTTGCCCAATGCATTGGGACGTATCACGTCACGGTCATCGACCACTTTAAACAGGCGCAATATTCCGGATGCAGCGTCGATGCTGAAATGATTGCTCCAGAACTCAACCATCACTTCATAAAGCTGCCGCTTGCCATAACAGGCACGATAAATTGCCGCATTCTGCAACTCTCTTTTGACATCATTCTGAAATCCGCTCTCCTTGCGACGGCTGTAAAGCTCTGCCCCCGAAAGCGCCAGTAATGAAAACAACGATCCGATCGCCGATTCAGCCGGGTCAGTAATCGAGGCAGGGTTCAGTTGCTGATCCAGATAGGCATCAATTCCCGATTGTTTAATGGCATCGTAGTCCGCCTGGGAAACACCGAAGCTTGTTCGTTTCAGGAAATGTAGCTCCGCATCCTGTGCTGGAAGATCGTAGATTTTACTCGTCGATACAGGCGGGTCAGTCGGAGCAGGAGTAGTCGGTGACGGGTCATTTGATGGCGGATTATTTTGTGGTGGGTCATTTTGCTGAGGATCAGCAGCAGAAGTTGAAGCATCATCCTTGTCATCCAGCTCACAACCCTGCAATAACGCCAGGGCACCCAGTCCACCACTGGCCTTCAGAAAAGATCTGCGTGTTACCATTTTTTCTTTACTCCTACTGTAACCGTTGCCGACTGAGACAGACCGCACAAAAAAAAGTTGCATACCCAATCTACCCTGTTCTGATGGCCAATAACGTATAGAAACCAAATTGGTTGACATCAATATTGTTTTTCTTCAGACAGTCGGTTACTTCCAAAGCATCAGTGGTCAGTCAGTTTAAATGCTCGCCAGTGGTTATTTCACGCATCCGTAAAAATACCTGTACGCAGATGCAAATTCACAGCATACAAAGGCCACTTAAAGCTGTTTCTGCTTTTACCGCCCCTCGTTTCCCGCTAAAATCCCGGGTCAGACAAAACAAAAGGCTGGCCCATGACCTCTTCCCATGAACTCATCACTCGCGCACGCAAATTTATACCTGGCGGTGTCAATTCGCCCGTGCGCGCTTATAACGGTGTTGGTGGCGACCCGATTTTTATCGAACGTGCCGAAGGAGCCTATCTTTTTGACAGCGAAGGCAAACGCTATATTGATTATGTCGGCTCATGGGGGCCGATGATTGCCGGGCACGCACAGCCTGAAATTATTGAAGCGGTGAAGCAGGCTGTTGATCAGGGACTGAGTTACGGCGCGCCAACCGAACTCGAAATCACGATGGCGGAAAAAGTCTGCGCGATTGTGCCTTCGATGGATATGGTCAGAATGGTAAATTCCGGCACCGAGGCAACGATGAGCGCAATCCGCCTGGCGCGTGGTTACACCGGTCGCGATAAAATCGTTAAATTCGAAGGCTGCTATCACGGCCACGGCGATTCCCTGCTGGTCAAGGCGGGTTCTGGCGCACTTACGCTGGGTGTACCGAATTCACCAGGTGTGCCTGCCTCGCTGGCTGAGCATACCCTCACCCTCGACTACAATAACCTTGGTTCTGTAAAGCAGGCTTTCGCTGAAATGGGCAGCGAAATCGCCTGCATTATTGTTGAACCGGTCGCTGGCAACATGAATTGCATACCACCCGTTGAAGGCTTTCTCGAAGGTCTGCGCGAGCTCTGTGACAAGTATGACTGCGTCCTGATTTTTGATGAAGTGATGACCGGTTTTCGTGTTGCTCTGGGCGGTGCACAAGCCCTTTACAATGTTAAACCCGACCTCACCACGCTAGGGAAAATAATTGGCGGCGGTCTGCCTGTCGGCGCCTTCGGTGGGAAAAAAGAAATCATGGAACAGCTCGCCCCGGTCGGGCCTGTTTATCAGGCGGGCACTTTATCTGGCAACCCTATCGCCATGACTGCTGGGTTAAAAACACTGGAAATTATTTCTCGAGCAAATTTTTATGAAGACCTGACTGCAAAAACGACACGGTTACTGAGTGGTATAAAATCCGCCGCAGATGCGGCCAATATTCCCTTCACCACTTCACAGGTCGGTGGTATGTTTGGACTTTTCTTTACGGAGCAGGATTCCGTCACCTCCTTCAAGGAAGCGACGGCCTGTGACACAGAAGCCTTTAAAATATTCTTCCACTCAATGCTGGATCAAGGTATTAATTTAGCGCCTTCTGCTTATGAGGCGGGCTTTGTTTCCAGCGCACACAGCGACGAAGATTTAAACAAAACCATCGAAGCCGCAGAAGCAGCCTTTAAATTATTATCGTAGTGGAACAACGAAAACCAACGATAAAACTTGAAGCAAAAGAACACTATCACCTGGCGTTTCTCGACCCTTATGAGCAGCTTATTAACCCGGCGATGGTGCATGAGGTCACTGAAAACCGGAGCCTGTCAAACCGGCTATCTCTTGCAATGAATTTTGGCGCCAGTTAACAGTTCAAAATAACAGTGGTGTTATAATCGCCAGTTATTTCAAGCCTGTCTTACAAAGTGATGCATCAACAAAAGAAAATAATTACCATCGCGAAGCGATTAATGCCGAGCAGTATTATCCGTTATTATTTAAACAAAACAGATAAAAAACAGATTTTACTGACTTTTGATGACGGCCCTCATCCAGACATTACACCTAAAGTACTGGACATACTGGATCAATATCAGGCCAGGGCTATTTTTTTTGTAAAAGGCTGCAAGATCGAACAGGCGCCTGAATTGCTGAATGAAATTTTAGCCAGAGGGCACCTGCTGGGCAATCATACTTTTCATCATTCTGTCGATCCCAGACCCTCTTTTTCTGAGTATAAAAATGATATCGCGTTAGCCCAAAAAGCCATCCATGAAGTAACCGGTACCAAACCGAAACATTTCCGCCCGCCCTGCGGGATTTTAACCATCCCGTACATGCTGGCAATAAAATTAAGCGGGATGAAAATTGTAAAGTGGTCTTATGATACGGGGGAATACAGCTATTACAAAAACGAACCAGCTGATGTAATCGGCAATTTTTTTCTGCGCGCAGTACAAAGTCGGCAGGTCATCCTTTCACACGATGACAACGAAAAAATTCCTCAGGTTCTGGAAGCCACCTTGCCCAGGTTGGTAGAGATGGGGTTTGATCTCAAGGGAGGTGTACAGGCGCTTTAATCAAAGGGCCTGAAATTGCTATGCTTCAACCGTTTTGCTGTTGCTGCTCAACATCCTTGCGCACTTCATCCATATCCAGTTCGCGCACCTGCTTGATAATATCTTCCAGTTGCGCGCCCGGCATCGCACCCGGCTGAGAAAAAAGAATAATCTTTTCACGAAATATCATCAGGGTCGGGATAGAACGAATCTGAAAGGCCGCTGCAATTCCCTGTTCGTCTTCGGTATTGACCTTGGCGAAGACAATGTCTTCGTGATTTTCTGAGATCGATTCATAAGTTGGTGCAAAAGACCGGCACGGGCCGCACCATGGTGCCCAAAAATCGACAACCACTATATCGTTATCAGAAATGGTGGACTCAAAACTGTCCTCGTTAAGTTCAACTGTTGCCATCAATAGCTCCTGAATTTAAAAGCAAGTCGTAGCCATATCGTACATGGAAGCGGCCACAACTAAAACCCTAGTATAGCTGGCCATGGGCATCTATCAAAGAACATCAAGCCCCTGCATTTCATCCCGCAGGCAAAATAATCGACTCAGGGGATCATTCATTTCGAGCAATTTCTGTTTGTGGTCCAGGTCAAGTGGCAACCACTCGATCAGACGCCCTGCCACCCAGGCCGCATCATCAATTTTCTGTGGTTCGGAAAATGGTGTCTTGATTTGTTCCAGGATATGCTGAAGTAATATTTTCAAATCACTGAACTCTTCCGGAAGAAAAGCCTGATCCTCCTCGGGTTGATATTCAACCTGTCCGACGAGTAACTGATCTGCACAGACTTCTGTTTTCAGGACATTGAATTTCATGTCACCCTGCACCCATATACCCAACAACCCATCAGCCTTTTGTTCCCAGTCAACGACATGTACCCGGGTGCCGATGTGGTGAATTTCGGCTGCCTGGCCAACTTCCTGCCCGGAACGAATCAGGCAAATTCCAAAACCTTTATCTTCACGCAGACAGTTTCGCACCATATCCAGATAACGCGTTTCAAAAATTCGCAGTGGTAACAAACCGCCCGGCAAAAGGACAGCATTTAAGGGAAATAATGACAGCTCTTCAGTCATCCTTTTATTGTGTAGCTTCACCCCAGGCAGGGATAAGTTTGTGTTTGATCGCAAGCTGGTCCAGCACCCGCGCCACCATGAAATCAATTAGATCATCAACCGTTTCAGGTTGCTGATAAAACCCCGGACTGGCTGGCATGATCACCGCTCCAGCCTGACTGAGTGTTAGCATATTTTGCAAATGAATACTTGAAACAGGTGTTTCACGCACCACCATAATCAAAGGCTTGCGCTCTTTGAGGGTGACATCTGCTGCGCGCTCTAGCAGGCTACGGCTTTGCCCTGTCGCAACAGCTGATAACGTGCCCGTTGTGCAGGGGCAGATGACCATCGCATCGGCCACGCCGGAACCACTGGCGACAGGCGCCGTCCAGTGCTGTTGGCCATAGACGTGCAACTGCCCTGGCTTCGCTTGATAACGTTCGATTAGCGCACGCTCGATTTCCTTGCTCCGCCCCGGTAATTTAAGATTGGTTTCCATGCCAATGACGATCTGACCCGGCTGCGACATTAAAACAGAAACCCTGCAATCGGCCTGTAACAACAGCTCGAGCAATCGCAACCCATACTGCGCGCCTGAAGCACCCGTCATTGCCAGGGTAATATGTTTACTGGTCATTTTAATGCCTTGATTAATTTATTGTGCAGGCCGCCAAAGCCGCCGTTACTCATGATGAGTATATGATCTCCAGCCTGACTTTGCTGGCTGAGCTTATCCACTAGCGTGTCGATGCTATCCAGAATTTTTGTATTCACGGGTGCATTCAGTGTTTCAGTGTTCCAGTCAAAATCAGGTGGCGCATAAACCCAAAGCTGATCAGCGTTGGAAAAAGCGGCACCCAGTGTGTCTTTGTGGACACCCATACGCATGGTGTTGGAGCGAGGCTCGAACACGGCAATAATTCTATCGTCGCCTACTTTTGCCCGTAAAGCTGTAAGCGTGGTGCTAATCGCCGTCGGATGATGGGCAAAATCATCATAGACTCGTACACCATTAGTCTGTGCCCGTAACTCAAGCCGCCGCTTAACACCCTCAAATTTATTCAGCGCTGCGATCCCGTCCTCAACCGAAACACCAACATGTTTTGCCGCGGCCAGTGCCGCCACCGCATTGGCAGCATTATGCTGGCCGATTAAATCCCATTTGACCTGGCCCGCAGGCGCTCCATCAATTTTGATTTTGAAACTGGAGTAATCAGGCACAACGGCGGAATAATGCCAGTTTGCATTTTCATCTTCTGCAAGGGTTTCCGTTGGCGTCCAACACCCCAGCGCCAGTGTTTCATCTATTGCCGGAACGCCTGCCGGATGAATGATTAACCCTTCTCCCGGCACGATGCGAACCAGATGATGAAACTGACGCTGGATCGCAGCAAGATCCGGGAAAATATCGGCATGGTCAAATTCGAGGTTATTGATTATTAATGTGCGCGGATGATAGTGCACAAACTTGGAGCGCTTATCGAAAAAAGCCGTATCGTATTCATCCGCTTCAATAACAAAATAAGGTGCCTCGCCCAGCCGTGCCGAGACGCCAAAATTCCCAGGCACACCACCGATCAAAAACCCGGGGTTCAGGCCGGCATATTCGAGTATCCAGGCAAGCATGCTAGCGGTGGTGGTTTTACCGTGGGTACCGGAAACAGCCAGCACCCAGCGATCACGTAAAAGATTTTCGTAAAGCCATTGCGGTCCTGAAGTATAAGGCAGACTACGATTCAGCATTGTTTCGATGATCGGCTTGCCGCGTGACATGACATTGCCGACCACAACCACATCAGGGTTGATGTCCAACTGTGCCGGATCAAAGCCTTCTGTGAAATCGATACCTGCCTGCTCCAGTTGTGTACTCATGGGTGGATAAACCTGCGCATCCGAACCTGTTACTTTGTGACCAGCTGCACGCGCCAATTGCGCCAGTCCACCCATGAACGTACCCGCTATTCCCAAAATATGTAGATGCATCGTATCGGTCATAAACCAATCTCATCTGAACTCATGCGCATGAACTGCT
>DTYI01000269.1 GCA_012961935.1 Thiotrichales bacterium | reverse complement strand
CTTATTTGGAGCAACCAAACCTCGCTCCTCATGCCTAGCCTGGCGATTTTTCAGCGCCAACAGAGGTCATTGGGTAATTGAGAACGCCCCCTAGTGATCAGGCTGCTTTATCAGCCGCTGAGGCTGGTCTGGTTTTTTTCTGCTCGATCGGGCCGACTTCTTCCAGCAAGAGTGATGAGCCTTCCATGCCTTTGGGAATTTGCAGCCCCATGATTTCGAGCACGGTGGGCGCAACATCGGCGAGTCCACCACCGTTGGCAAGATGCCAGAAGCTGGGGTCGATCACCAGAAATGGGACGGGATAAGAGGTGTGCTGCGTGTGCGGTTCACCTGTATAAGGGTCGACATATTCATCGCAATTGCCGTGATCTGCGGTGAGTATGACAGAAAAATCGTGCTCCACGGCGGCATCCAGAACGCGCCCGACCTGGGCGTCCATGTGCTCGATGCTTTTGACGATGGCTTCAGGTATTGCGGTGTGGCCGACCATGTCACCATTGGCAAAATTGATTACCATAAAGCCATAATGTCCGGCTTCAATCGCTCCAACCACTTCGTCAGCAATCGCCTTTGCGCTCATTTCCGGCGCCTGGTCGTAAGTATCGACCGGAGGCGATGGCACCATCACCCGCGTTTCACCGGCATAAGGTGTTTCGCGGCCGCCATTAAAAAAGAAAGTGACGTGGGCGTATTTTTCTGTCTCGGCGCAATGGAACTGTTTATGCCCACCCAGGCTGACAACTTTTGAAAGTGTGATTTCTGGCTGCTGTGGCGGAAAAGCGATGGGCGATAAAAAGCGCGGATCATATTCCGTCAGGCAGGTGACAGTGATCGGCTCATAGTCTTGCCGATTGAAGCCTTCGAAATCATCCTGTCCGATTGCCTCGGCTAACTGACGCGGTCGGTCATTGCGAAAATTAAAGAAAATCAGCTTATCTTCCGGCTGAATTTGTTCGCCGCCTTCGATATATGTCGGCTTGATAAATTCATCGGTCTCGCCACGCGCGTATGCATTTTCAATCGCACTCTGCGCATCTTCGGCTTTTTCACCTTTGGCGTTGACCAGCACATTCCAGGCGACGTGGGTGCGGTCCCAACGGTTATCACGATCCATCGCAAAATAACGACCGCAAACCGTGGCGACATGACCGCCAGCTTTTTCCAGCTTGTTTTTAATCTGATCCAGATATTTCAATGCAGACTTCGGCGCCGTGTCGCGGCCATCTGTGATCATATGCAGGACAGGTTTAACTTTGTGCTTACGCGCCATTTTAATCAGCGCCAGCAAGTGTCGGGTATGGCTATGCACACCGCCATCAGACACCAGCCCCAACAAATGTACCGGACGATTATTTTCCTGCGCGTGTTCAATCGCCCTCAGCAAAGCAGCGTTTTTGAAAAAACTACCTGCGTCGATGGCATCGTTAATTCGCACCAGATCCTGGCGCATAATCGAACCACAACCCAGCGTCTGGTGACCCACTTCCGAATTCCCCATTTGCCCAACTGGCAGGCCAACCGCTCTACCCGACGCATCAATCGCCGTATGCGCATAACTACCGAAATACTCATCCAGCCTGGGGGTATTGGCCTCGTAGACTGCGTTATATTTTTTACTGGGATTCAGACCGAACCCATCCAGGATAATCAGAATGGCCTTGCGGCGGGGTACAGGACGTTCGTGCATCTTTTTAATTCAATCACTTAGACTGGGATATTCGACGGGACAAATTATATCAGTTTTATGACTATATTGTGATGAAGCCACTCTGGTAGAATAGAGACAGGTAAACTGTGGAACGAAACACCATGTCTGATGAGGACATCCTTCGCCAGCTGGCGGATACACTGGAGGCACGTAAACAGGCCGGGGCAGATAGCTCCTATGTGGCGAGCCTTTATGCCAAAGGACTGGACGCGATTTTGAAGAAAATCGGTGAAGAAGCGACTGAAACGGTGATGGCTGCAAAAGATGGTGATGCGGAAAGGATTATTTATGAAACCGCTGATCTGTGGTTTCATAGCATGGTACTACTCGCGCAACAGGGTTTGCGGCCCGAGCAGGTGCTGGACGAACTGGCGCGGAGATTTGGCATCTCCGGGCTGGAAGAGAAAGCGTCCCGCAGCAATTAATTATAGATTTTAAGAGGTAAGTATTATGGGTTTTGGTGGCATAAGTATCTGGTCATTGGTTCTGATTTTAGTAATCGTGGTTTTGCTTTTTGGCACGAAACGATTAAAAAATGTCGGCGGTGACCTCGGTGGCGCAATCAAGAGTTTCAAAAAAGCAGTGAATGAAACGGATGATAAAGACGCCAAAAAAATTGCAGATGAAGCTGACTCAGTCATCGAAGGAAAAGTAAAAGAAAAAGACAAAGTCTGACCACTCCACTCTCGCAATAAACCATGTTTGATATCGGCTTCTGGGAGGTACTGATTATTTCAGTACTGGCACTTCTGGTGATTGGCCCGGAGCGACTGCCCGATGTCGCGCGTAAAGCAGGCCGCATGATTGGCAAGGTTCGACGCTTCGTTAACAGCGTTCGCTCAGACCTAGAACGCGAATTGCGCACGGACGAACTTGAGAAAATGCTCAACCAGCAGAACGAGCAAATCCAGGAACTGAAAAACATCCTCAACGACACAGCCTCCACAGTAGAAAGTGAGCTGAAAGAAACCGAGCAACTGGTACACGCCCTGCCAGACGAAGCAGAAGCAGAAACGACGGACACCAAAAAACTGACCAGCGATGAGCCAAAACCCGGAAACTGAAAATAACATGAAAGAGACGGGTTTACTCAGCCATCTGCTAGAGCTGAGAGATCGGTTATTGCGCATGGTCATTGCAATTGCAATCGCATTACTGGCCCTGTTCCCTTTCCGAAACACCATCTACAGTTTTCTCGCAGAACCACTGACCAAACACCTGCCTGAAGACAGCTCCATGATCGCCATTGATGTCGCATCTTCATTTCTGGCGCCATTCAAACTGGTATTGATGCTGTCAGTGGTCGCGGTCGTCCCTTTTCTGATGCATCAAATCTGGGGCTTCATCGCACCAGGTTTGTACAAGCGTGAAAAACGTCTCGCGGTACCCTTGCTGCTTTCCAGCATTGCACTTTTTTATATAGGCATGGCCTTCGCCTATTTTGTTGTTTTCCCGCTGGTGTTTGGTTTCTTCACCAGCGTCGCGCCCGAAGGCGTGCAGATCATGACGGACATCAATCGTTATCTGGATTTCGTCATCAAATTATTTCTTGCTTTTGGTTTTTCTTTTGAAGTACCGATCGCAACTTTTTTGATCATTGTGACCGGCATGAGCACTGTCGAAAAGCTCAGCAAGGCTCGCCCATATATTATTGTTGTCGCTTTTATTCTCGGCATGTTACTCACACCACCTGACATCATTTCGCAGATTCTACTGGCCGTACCCATCTGGTTATTATTCGAAATTGGCTTGCAATTCTCACGCTGGTTTGCAAAACCACCGGAAGAAGAAACCCCAACCGCGGAAAAACATGAAGAATATGAACCTATATTTGATATCGTCGAGGAAGAAGATACTTTCAAGCCGATGACAGATGAGGAAATGGAAGCAGAGATGGATCGCATTGAAGCGGAAGAAGACTCAGACAAATAATATCGTCAGCCGTGACATGAGTTACACCAATATTATCCTGTTTTTTCTATTATCAATTCCTTTGATTATCTTTTCCTGGCATCCGCTAAAGAACCCTGAACATCACGGCTTTTATCGGTTTTTTGCCTTTGAATGCATATTGATTATTATTATTTCCAACGCTCCCTACTGGATGGGGAACCTGATAAACCCGGCACAGTTTCTTTCAGGCGTTTTCCTCACGACTTCAGTCCTGTTTGTTTTCCTGGCGCTATTCCAGTTGAAAAGAGCAGGCGGAAAAAGAGCATCATCAACAAACCCCGAAAACTACAATTTTGAAAATACCAACGACCTGGTAT
>DTYI01000268.1 GCA_012961935.1 Thiotrichales bacterium | reverse complement strand
CTGAGTCTTGAGCCTTTGCAGAACAAGGCACAGCACTATCAAATCAGCCTGGACGCAAATGGATTAAACCTTAAAAAACAAAATATTCAACAAATCAATATTGCACTGACGGGTTCACTTGATCAACAGCAAACAGCATACCGCATCATTGACGATGCCGATAATCAAGTACAGGGACGCATTGACAGTCAGAAGCAGGAAAACCAGTGGCAGGCAAAACTATCAGAAACACGTCTGAAAACTAAATACTGGCCAACTCTGGTGCAACATCAAATTGCAACAATTAACTTTGACAATAAAACAATTAAGTTAACACCATTTTGTTTGCAAGGCGCGCAAGAGTCATTGTGTCTGACCGGACAACATGACCCTGAGAATACAACTGCATTACTGACGCTAGATAAAATCCCTTTACAACGATTTAAGCAATGGCTACGTGCCAGTGAACGACTGAAAGATAATATCAATGGCGAAGTCGATATTAAAAGAATAAAGCAGGCGTGGACGATACAGTCCAGGTTTTTGCTGGATGATAAAAATAAACTTGAGGCAACTGTCAAACTGGATCAAAAAACCAAAAAACTGGCAGGCGATATCCGCGCAGATTTCAATAAACTGCAATGGCTGACACTTTTCAGCGACCAGGTCTTGCAACCGCAAGGAATAATCACTGCTGATTTGAAACTGCTCGGCACACTCAACAAGCCCGATATAGCGGGTGAGCTACGTCTGACTCAGGCCAGTGCAAAAATACCGGATGCTGGTATTGAATTAAATAATTTAAGCTTGACTGTGCAGGCAACAGAATATGGAAAAGCCAACATTCTGGGTAACGCAAAATCGGGAGACGGCAGTTTGCAGATTGCGGGTACAGCCCAGTGGCTGCCACTGGACGACTGGCAGGTAAAGCTCAAAATTTCCGGAAAGGATTTTCAGCTTACCAACCTGCCGGAAGTACGTGCAACGGCCTCACCAGATTTAAACCTGTCTCTACAGAAAAAACGAATCGGGGTTGACGGATCTGTGACTGTTCCCAGGGCCCTTATTCTCCTTGAAGAGTTGCCTGAGCGTGCCGTTACAATCAGTGAAGATGCACGTATTATCAATGACACAGAGAAAGGCATAGACAAACCCAGAGCCCTACCCGTTTATGCAAATATTCAACTGAAACTGGGTGACAATGTCAGGCTTGATGGCAGGGGTCTCGATGTGCGCCTGGGTGGCCGCCTGGCCATTCGGGAAACACCCGGGAAACCACTGCAGGCGAATGGCAAAATAAAAATAATCGAAGGCAGTTACACCGCCTACGGTCAGGACCTCAGCCTCGAACAGGGCAGTATTATTTTTAACGGCCCGATCAGCCAGCCAGGTCTTGATCTAAAAGCGCAGCGGAAGATTGACGATATCACTGTTGGTTTGCTGATTCGCGGTACGCTACAAAACCCACAATCAGAAATATTCTCCACGCCCGCCATGCCACAGAGCGATGCCATCGCCTACCTGCTAACCGGCAAACCTTTGCGTTCTACAGGCAGCGCAGATGGCGCTTTGATTACAGGCGCATTGACGAAGCTGGGCGTGAAAGGCAGCGCCGGGCTGGTTGAAGAAATTCGCAACGTCACCGGGTTGAGCACACTCGAAATAGAAACAGGTTCGGACACCACACAGACCGCCCTGCTGATTGGAAAATATCTGACGCCACAACTTTATGTGCAATACGTCAAACGTTTATTTCTGGAAAGTGACAGCCTGCAACTGCGTTATGACATTAATGAAAACCTGAAGCTCGAAGCCGAGTCTGGCACTTCACAGGGCATTGATTTGATTTATCAGTTTGAGCGTTGATTTTAAGGAACCTCTTGAATCACTCATCAGAAATAAAATCCAGGCCAGTATCACCTAATTGTAAAACCGTATAGCTGGAATCCAGTTTAAAAAGATCTGGTTTTACTGCTTCAGTTTTAAAATTTACCAACTCGCGAACGTAACCTTTGTAATCCCACTCGCGCAGAGGGAATCCATGATCAAGATGCCTGACGGGTTCATAAATCAAATTCGCCAGCATACAGTCTGAGCGCATTTCGACAGGTGTTTTATTAAGATTGGCGATTTGCTCACCTGCCAGCGTCATTAAATATTCCCGCATGGCCTGAACAGCTTCAGGTAATACATCAACAGTGATCACGTCATAGCATGTTTTTTTGTTGGCGGTGAATGTCAGATGCTGTGGTTTTTTGCCTGCAAAGACAGGCATATTTTCAACATTATTTTCTGTAATGCCCAGATCGAGCATGGATTCCTGCCTGATTATATTTTCCCTGTGCGGGATTTTTAGGATTCTTTTATCATGATGGGTCACGCTATAAATATTTTTGGCCTGCCGATCAAACAATAGAAAGTTGTCGCTATCCTTTCCTTCATCCATGCGCAAAAACTCTGGCGTTACCAGCATTCTGACATGATAGGGGTCAATACCTTCTTCCTGCTCCAGAAATTCCAGATTCAGAGCGTCGACAGATTTATTTTGTTCTTGCCAGGTTTTATTTTCTGTTATCGTTACTGGTTCAGCGGCAGAATTGACCGCTTCATTCGGACGATTGCAGCCAGAAATAACAAGGACGAAGAGAATAAATAGTGATAGTGAAGTGGTTTTCATTTGTTAACTCATAGACTGTAATTTTTCTAATTCCTGTTTGCTAAACCCAGCTTGCAAACGTGCTTCCTCATAAAAAGGTCCACGCACTTGTCCGGGCAGGAATGTATTAATTAATTTACGAAAGGTTTCTTCCGGTTCCAGATTTTCCTGCTCACAGGCCCAGCGATACCAGCGGTCACCGATTCGAACATGTCCAACTTCATCACGCAGAATAATTTTCAGAATCTCCATCGTTTCATGATCGCCAACTGATGTAAACTTTTTGATCATGCCGGGCGTAACATCCAGCCCGCGCGCTTCAAACACACGCGGCACCAGCGCCATGCGTTTCAATAGATCGTCATCGGTCTTGACCGCCATTTCCCACAGTCCGTTGTGCGCTGGAAAATCACCATAATGATAACCCAGCTTCTCAAGTCGATCAGCTAGTAAAGAAAAATGATAAGCCTCTTCAGAGGCAACCTGAAGCCAGTCGGCATAGTAATCTTCCGGCAGCTCGCGAAATCGGTATACCGCATCCAGCGCCAGATTAATGGCATTGAATTCAATATGCGCCACCGCATGAATCAGTGCGGCTCGTCCTTCTTTCGTGTGCAGTTTTCGTTGTGTCAGATTTCGCGGCAGCACCAGTTCAGGCTTTTCCGGCCGGCCTGGGTTGATGGTTTTTTTAACAGGTATTTCATCATCCAGAGACAGCAATCCTGCCTGCCAGTTTTCATACAACCGTTTAGTCATCGCCCGTTTCTGAGCAACATCCCCGCACATCAACGCCTGATACGCTGCTTTAAACAATTGTTCTGATTTCGCCTGCATAGTGTGAGCAAGATAGCATAAAAAAAGCCCCTCAATCATCAAGGGGCTAACCAGTATTTCTCACAGGTTTACGACTTAGCGAGACTGGCCGTCGTGCTTTTGCCTGTAAATATGTCTGCTGGACCGATTCAAATCACGATGTAGCTTTAGGCGTTCACGTTTTGTCAATTCACCATCGGCTTTGAACCGCGCTTCTTTGGCGCGAATATGCGCCTGCTCATGTGCCAGACGATGCATTTCGCGCCGAGTCAACTCGCCCGATTTTGCACCTCGTTTGATGCGTTTCACCTGATTATGCTCACGCTTGTTTACACCTGGCGATTTATTGCCAGCCTGGGCAACCGGAGCGAGTACAAATGCGCCAAGGATTATGGCAGTTATCATCTTCTTCATGTTTTGTCTCCATTTTAGGTTAAAGGTATTTACACCCCTTAAAACGCCCACCGCCAGATTCGGTTGACAGATGAATTTAAAACCATGAAAAATATGGCATGACACAACCACAACTACTTTCTATTATCGAGTCTCCAACACACCCGGAACTTAGTGACGTCTATCAACGTCTTAATATGGAACACACGCAAGTTAGTTCCATGCGCAAAGCCATCAGCCGGGTCAAGAGACAGCCGCCTGACTTTATCGTGGCAGAATTTTTCTACGGTTTTGGGAATAATTATGCGGGTGTCAATATCAGTAATCTGGATGTATTATTGTACACATTGCAGCGCTATTCGCCGGAAACGCGCGTGATTGTGATGGTGGAAAAACAGCAACATCAGTATGTCGACAAGCTGAACGAGATTTTCCCACTATTCGCGGTTTTGCAACAGCCGATTAGCAACCAGCAATTAGAAACTTTGTTAACAAAAACGGAATAGCGATGAAAAAAATGATACTGCCACTATTGGCGCTTGTCTTAACAACCGGATGCCAGGCCATGGGAAAACCAACAGAATATAGCAGCAAAAAAAACCTGCCCGAGGGACTCACGCTTTGCCCGGAAAAACGTTCCTCTGTCTGTACGCGTGAATATATGCCGGTTTGTGGTTATATTCCAAAAACCAATGAATGGCATACCTATTCGAATAAATGCGTCGCCTGTAGTAACGAAAAAGTGGTCGGCTACAAGCCCGGCCCCTGCGAAGGCTCTGGCGGCAAATCACTGAAAAAAACACTGCCCTGATGCATCTATAGCTACACCGGACTCGTAAAGACTGCCGCGAGTGCGGCAATCTTTTTATCAGGAGTTTCTGATGCATTGTTTTTTCACATCCTTAGTACTATTACTTTCACTGCCTGTCGCAATTCATGCAGCTGACTGTACGCCCACCCCTCATCGGACCACGGGCACACATTACAAACCCGTTACGGTAGAAAAAACTGACATCGGCCAGGGTGTGCTGGTGAAAGGCCAGGTTCTGTCTGCACCAGATTGTAAACCGGTACCGGGCGCGAAAGTCGCCCACTGGCAGGCAGGTGAAGAAGGGCAATATGTCGACCGGTTACGCACCTATCTGTTTACCGATGAAAACGGTTACTTCAAATTTAATACTGAATGGCCAAACATGCGAACACCACATATTCACTTTATTATCGAAGCAAAAGGTCATGAGCTGCTGGAAACGCAGTGGATTGGAGATGAAAGAACGGACAAAATTGAATTCGATTTGATCCTGCAAAGGCAATAAACTAATTTAAGGATGGTCTGAACAAGTCCCAACTGTTTTCTGCGGGTTAAAATGCCCCGCACGTTCCACGAAGTTCGCCGCAATAGCTGGGCTATTG
>DTYI01000267.1 GCA_012961935.1 Thiotrichales bacterium | reverse complement strand
GTGAAACGCGAAGAAGCTAATCTGAACCAGCAAAAAGAAGCTGGCAGCACCTTAAAAAGGAAGCGTTAAAACAATGCCGTGCGCGCACCAACGATATGTAAATAACCAGTCGGGCTGGGTGCAAAACGGGTGCGTACTGTCATGATGGTTTCAGGATTAACCTGAAGGAGGCAGAAATGACCTGGTTGTTTTTACTGGCTGTAATTTTTGGTTTGTTTTACGCGGCCACCCGCTACGATTTTTCCTTTCGTATGTGGTCAGGCATTATTACAGCCACGCTTTTAGTACTGACGTTTACCGGCTTTTATCCCACAGCATTCATATTTTTACTCTGGGCTGTTTTCCTGCCCATTGCCATCATTCTGAATGTCGATACATTGCGCAAGCAAATACTCTCCGGCCCCATACTCAAATCAATCCGTAAAAAATTACCACCGATGTCGGACACAGAACGCGAGGCAATTGAAGCAGGCACCGTGTGGTGGGAAGCAGAATTATTTAAAGGCAACCCTGATTTCACTAAGCTACACGCCTATCCAAAACCTGCACTAAGCACAGAAGAGCAAGCCTTTGTCGATGGGCCGACAGAAAAACTTTGCCAGATGATTGATGACTGGCATATCACTCACGAACTGAATCGGTTGCCGGAGGAAGTCTGGGAGTTCATGAAACGGGAAAAATTCCTCGGCATGATTATTCCAGAAGAATTTGGTGGATTAGGATTTTCTGCGCAAGCGCATTCCGAGGTCGTCTTAAAACTGGCGAGTAAAAGTGTGACCGGCGCGGTAACCGTGATGGTGCCGAACTCACTCGGCCCGGCTGAACTGCTGCTGCACTACGGAACCGAAGAACAGAAAAATTATTATCTACCGCGTTTAGCAGTCGGTGACGAAATACCCTGTTTTGCATTAACCGGGCCTAAAGCCGGGTCGGATGCGGGCGCCATGCCAGACTTTGGCGTGGTTTGCAAAGGCCAGTACAAGGGTAAAGAAGTGCTGGGGTTTCGCCTGAACTGGGAGAAACGCTATATCACACTGGGGCCGGTTGCGACCTTATTAGGGCTGGCTTTCAAAGCCTACGATCCTGACCAGCTGATTGGTGAAAAAGAAGAACTTGGTATTACTTGCGCCTTGATTCCCACAGACATTCCGGGGCTGACCATCGGCAACCGTCATTACCCGCTGGATTCCGCTTTTCAGAACGGCCCTAACTCCGGCAAGGATGTTTTTATCCCGATGGAAATGATTATCGGCGGGCAGGAAAGAATAGGGCAGGGCTGGCGAATGCTAATGGAATCCCTTTCTGCTGGCCGAGGTATATCGTTACCCGCGTTGGGCACAGCCGGCGGAAAACAGTGCAGCCGCATGACGGGCGCCTATGCACGCGTTAGAAAGCAGTTCCATTTGCCGATCGGAAAATTTGAAGGCGTGGAAGAAGCGCTGGCGCGCATGGGTGGGTTTGCCTACCTGATGGATGCATCGCGGCAGTTAACCGCTGTAGGGCTGGATATGGGAGAGCGGCCATCGGTTGTTTCTGCAATTTTAAAATATAACCTGACAGAAATGATGCGCATCGCCCTGAACGATGCGATGGATATTCATGGCGGACGTGGTATCTGCATGGGGCCCGGGAACTATCTGGCCAGACATTACCAGGCTATCCCCATCGCGATTACCGTCGAAGGCGCGAATATTCTCACCCGTAGCCTGATTATTTTCGGCCAGGGTGCGATGCGTTGTCATCCGTATTTATTATCGGAACTGGAAGCCGCGCATCAAAGTGATCCTGAAAAATCTTTACATGATTTTGATGCGGCGTTGTTCAAGCACCTTGGCTACACCACCAGAAATGCGATCCGTTCATTTTTATATGCGTTGTCTGGCAGCTTGCTGGCGCCAAACCCAGGGCATTTTGCTCGGCCAGATTACTACCGTCATCTCAGCCGGTTGAGCGCGTCTTTTTCCATGCTTTCTGACATGGCTTTGCTGGTGTTGGGAGGCGGGCTTAAGCGCAAGGAAAAATTATCCGGACGTTTTGCAGACGGCTTAAGCCATCTCTATCTTGCCAGTGCAGCGTTAAAACGTTTTGAAGATCAGGAGCGGCCGCAGGCTGATCAGCCATTGCTCGAATGGTCAATGCATTATTGTTTTGCAGAAATCCAGCAAGCAATGGATGGCATCATTCAGCATTTTCCGCTCAAGCCAATGCGCTGGATGTTGCGCCTGCTCATATTTCCTTATGGCCGCCGCTTCCGCGTACCCAAAGATAAAATCAGTCATGAGATTGCAAAGTTATTATTGCAACCATCTGAAGCACGTGACCGCTTAACCAAAGGCATTTATCAAAGCATCGATCCAGACGATCCATACGGTCGTGTTGAATTTGCGTTACACAAAACGCTCGAAGCTGAACCGATCGAAAAACGCTTGCACGAATCAGGGCATACACTCCATTACAGCGAAACCTATGCGGATTGGGTTGCAAGACTGCTGGAAGCAGGCTATATAAATAGTGATCAGGCAACGTTATTAAAAACAGCAGAAGAAGCCGTTGCTGATGCGATTCGTGTTGATGATTTCCCGCAGGATAATAAAACCAAAATGAACGTAGCCACCCATGAAGCAGCCTGAAAAAAAACCGTCATCCCCCTGGCCAGAATTACGTGATTATTACGAAGCACCGGGCGTTGACTATATCCCGCCGGAAGAAATGCAAACCCTGCCAGCATTATTTACTGCAAGGGTTGCACGCTCTCCACGTAAAATGGCATTTAAACAATACGATCGGGATAAGGGTGAGTGGCAAGAATATACCTGGGAGGAAACACAGCAAAATATATCTAAATGGCGTAACGCACTGGCGCAGGAAAATCTGCAATCAGGTGACCGCGTTGGCATCCGTCGCGGGAATGGTTGTAACTGGGTGTTATTTGACCAGGCCGCACTTTCATTAGGGCTGGTCGTTGTACCGTTATATGTGGATGACCGGCCAGATAATGTCGCCTATGTGATTAACAATGCCGGCCTAAAACTACTCTTTCTTGAATATGATGAACAGTGGACTTGCCTCGAGGATCACTATGGAGAACTCGGTATTATTAATCGGGTGGTCATCGAAGGTGGTGATAAAATTCAAGCGCTTTCTGAAGCGGATAACAGAGTCGTTGGGCTAGATCACTGGCTAAAGGAAAAATCAACTATTCCTGCAACCGATTTACCTGAAATCAAACCAGATGATTTAGCCACCATCGTGTACACATCCGGTACCACCGGACGACCCAAAGGCGTCATGTTATCGCATCGAAATATCACCTCAAATATCGTCGGTGGCTTATCCATGATTGGTGTTTACCCGGCTGATCGTATGCTTTCATTTTTACCGCTCTCGCATATGTTTGAAAGAACAGTCGGTTATTACTTAACCATCGCAGCCGGCAATGAAGTCGTCTATGCGCGCTCAATCGATGAATTGGCTGAAGATCTTGTCAATCAGCAACCGACTATTCTGGTTTCAGTGCCGCGAATATTTGAACGCGTTTACGGCAAAATAAAAGCGCAGCTGGAAGAGGGAAGTCCGATCAAACGCGCACTATTTAATGCAACAGTAAACATAGGCTGGCACCGTTTTGAACATTCTCAAGGCAGAGCGAAATGGCATCCTAAACTACTGTTATGGCCTGTACTCAGTCACCTGGTTGCTTCCAAGGTGCAGGCAAAACTGGGGGGCAAATTACGCTACGCTATCAGTGGTGGTGCGCCGTTACCACCGGCAGTTTCAAAAGTATTTATTGGCCTGGGGATTCCTCTAATACAGGGTTATGGTCTGACAGAAACCAGTCCGATTATTTCGGTCAGCACGTTGGAGTTCAATAATCCTGCCAGCATTGGTGTACCCCTGAGAAATGTAGAAGTCGTAATCGGCGAGGGTGACGAATTACTGTCAAAAAGCGAAAGCGTCATGCTGGGTTACTGGCAAAACAAGGAAGCAACCGATGAAGTGATTACGCCTGATGGCTGGATAAAAACAGGCGACCAGGCAGCGATCAGAAATGGAGCCATTTATATTACTGGTCGATTGAAGGAAATTATTGTGCTGGCAAATGGCGAAAAAGTGCCACCGGCTGATATGGAGTCCGCCATTGCCGAAGATCCGCTGTTTGAACAATCTATGGTTGTGGGTGAACAAAAACCCTATCTTGCAGCAGTCGTTGTATTGAACGAAGCCATCTGGAACGAAATTAAACGTAGTAAAGGAAAAGAAGAAGCGTGGAGCAGCCTGGAATACCCCGCAGTCGAAACTTATTTACTGGACCGGATAGCCAAACAGATAACCAATTTTCCCGGCTATGCGCAGATAAGAAAAGTTGTGGCGATGCTGGAACCCTGGACCGTTGATAATGGCCTTACTACTCCCACCATGAAAATTAAAAGAAAGAAAATAGAAGAAGCTTATGCAGGCAGGATTAGTGCAATGTATGAAGGGCACTAATTACATTATAAATAATCTGTAACTCTTTGAATAAGCAACAAACTAGTTGCCATTACCTTACTAAAACAAGTAGTAACTTAAATTCATTATTTAACATAATATACATTATGCGCTATCTTATCTAACGTCATATTCAGCCTGAAGCAGTTCCAGCAGCCGTTCTAAACCGGCTGAAACTTTCTTCTGGTCTAGTCCCTTTCCCGTTTTGTATGTTTTGATAAGCGAATCAATGACAATAGCCGTTTCTGAGATTTGGTCGAAACCATAACTTCCTGCTGATCCCGCCAGTTTATGGATTTGTTGATAAAGCTGATGAATGAGTGCAGTGTCGGTCCAGTCGCATTGTTTAAGCTGTCGTGTAAGTGTACTGATTTCTTCGTGCTTGTCCGAGAGCGATTTTTTATATTCTGCCGTTAATTCAGCAAGCTCTTTGCCTACTTCCCTGGTTTTCATAATTATTTTAAATGTGTTTCGATTGTTTCAATAAGTCTATTTCGACTGATCGGTTTTTGTAAAAAATCACAGCATCCAGCTCCCAATGCGAGATCAACCAATGATTGTTCTGATGATGCCGTCATC
>DTYI01000266.1 GCA_012961935.1 Thiotrichales bacterium | reverse complement strand
GGCGATAGCCGCCGGTATTTCAGACGGGCTGGGTTTTGGTGCGAATGCCCGAGCGGCACTCATTACACGCGGGCTGGCCGAGTTAATGCGGCTGGGCGTGGTGTTGGGGGCAAGGCGGGAAACTTTAATGGGACTCAGTGGCGTCGGTGACCTCGTACTGACTTGTACGGATGACCAATCACGTAATCGCCGTTTAGGTCTGGCACTGGGTCAGGGAAAAACACTGGAGGTTGCCAGCGCAGAAATTGGCCAGGCGCTAGAAGGCGTTAAAACGGCCAGCGTCATTCATCAGGTGGCAAAAGAAGCGGATGTAGAGATGCCGATCTCAAATGACGTACACCGAATCCTGCATAAAGGTTTGTCTCCGCGCGCTGCTGTGGCCGAGTTACTTAGTCGGGAGTTAAAGAACGAGTTCTAGCCGACTCCAAATTCTTGCTGACGCCATGCCTCATAAAGAATAATTGCAACCGAGTTGGATAAATTCAGGCTGCGGCTATCGGCAGCCATGGGGATACGGATCACTTCACTGACCCGGCTATGTTGCAATACATCGTCTGATAAGCCACGGGTTTCTGGGCCAAATAACAAGATGTCGTCCTGCTGAAATTCAATGTCGGCGTAGTTTCGATGTCCTTTTGTGGAACAAGCGTATAGCCGCTGCTGTGGGTAGTGATCCAGCATTTCAGAAAAATCGGCATATTGGTTTATGCTGGCATATTCGTGGTAATCCAGTCCGGCTCTTCTGAGACGTTTGTCATCAAGATTGAAACCAAGTGGATGGATCAAATGGAGTGTTGACCCTGTGTTTGCACAGAGGCGAATGATGTTACCGGTATTGGGTGGGATTTCCGGTTCGTACAAGGCAATGTGAAACACGTCACTCCCGTAATTTTGCGATAGCCATTTGTCGGCTGGATTGTGGCACCGATAGTTTAGCGATTGCCGAAGCTGCTTTGCACCCCGATGATACAGTCCCATGTGGCCAAGGTCTGTAAAAAATCAACGTTGCCGGTTCTCGTATTTGCTCGTAGCGCTCACGCTGATTACGATAATATCTTTGTATGCTATCAGGGGCCATCAGATGCCGATAAAGGCGGCAATTGAGCCGGTTCAGTCTGCCCACTTGAATGCAAAAGTAGACAACGCTGCCGCTTTGCCCGAATCACAAAAATTGCTCGATTGACTATTCGCCGTCTAATCCAAGCTCCTTAATTTTTCGTGTTAATGTATTTCGACCCCAGCCGAGTAATTTTGCTGCATCCTGGCGTTTTCCGCCTGTAAATTGCAGTGCGGCTCGGATCATAACCGTTTCAAATTCAGGTACCGCCTGCTTGAGCAAACCTCCCTGGTGATGATTGAGTTGCTGCTCAGCCCACAGGCCTAACTGTTGTTGCCAGCTATCAGTTGAAGTACCCGCATCTCTGTTCTCCGTGAGAGCAAGTTCCGGGGGTAAATCCTGCAAATGAATTTCTCGCCCGGATGCCATAACGGTGAGCCGTCGACATGTGTTTTCGAGTTGCCGCACATTGCCAGGCCAGTCCAGTGTGGCCAGATGTTCCAGTAGCTCTTCGCGGGGTTGTTTGGCTTCTACGTCCAGTTCGTTGGCGGCCTGTTTTAAAAAATGCCGGGTCAGGAGTGGAATGTCCTCACGTCGTTCCCTGAGCGCGGGAATATGAATACGGATAACATTGAGCCGATGGAACAGGTCTTCACGGAAATGGCCGTCTTTGACCTGTTTTTCCAGATCCTGATGCGTGGCTGCAATAATGCGCACATCTGAATTAATCGGCTCGTGACCACCTACGCGGTAAAACTTTCCGTCTGATAATACACGCAACAAACGGGTTTGCAGGGCGGCCGGCATATCGCCGATTTCATCCAGAAAGAGTGTGCCACCTTCCGCTTGCTCGAAGCGGCCCAGGCGTTGATGATGCGCGCCAGTAAAAGCGCCTTTTTCATGGCCGAACAGCTCTGACTCCATCAGTTCGGCTGGAATGGCGGCCATGTTGATGGCAATAAATGGCCCGCTTGCTCGCGGGCTATGCTGGTGTAACGCCTGGGCGACCAGTTCCTTGCCCGTGCCGGATTCGCCATTAATCAGGACATTGATATTGGAGTGGCTTAAGCGGCCGATAGCTCGGAAAACAGTCTGCATCGCAGGTGATTCCCCGAGGATTCCGGTCAGGGGCTGGTCTCCATTGGCCGCTGAATCTACATGGTTTTGGCGGCTTTCTATTGCGCGTTCCACCAGCGCAATCGCTTCATTGATATCAAATGGTTTCGGTAAATAGTCAAACGCGCCAGCCTGATAAGCCGAAACAGCGCTATCCAGATCTGAATGAGCGGTGATAATGATTACGGGTAAGTCCGGATGTGCTTTGCTGACTTTGTCCAGGAGGCTCAGGCCATCCATGCCGGGCATGCGTATATCGGTAACAAGTACCTGTGGAGGCTGACCCTTTTCCAGTGTGGTGAGCATGGCTTCAGCGGAATCAAAACTGCGTACAGGCAAGCCCGTTTTTTTCAATGCGCGTTCCAGCACAAAGCGGATAGACTCATCGTCATCAACAACCCAGATTTGTTTGGTAGATTTACTCATGGTGTTTGTGTAATGGGGAACAAAATTTCAAAGCGTGTTTCTCCGGGTCTAGAGTGCAGATTGATAACGCCATCATGCTGGCTGATTAGCGATTGGGCAATTGACAGACCGAGTCCAGTACCATTGGCTTTGCCGGAGATCATCGGGAAAAAGACTTGTGGCTGAAGGTTCTCTGGTATACCTGGTCCGCTATCAATGATCTCGAGGCAGGCTGACAGAGGATAACGCTCGCCATTGATAATATGTTGACGAAGGACGCGTGTGCGTAGAATAATTTCTCCCGCACCCGCTAGTGCTTCAACGGCATTACCCATAATGTTGAGTAAAACCTGAACAATTTGGCCGCGATCGAGCCTTAGATTGGGAATGCTGGGGTCATAATCTCTACACACCGAAATACCCTGCCCTGCTTCTGCCTGAATCAACTTACGCACATGTTCGATAATTTCATGGATATTGATGGCCTGCTTTTGCGGACTTTGGGACGGCCTTAGCATCCGGTCAATCAATGCGTGCAGGCGATCGGCTTCTGCCATGATGATGCTTGTATATTCTTTTTGCTCCGGGTTATTCAGCTCTGATTCCAGGAGTTGTGCCGCACCACGTAAACCCCCCAGTGGATTTTTTATTTCATGCGCCAGGCCGCGTATCAATGCGCGGGTTGCAGAATACTGTTGCCGATGTTTTTGATCATGTTCAGGATTTAATTCACTGTCGACCCGGGTAATCTCGATTAACAGGGAAGCTGAATTGTTTATCTCAACAGGGGTGGAGCTGAATGTGGCCGTAAAGTTATGACCGGAGGGCAGGGTCAACGGTATTTTATGTTTTATCAGTGGTTGCTGACGCTTTTTTGCCGACTGGAGGAAAGAAAGCATATCGGGCTGTTTGGGACAAACCAAATCTATTCTCCTACCCTGAACACGCCGGGCGCTTTTTTCCAGCAACATTTCAGCGGCCGGGTTGAGATATTGCAGACGTTGTTTTTTATCAAGCAACAACAGGGCTGTGCCCATGTTTTCTAACAGGAGATGTTCAAGCTGATCAGGTTTCATCGTCACTCAGGGAATGCAGCAATATCAATGCCAATGGCGGGGAATGAGGTTCTGTACGTGAATTATAAAGCGATCGGACCTATTATGCACCATTTCGGTGCGAATGTTTTTATTAACGACGAAAGCGTCTGGGGCCTGAATTTCTTGGGCTGGGCGTGGTTGCTGGTGGGGATGTTGCTGCGTTTGGATTGGTGTTTTGGCGTAAAATGGAATGCCTTTGCACATGAAAGGTATGTGGTTGGGCGGTGGCCAGCACTTTACCGCTCTTGCTAATCAGTTCTGCGCTGATGGTATGGGTGCCACGGTCAAGATTAGTCAGGGTGCTACTAAAAGACGAGGAGATAGAAACCGGCTTGCCATCCAGTAAAAAGCGTATCAGAAAACCTTTTTTACCACCCAGTGGCTGGTTAGAGCCTGCGGTCACAATAACTTTGCCGTCATTGGCCCGGATATTTTCATCATTTTCAGGTGAGAGGATACTGAGATTGAATGTTGCGCTATCGGTTTTTTTTAAATCTGATTCTATTGCCTGCGATGATTCTTTCGGCTTCGTTGGGTAGGGTTTAGAAATGGTCGGAGACTTGAGTTCAATGGGTTTGGCTTTCTGGCTGGATGGTGGTTTATCTGTGAAAACCGTCTCCCCCGTTTTTGGGTCAACATAACGGTAAGCGTCTGCGAGCAGCAGTGCGGGTGCCATGAAAACCAGAATTAGTATGATGCGCATATGTCCAATGTAGCGCAAAAAAAATCATCGAGCAAAAAAACGCCCCCTGAAAAGGGGGCGTTGCTTCACAAAATGACAGTTTAATGCATCAAACGCTGTAGTACATGTCGAACTCAACCGGGTGAGTTGTCATGCGCAGGCGCGTGACCTCTTCCATCTTCAGGTCGATGTATGCATCAATCGCATCGTTGCTGAAAACGCCACCTGCGGTGAGGAATTCACGATCCTTATCCAGTGCATCCAGTGCTTCATCCAGAGAACTGCAAACCTGTGGAATGGCTTTTTCTTCTTCTGGGGGCAGATCATAGAGATCCTTATCCATGGCTTCGCCCGGATGAATCTTGTTCTGGATGCCGTCAAGGCCCGCCATCAGCAGAGATGCAAAAGTCAGGTAAGGGTTGCCCGATGCATCCGGGAAACGGACTTCGATGCGTCGACCTTTAGGGTTTGAGTCGAAAGGAATACGGATTGAAGCTGAACGGTTACGGGCGGAATATGCCAGCATGACAGGTGCTTCAAAGCCAGGTACCAGACGCTTATAACTGTTGGTGGAGCCATTGGCAAAAGCATTGATCGCTTTGGCGTGTTTGATGACGCCGCCGATGTAGTAAAGGGCTGTTTCGCTCAGGCCACCATAGCCGTCACCGGTAAACATGTTGTCGCCACCTTTTGCCAGCGACATATGAACATGCATGCCGTTACCGTTATCACCTACCAGTGGTTTGGGCATGAAGGTGGCGGTTTTGCCGTAGTTATGGGCAACGTTATGAACGACATATTTCAAGATTTGGTTCATGTCTGCGCGCGTGACCAGTGTGTCGTATTTTGTCCCGATCTCACATTGTCCAGCGGTTGCAACCTCATGGTGATGTACTTCGGTTTCAACACCCATTTCTTCCATTACCATGCACATAGCGGCGCGCATATCGTGCAGGGAATCAACGGGTGGTACCGGGAAGTAGCCGCCTTTTACACCAGGGCGGTGTCCCATGTTGCCGTCTTCGTAGACTTTTTCGGTATTCCAGCCAGCTTCCTCGGAGTCGATTTCATAAAAAACGCCCTGCATGTCAGCCGCCCAGCGAACGTCATCAAATATGAAAAATTCAGGCTCTGGGCCGAAGTAAGCTGTATCGGCGACCCCGGTGGATTTCATGTACTCTTCTGCGCGTTTTGCAATTGAGCGGGGATCGCGCTCGTAGCCTTGCATGGTAGTCGGTTCAACGATATCACAGCGAATGTTGACGGTTGCATCCTGGAAGAATGGGTCCAGTACGGCAGTTGAAGGATCCAGCATCAGGATCATGTCTGATTCGTTGATACCCTTCCATCCCGCGATGGATGAGCCATCGAACATTTTCCCCTCTGCAAAGGTGCTTTCATCGACACTGTGTGCCGGGATCGTCACGTGTTGCTCTTTGCCCTGGGTGTCTGTAAAGCGTAGATCGACGTACTTCACGTCGTTGTCTTTCATCATTTTTAAAACGTCACTGGCTGACATCTGTCGTCTCCTGAGAAGTGCTTGTAAGAATTGTAACCAGCCACTGGTGCTGGCGATCAAGTTTTAGAGTTTTAGTAAAGGCACGAAGCATGCCAGTAAATAGTGGTTGATATCAAGGGCTATCGGGCGCTTAGTCAGGTCAGGAGCAGATAAAATGCACCGTTTTTGTTCGTCGGCCAGTGGGCGCGCACTATTATGGTGCGTGCTTGAAAAATACAGCGACTCGGCGAATGCAGGGATGGCGTTGGGTAGCTGCAATCAGTGCATTGATTTGTGTATGGGTTCCAGGGTGGTGGGGAGCAGCCAGCAAATAGAGTTCGATGTCTATTTTGCCGGAGAGATAATGCAGTTTTATATCCTGGATTTCCTGGGCGAGCGGTTGGTCGCGCCAAATTTCATCCAGTTCCTGTAATAGCTGATCACGCAGAGGTAGACCATCACAACGCGGGCCAGGGGCGTCGTCTTCAGG
>DTYI01000265.1 GCA_012961935.1 Thiotrichales bacterium | reverse complement strand
GTCCGATGCGTTCAAATTTACGATCCAGCACTTCATCAACCTGTGTGTCGGTAAAGCCATCATAAATATTGACGAATCCGTGCGATTCACGATCGAGCACATATTGGCTGGGCTGGTAAATCATCTTCATTAACCAACTGTCTGATTCGTGGTCAGTCTGAACGCTTGCGGCGAACACATTCTGACTCATGCTAATTATCATGCTGATAGCGAACGCTTTAACTACTTGTGTCTTCATTTCATGCTCCTTATGAGTTGTTTCGTTGATCGAAACGATTACGCACCTCATATGCGTGTGTACTATTTTAATGTCTCAACAAATGACTAAACCACCCGTTCAGATATCCGGCTTCGGAAACACCTTACCGCCTGACACTCATTGCCGTCATCATCAGTTCTGATGAAAAAAGCAAACTATTCACAGCAATAATCATGAGCCACTTATCATTTTCTGACAGAACGCATGAACAGACAGATCAAAACAGGATAAACATTAGGCGCATCTATTGCCCTTCTGTATAATCCGCAGCCTTTTGTGAATACATTTCTGAGAAACCTATGTTCCCTTTGACCTGCCCCGGAAAACAATGCGTGAAGAACGACACGCTTTCAGGTCTGACTGTCGCGCTGGCGTTGGTGCCCGAAGCGGTGGCATTTGCGTTCGTGGCAGGCGTCGACCCTATCGTCGGTTTATACGGCGCGTTTATGATGGGTTTTATCACCGCTTTGATCGGTGGCCGGCCAGGTATGATTTCCGGCGCGACCGGCGCGATGGCCGTGGTCATGGTTTCGCTGGTTGCGCAGCATGGTATTGAATACCTGTTCGCTGCTCTGCTACTCACCGGTGCGATTCAGATACTCGCGGGCGTGCTTCGTCTGGGCAAATTTATCAGGATGGTGCCCTACTCCGTCATGCTGGGATTTGTGAACGGACTCGCCATCGTAATTTTTCTTGCCCAGCTACAGCAATTCCAGGTGCCCGGAGAAAATGGTGAATTGACCTGGATGTCAGGCAGCCCACTGTGGATCATGCTCGGACTGATCGCGTTAACAATGGCTATTATTTACCTCCTACCGAAGCTGACGACCGCCATCCCCGCCGCGCTGGTTGCCATCGTCGTGGTCACGCTGATTGTTTTGGGGCTGGACCTGGATGCCCGCACCGTTCAGGACGTGTTACGCGACATGTCTGGAAATCCGGACGCAACGATTGCGGGCAGTCTGCCCAGCTTCCACATCCCCATGGTGCCACTGAATCTGGAAACCCTGAAGATCATTCTGCCTTATGCATTCATCCTTGCAGCGGTTGGACTAATCGAATCACTGCTAACGCTGACTCTGATCGACGAGCTGACCGAAACCCGTGGTCGTAGTAACAAAGAATGCGTGGGGCAAGGTGTCGCCAACACAGTCAATGGCCTGTTCGGCGGCATGGGTGGCTGCGCCATGATCGGCCAGAGCATGATCAACATTAACTCAGGCGGCCGTGGAAGATTGTCCGGGCTCTCTGCTGCACTGTTTCTACTCGCCTTCATCCTGTTTGCCTCCAGCCTGATCGAGATGATTCCCATTGCGGCACTGGTCGGCGTGATGTTCATCGTTGTGCTGGGTACCTTCGAGTGGGCAAGCTTTCGCATGCTGGGACGCGTGCCGCTGGCGGACACCCTGGTGGGCGTTACCGTCGCGGTTGTCACCGTGCTGACTGACCTGGCCATCGCCGTCATCGTTGGCGTCATCATGTCTGCCCTGATATTTGCATGGGAACACGCAAAACATATCAGCGCCAAAACATGGGTCGATGAAAAAGGCTTCAAATTTTATGAAATCACCGGCCCACTTTTTTTTGGATCGGTACAAAATTTCCACGAATTATTCGATCCGAAAAATGATCCGCAGGAAGTCGTGGTCGATTTCGCCAACGCCCGGGTTTATGACCACTCTGGCCTTGAAGCCATCGACACTTTGGCCGAACGTTTTGCCCGCGCACAAAAAACCCTGCACCTGCGGCACCTAAGCCCAGAGTGCAAGCAACTCATGGAGAAAGCGGGCGACCTGGTCGAAATAAACATGATGGAAGATCCGACTTACCATGTGGCTGATGATCGTTTAGCGTAGATTACTACCTCGAACCTCCGCCTACTTGAATCATGTATTTGCGCAGTATAGACTCAGTTCGCGATGCAAAAAGCCCATAACAATTCGATTCTCCGGTATGTATTGATGCTGTGCCTTAGTCTTGTGCTGATACAGGCGTAGACAAACCATTTGCATTTTGAACATGGTGATCACTCTGAATCATCCGGGCATATTGTTTTTCTGCATGCAGCATGATTTGGATCAGGAACATCACGATGAATTACAAGGTGAGCACCAGCACGCTGCAATTGATATCAGTCCCGACAATTTAAACAACAAAACAAATATTTTTAACCCGCTGTTACTGATTATTCTTTGCAGCGGACTTTTCCTGATCATGCCTCGCCTGGCTTACACGGTCAGACGAAGGTCTTATCAAACACGACTTACACCCTGCTATTATTTACACCAACCCCCTCTACGATCCCCGCCGGTAAAATAACACTACCTGTGCATTATCACGGGTGTTTCTACTGTAATGGAGTTTTACGCCTGCAATGAATCTGTTGCGGACTGTAGCTTATTAATTACAAAGCTAACCTTTAAATATTTTTTTAACGTTCAGTCGCCCTTGCGCAAAAACTGCGGGGGTAATTGATTGTTTAACAAGGGAGATAACATCAGATGTTATCCAAATCGACCATTATTATTTTCGGCGGCATGCTGTTGTTTTTTAACACAACACTACGTGCAGATACACAGCGCATTAATTTGCACGATGCCATTAATAAAACTTTTGAACATAATCCAGCGTTACGTGCTTTTAGCCATGAACTCAAAGCGCAGGAAGGCAGGCAATTACAAGCTGCTCTGGCGGCATCATGGCCTTGTTACTGCGCGACATTCCGTTTTCAATATCAGCAGCGGTGGGATTTATTGCCCTCTCAGGTATCGCCGTACTCAATGGCCTGGTCATGGTTTCATTTATTCGTGATTTACGCATGCATGGTCAGCGGTTAAATGATGCCATTATTGAGGGCGCACTTACACGGTTACGCCCGGTTTTAATGACGGCACTGGTGGCGGCCCTGGGCTTTATCTCGATGGCGCTTAATACCGGCATTGGCTCGGAAGTTCAGCGACCACTCGCGACTGTTGTCATTGGCGGCATTATTTCATCCACTTTGTTAACCCTTGTGGTGCTACCTGCATTGCATCGATTAGTGCATGCACGATCACAAGTGGGATAGCCAAAAAGAACAGGCATCTCGTGGAATGATGCACCCGTAACGGTGCATCATTCATAAAATCATACTAACAATTATTCGAATGGTTTAGGCCGTGGAGTTGCATCGGTGGACGGCGGCAACATCGGCAATGTAAAAGCAGGCTGATCGCCCGTTAACGTTTTCAGAAAAGCAACTATGCTGGCGTTTTCCTGATCAGTATATTTTTTCCCCAACTGCAAGCGCCCCATAATATCGACGGCCTCTTTTAGCGTCGCGGCTTCGCCATCGTGAAAGTACGGATATGACAACTCAATATTACGCAGCGTTGGCACCTTAAACTTGAACCGGTCTGCATCTTTACCTGTTACAGCCGAAAGACCTTCGGCACCACTTTTTGTCTGGTAGGGTTCAACCACACCCATCTTCTGAAACGATGCACCACCTGCAGCCGGGCCATTGTGGCAGGCTGTGCAACCGCTGGTTTTGAATAATTCGTAACCGGATAATTCCTCACTGGTCAAAGCGTTTTTGTCTCCCAGCAACCACCGGTCAAATCGGGAATTCGGTGTCACCAACGTTTTTTCAAACTCGGCAATGGCGTCTGTTACTTTGTCGATATTAATTTCCTTGTCACCAAACACTTGCCTAAACTCAATCACATAACCAGGAATATTTTCCAATGTGGAAACAGCAAGTTCATGGGTAAATGCCATCTCACCCGGGTTCGCAATCGGGCCACCAGCCTGTTCTTTCAAATCTTTTGCTCGACCATCCCAGAACTGTGCGAGATTTAAACTGGAGTTCAAAACAGTGGGCGCATTGATTGGACCTTGTGCCCATTTATGACCGATGGATGTTTTTAAGTTATCGGTTCCACCCATACTGAGATTGTGACAGGAATTGCAGGAAATCCAGCCTGACTGGGATAACCGCGGATCAAAGTAAAGCTTCTTGCCCAACTCAGCGAGCGCGAGGTTTATTTGCTTAACCGGCTCAATTACTTGAATCGGTTCTGCTGTAAAACCAGTTAGTGGCAGGGCAAATATTGCCCCGAATGCAAACGTTATAAAACAGGTTTTCATTTTCATTTCTATCCCCTGGATGTTTTTCATAGCTTTAAAACATGCTGTTCTTCAAGTTGATGTCAAACAAGCAATCGCCTCATACACAACCAGCAACAATCTTGATATTGGTTTTTTGCTTGTATTTAGTCTAAGTCAAAATACAGGCTTGGTTCATTAACCTGGGTTAACTGCCAGGCACACAAAACAATTTGAGGATATACGATATCCAATTTGAACCTGTCTCACTAAATTCTCAACCTGTTATAACAAACAAATATAATCCAGTAAGTCAGCACTACTTTTAGGTTGAATACTGCTGTTTTAATCTACAGTGTTTTATTTTTTCGCAGTTGCGGTAAGACTGCCCCCAGAATCAATGTACCGATAATGACAAGCCAACTTAGACCTTTGTCATTCAAACTAGCCAGGCTAAGGCCAAAAAAACGGTTAGACAGGGCAAGCGTAATAATCAAAAATAAAGAGGCCACCAGCACACCAACGATTGAACGTAGTATCCTGGAAAACAAAGGATGGCAAATAAAAAAGTCTCGCCTTGACGAACGCCGTTTGCGCTCGAAGATCACATCCACAATATTATCAACATCACGTTCGAAACTATTGTGTTCTATTGTTGCTGCATTTATTTTCGGTAATTCTATAAGCTCTGATGGCAACTCTGCTTGAGCAGGCATCGCTGCATGATTAGCTAACACAGGCAATACCCGTGTAGATGAGTTCAGAGCGGCGCTGACCTCAAGACGGACAAAATCATGATCGTCAAAAATGCGTGCTGCGTTCCCGTCGGCACGTACTCCACACCAGTCGTTGCCAATCAATACCAGACAAATATCAGTTTCAACCAGGGCAGCTTCAATCTTCTCCTCAAAATTCTCGCCCGGATGGATACCATCAATGTCGAAAAAAACTTTGTCTATGTCAGGTTCAGCGTTGAGATGGTCGGCAATTCTGCCAGCAAGATGCTCCGTATCACTGCGGCGGTAACTGAGGAATACATTCGGCATTGTATTTACGGTTTCTCCAGGCCAAGTTTTGACTGTAGGCCTGAGTGCTTAAAATGGTTTTCTGCAGTGGTTAGTCCACCGGGTAATTCAAGTATAACGGTCTCGCCCTCACGCCTAAATTCGTAGATAACAACCTCCACTCTGTGGCGAGGCGTAAATTTAACTTTCTGAAATTGTTCAGGTAAATTGCTGGCGCCACCAAATAGCCACTCGTCAGCCATTTCTTCTGTCATCTGTTTTTCCGGGTCGTCATCCCATGACCAGGTTTTGTCGGTAACCAGCATCAAGATTAATCGATACGTACCTTCAGGTGCAAAAAATAAATTGCGAATATAATCTTTCAGTGAAAACTTTTCCTGGCCGACGCGGACAAATCTTTTTTTCTTATCGGGAACACCCTTACCGACCCATTTTTCAAGCTGGGTGACAATCGCAAATCCGTTGCGGCTGCCATCCGTATTATCGACCCGGTAATAACGCTGGTTGGTATAACCGGCTTCACGCAACGCAGGCGCGAGTACGGATTCCACATCAGACATGACTACGGCATTCTCAAACGGCAACTGTGGAACCGGGAACAACCACGAACCTCTTGGTGGTGGCCAGGGCAAGCGCGGCAAATCGCGTCTTCCAGGAGTCGCCATCATTAAGGCCATTGTTCTATCAAGGGAAATCCAGGCTGCTTTTTGGCCTGTGCTTTCTTGCTTGCTGAGAAAGTAGTATTGCCTTTGCCTGTTCGAGGTCGGCTTATCCGGTAACTGCGCAGCTGCTTTCGGCAAGGCTCCAGGCGTACCACAGGCTACAGGCGTCGACTTGATGCTGCTTCTTTTTTCAATCACTTGTTTTGTGATGATTTCAGTTTGAGTCGACACACTTGTACGCTTTACTTTGGCTTTCTTTACGAGAAGCTTTTTTTCGATGGTGAGAAATCGAGCAGGAATACGACCATCATCTGCGCATTGCCTTGCAGGCTGACGAACCCGACTGACCTTGATAGTCCTGTGTGTTGCAGGCACCGCTATTTCACGGGCTTGTTCAGCTAGTTTAATCTGGCGAATTCCAACAACTTCAAACCGTTCTGGCTGCTGTTTATAGGCAATCCGATTTTCCTTAATCAGCAACCAGCCTTCCGTAGGTGGCTGTATTTGTTTTTTTACGTAAATAGTTTCATAGACAGCCGGGATAAGCAGGATGTCAGTAAAGGCTTGTCTGATTTCGATAGTAACTTCATCAGACACAAGTTGATCATCTGGACAGTGAGCTTCTACGACCAGAATATTTTCAGTCACTTTTTGGAAAACCGGCGGTATAATTTCAAGCTTTTCTTTGAGGATTTCTGGCTGGAAAACTGGAACCGTACGATAGGTAGCAGGAACCTGAGATAACCTGACACACTGCGGCTCAGCTGTCACCATCTGCGAAGAAAGCATCGCAAAAAAAAGAAACCACATTACCTGGCGTTGCCGCATAACATCCTCCATTTTTATCCATCCATGTTTCTGATTGTTTATTACATCTACAAAGAGGATAGGTAATTTCCTATACACTTGCAAAGACAAATATCTGTTACCCTGGTGATGTAATTCAAATGGAATATGAACTTCGGAGCGGTTGTTAAGCGCAATAACGTCAGATCAATTCCTGCTTTCTTTAATCTACAATCTTCCACAAATACCAGCTGGCCACACTGCGATAGGGCCGCCAGCGTTCAGCGAGTTTTTCCATTGCAGGCAGGCTGCTGGCCTTTTTACCGAACAGACTTTTCATGCCTCTTTGCAAACCGATATCCTGGCTGGAAAAAATATCCGTCCGGCCTAACGAAAAGATCATGAGCATTTCTGCGGTCCATTGACCAACGCCTCGTAATTTCACTAACTGCTGTATAACATCACGATCATCTAATTCTGCAAGCGTATTAAAATCGAGGAATTTGTCATTTACCGCTTGTGCAATACCTAAAATATATTCCGCTTTTCGATTAGAAAGACCGCACTCGCGTAAAGTCTGATGAGGGATGGATAATAATTTATTTGATTTATATTTTTTGCCCGCGACCTTTCTAACTCTGCTCTCGATAGTATTTGCAGCTTTGACAGAAAGCTGTTGCGCGATGATTGAAGAGATGAGTGTGTCGAAAGGGTCACGGCCAGACAGGTCAATTTCGCAAGCACCATGCTCTTCCACAACAGGGCCAAGGTATCGACACTGGCGGAGAAAATTCTCAGCTTCAACCAGTAATTTTTTATTTACAGACATATTAGGTTTTTGGGTTAATAGTTTAAACTATCAATCTTCCAAAATATAAGCAAAACAAACAATGTCCAAATATCTGCAAGCACCGTTACCATCAAAGTCGCTACCAAAAGGCATACCCTACATCATCGGTAACGAAGCTGCTGAGCGTTTCAGCTTTTATGGCATGCGTGCGATCCTGGTTGTTTTTATGACGCAGTATTTATTAAACCACAACGGCCAGCCAGATTATATGAGCAACGATGAGGCCAAGGGCTGGTTCCATCTGTTTGTTTCCGCCGTTTATTTTACACCTATTTTAGGCGCACTCATTTCTGATGGTTTGCTGGGTAAATACAGAACCATCATTTCTTTATCGCTGGTTTATACACTAGGGCACTTTGCGCTGGCGCTGGATGATACGCGTTTGGGTCTGGCTATCGGCCTGGGGTTGATTGCGTTGGGTGCTGGCGGCATCAAACCCTGCGTCTCTGCACACATGGGTGATCAGTTCGGCCAAACCAACAGCCACTTGTTAACACGTGCATTTGGCTGGTTTTACTTTGCAATTAATCTCGGGGCTTTTGCCTCTACCCTGCTCATACCCTGGTGTTTGAAAACCTACGGCGCTTCCGTCGCATTTGGGATACCCGGTATTTTAATGTTGCTCGCCACCATAATTTTCTGGTCAGGGCGAAATAAATTTGTGCA
Source organism: Thiotrichales bacterium (assembly GCA_012961935.1). GTDB lineage: Bacteria > Pseudomonadota > Gammaproteobacteria > CAZUMV01 > CAZUMV01 > UWMA-0217. The sequence goes on along the minus strand of DTYI01000265.1, from coordinate 1,807 downwards.
TATTCCTGCTGGCGGAAAACATTTTATTCAGGAAACTTTTAGTCCAGATGGTTTAAAAGCAATTGGGAAACTTTCAGTTTTATATTTATTCGTAGCGATGTTCTGGGCTTTGTTCGATCAGACGGGTTCGTCCTGGGTGCTACAGGCACAACAGATGGATCGAACTATTTTGGGTGTTGAGTTATTGCCCTCACAAATTCAGGCGGCAAACCCGTTACTGGTCATGTTGCTGATACCGCTGTTTACTTATTTTATTTATCCTGCGATTAACCGAGTGTTCCCGCTAACACCTTTACGCAAAATTTCAATCGGCATGTTTCTGGCTGTACTGGCATTTTCAATCAGCTCGATTGCACAGGGGAAAATTGATGCGGGTTTCACGCCAACCATAAACTGGCAGTTATTAGCCTATGTGGTGCTCACCTCTGCTGAGGTCATGATTTCCATCACCTGCCTGGAGTTTTCCTACACCCAGGCACCAACAAAAATGAAATCTTTTGTGATGGCGTTTTTTATGATGTCGATTGCAGTCGGCAACCTGTTTACCAGTGCGGTTAATTTTTTCATCCAGAACCCTGACGGCAGCAGCAAACTGGCTGGTGCGGATTATTTCTGGTTTTTTACCTGGATGATGCTGGCGACGGCTATTGTATTTTTACTGGTCGTAAATTTTTATTCGGAAAAAACTTATTTACAGATAGAAAAATAATATTTTCAACAACAATCTTCAAGCGCAAAAAAAACCCGGTATCAGGCCGGGTTTTTTTGCAAGATTATCGCCTGTTTTTACAAGGGTAATCCGTGCGTTGCACTACCCATGCACATCAGCATCGGGATGGACAGAAAAGTGTTTGTGCGCGAAGCCAGAAAAGCAATTCGTTTTGCTTTGGCTTTTTCATCATCGCTGGCCTCGACCATGCCCAGCAGTTTTTTCTGATTGGGCCAGATCAGTACCCAGACATTAAACAGCATGATGGTACCCATCCATGCACCAATACCGATAATCAAAGCATAGACATTGAAGGGATCGCTACCGAGACCTAATTTGAAAGCGCTCATGAACTGTCCGTTATGACCCAGGTATGCTGCACCTGAAAGCCATGTCACCAGCGCAGACCAGCGGAACCACAGTAGAGCACGAGGAGCTACGTACTTGGTAATACCGGCGCCTCCTGGGCCGCCTTCATCGCTCAGGGCCGCACCCAGTGCGGGCACCTGGACAAAATTGAAATAATACAGCAGACCAATCCATGTAATGCCCGCAAGGATGTGTAGCCAGCGATCAAATGGAAGAAATTCAAACTTCACGCCACCGATTAATGCGGCAATAACAAGGGCGAGCACAACACCTGCAATGATGGTGCCTTTTATCGTATTTAACGGATTCATGACTACATTCTCCTTGGTTTTGGTTAAGAAAGGTCTGATTTATTCAGACCTTCCTGCGGCACAAGGATGTGCCGCCAAAATCAATCGCGATAAGCGATTGATTTTGTGCACAGAACGAAAATCGCACTTTTCGTTTTGTGCGCTCTGATAATTCAGGGATGAATTATTCAGAGCTTTCTTAAATTAATTATTCTGATTATGATTCAAGGCTAGGCAATCTGGAGTACACAAGTCAAATTGTTCAGGATGTTGAATGGTTTTAAGCGCACACAAAACGCAGCGTCACTTGAGCGATTCAAACTAAGGAAGGTCTGAATAATTTCACCCCGAGTTAAGAACAGAATTACTTCAAAACAAGGCAATTTGAAACAATAGAAGTAACAATTAATTTTATATTGACAACATTCTTTGATGTTAT
>DTYI01000264.1 GCA_012961935.1 Thiotrichales bacterium | reverse complement strand
TCTCCACCCATGCCTGTATGTGACCAACCTGGATCACTGCGGCTGTAAGTAAACAGGGCAATCAGCAAATACAAGGCTGCTGCCATCAGCACAAACAGCGCCGCCTCACGCACACCTCTGCTGACGTGCAGGCTCATGGGTTTTGCTGAATGCTTCTTTTTCTTCCTGACTGCTTGCACCAAAATATATTTTACCTAAGATTATTTATGTAAGATCATGATTATATAACAATTATAGTCGAATAAAACGGACCTATGCCACAAACTGCTTAATCAGCGCGGGATGCTGATAGCGACCCTCCATCACACTCAGGGCAGCAAGCATGGGGGCATTATTATGCCATGTGCCGGTCAGCAAGGTCTCCAGGTAAGGCAATATCCGTGCTGACAGAGCTTGCGTTGCAGTACGCGGCACAGCGCCAGGCAAGTTGGTCACACAGCAGTGCTGGACACCATATTCGTTGTAGACCGGATCATTATAATCGGTTGGCCTGGATGTCGCGACACAGCCACCCTGGTCAATCGCGATATCCACAATCACACTACCTGCGCGCATCTGTTGAACTTCGTCCTTGCTGACAATGACTGGCGCTTTTGCGCCGGCCACCATAATGGCGCCGATCAATAAGTCTGTTCCAGCTACAGTATTCGTCAATTCTTTTCCCGTTTCATTTAATAATTTCAAACCGGGTAATTTAGTCTGTAACCCTGTCAGTCTTTCTGAATTGTTATCCAGCACAGTGACTGTTGCACCCAGCGCAGAGGCAACTGTTGCCGCCGCTGAACCCGCCTGCCCTGCACCTAGCACCAACACCTGACCCGGTTCAGAATCAGCAACGCCTCCTAGCAAGACACCGGAACCGCCTTCAGGTTCATGTAATAAATGCGCGCCGATCTGCACTGCTATTTTCCCGGCAATGCGGCTCATGGGTGCAAGCAAGGGAAATTCCCCATTCTCGCCAAGTGTTTCAAATGCAAAGGCAGTCAGCCCGATTTTTCGCAACCGCTCGGCCAATGAGGGATTGGCTGCCAGATGCAAAAAGGAAAACAGTAAATGGTGCGCTTGTAAATAATCCAGCTCAACCCCTGCCGGCTCCTTGACTTTGACAATGATATCAGCCGTTGCATACAAGGTTTTGGCATCAGGTAGAATTATGACACCTGCCTGCTGGTAAGCTTCGTCTTGATAGCCACTGCGTCTGCCCCCATCTTTTTCTACGTACACCTCATGACCTGCAGCAACAAGTGGCGCACAGGCATGAGGTGTCAGTGCAACACGGCCTTCATGTGGTTTTGTTTCTTTTGGTACACCGACTCGCATGATGAGATAACTTGTAGCGTTAGCTGTGTTTACGTACTATCACAGAATTTTTCCGCAAACAGAATAATCGAGGAATTATACATGAGCGAAAACAAACATTGTCGAGTGCTAATACTGGGGTCCGGACCGGCTGGCTATACCGCAGCGATCTACGCGGCGCGCGCCAACCTCAATCCTGTCATGGTGACCGGGATGGAGCAAGGTGGACAGTTGATGACAACGACTGACGTCGACAACTGGCCCGGCGACAATGAAGGCGTACAGGGTCCCGACCTGATGGAGCGGATGCGCAAGCACGCCGAACGTTTTAACACCGAGATTATTTTCGACCATATTCATACAGTGAAACTGGATCAACGTCCTTTCACGCTGATTGGTGATTCAACGACCTACACTTGCGATGCCTTGATTATTTCCACGGGCGCATCAGCCATGTATCTTGGGCTGGAGTCTGAAGAAGCCTACAAAGGCAGAGGTGTTTCAGCCTGTGCAACCTGCGACGGCTTTTTTTACCGCGACCAGAAAGTCGCCGTCATCGGCGGTGGTAACACGGCAGTTGAAGAAGCGATGTATCTTTCCAATATCGCCTCCGAAGTAATTCTCGTGCATCGTCGTGATGCACTGCGCGCAGAAAAAATCCTTCAGGATCATATTTTTGAAAAAGAAAAGAATGGCAACATCACCATTGCCTGGAATTCTGTGCTAGATGAAGTACTGGGTGACGATAATGGCGTTACCGGTATTCGCATTAAAAACGTAAAAACAGGCGAGACAACTGAAATTGAAATGCATGGCGTCTTTATTGCGATCGGCCACAAACCCAACACCGACATTTTTAAAGGACAACTGGAAATGCAAAATGGCTATCTCAAAGTTGCCGGCGGTATTGATGGCAACGCCACAGAAACAAGTGTGCCTGGTGTTTTTGCAGCGGGTGACGTGATGGATCATGTTTATCGTCAGGCCGTTACCTCAGCAGGTACGGGTTGCATGGCGGCGCTGGATGCTGAACGCTTTTTCGAAAACGAAGAGTGCAAAACAACTGACGACTGCGACTAGGCATGAGCAATACAGATCATCCATTCAAATCACCTGTCTGGCTTGATCCTTACGATACTCAGGCCGGGTTTCCCGCGCCTGATAACGCACTAGACGACCCCGCTGGCCTGTTGGCCATCGGCGGTGGTCTCAGCAGCAAACGACTATTAAACGCGTACCGAAATGGAATATTCCCCTGGTATGAAGAAGGTCAACCTGTGCTGTGGTGGAGTCCTGATCCACGTGCTGTTATTTACACCAATAAATTAAAAATCTCCAGAAGCTTAAAAAAAACATTACGCAACAAACCTTTTAAAGTAACACTTGATCAGGATTTTGAAGCCGTCATCACAGCTTGCGCAGAACCCAGACAAAAGTCATCCGGCACATGGATAACACCACAAATGCATGATGCATTTATCACGCTTCACAAAGAAGGATTTACTCACTCCGTCGAAGTCTGGAATGAAGAAAATAAACTGGTAGGCGGACTGTATGGCGTTTTACTCAACCGCGTTTTTTCTGGCGAATCCATGTTCAGCCGCGAGCGGGACATGTCCAAGGTTGCACTGGTTCACCTGGCCGAATGGCTTAATGCGCAGCAGATTCACGTCATCGACTGCCAGATACCTAACTCACATCTGACCAGCCTGGGCGCAGAACTTATCCCACGAAAAGAATTTCTTGAGCTGCTAACTCCATGACAACATTCACACTGGAAAAATTAATCGGCCGTAGCGGAGAAGTTGATGGCAAGTGGCTGGAAGTGATCGAGATTATTCACGATGGTTCTCAAGTCGTTCTTAAAGAAACGGGTACTAAGAGAAGCATTTTAAATAATCAATACGGCGAAGCCAGCAGCTTAACTTTCCAGACCTACACGATTCCAATACGCAGCACATTGCGTAATGAGCTTCACCCAGTCATTAAGAGCCTGCTCGACGATGAAGAGATCGAAACTTTATCAGCTATTTTGAAAAAGCAGGAGAAATAGTAATATTAATAATAAGCATAAAATCAAAGATGAGATCAGGATCATCATTCTTTTCATCACCTTCATCTGGCTTGTTTTTTTATTTGATTTATTTCTGCCGCTTGAGCAATTAGGACTAAGGCCGCGCACCGCAGTCGGCGTCCCCGGCATTATCGCCATGCCGTTCCTGCACGCTGATTTTCGCCACATTATGAGCAACACCCCACCTTTATTTATTTTATTAACCCTGCTGGCGGGTTCAAGAGCGAACAGCAAAACAATTGTATTCATCATCATTTTACTCGCCGGATTATTGCTCTGGTTATTCGGTAGAGGCAATGCCATTCACATTGGCGCGAGCGGACTGGTGTTTGGGCTGGCTGGATTTCTAATCGCATCTGGCATCCTGGAAAAACGTCCCCTGCCCTTGCTAATAAGCCTCATTATCGGCCTGATATTTGGCGCCAGTTTATTCGCCGGGATTTTGCCTACACAAAAAACAGTTTCCTGGGATGGGCATTTGTTTGGGCTCATTGCAGGGGTAATTACTGCATGGGGGCTGCTAAATTTTCGGAGCAAAAATTAAGGACCCTCTGATCCCTTCATGCAAAATGCGGGCTAGCTAAGCAGCCTTCTTGCAGCTTCCAGATCTGCTTCTGTATCCACTCCAATTCCTGGATTAAGTTTTGTAAACGCCACATGAATCTTCTCACCAGAATACAAAGCACGCAATTGCTCAAGTTTTTCAAGTTGTTCCAGTTCGCAGGATTGTGTTTTTGTAAATGTGTGGAGAAAGTTAACGCGGTAGGCATACAGCCCAATGTGCCGGTAAACATTTCTCAGGCTGGTTTCATCACGTTCGAATGGAATTGAGGCACGGCTAAAATACAGGGCGTGGTTGTTCTGATCAAAAACCACTTTCACACAATGTGGGTCATGATAGTCATCAACATTATCAATGGATTCACAGACCGTGGCCATGGATGCCTGTTCATCGCTGGCTAAATTATCCGCAACGTTGTTTAAAAGTTCTGCAGGCATCATCGGTTCATCGCCTTGCAGGTTGACGACGATTTGTTGATCCGGCCAGTTTTTAATGGCTGCAATTTCAGCAATGCGATCTGTGCCGGACTGATGTTGTTGTCCTGTCATGATGGCTTCGGCCTGAAAATTTTCGGCGGCTTTTAAAACTTTTTCGTTATCCGTTGCGATAATGACTTCATCCGCTTTGCTTTCACAGGCACGTTCATAGACATGTTGTATGAGCGGTTTACCTGCGATATCTACCAGTGGTTTCCCGGGGAGGCGGGTTGATTCGTAGCGTGCCGGGATGACAATTTTAAATGTCATTTCCGGTATTGCTCATACTCATCCTGGGTGATCTTGCGCGCTTCATCTTCCAGCATGACGGGAATGTCATCACGAACAGGATAGGCCAGCCGTGCGGAGAGCGAAATGAGTTCTTTGTTTTTTTTATCGTAAATCAACGGTCCTTTAGTGACCGGACAAACCAGAATATCGAGCAGTTTTTTATCCACCTGTTTTTTCCCGTAATTTTTTAATAAATGCGCCGGCGAATTCATGACCCAGGCGCGCCTTGACTGGCAGATACCAGAAGTTATCCGTCGCCAGATGTTTGCATTTTACCGCATCTTTCTCGGTCATAATAATTGGCAGGTGTTGTTCATAGCGAAAATCCTGCGCCTGGAAACGATGATGATCAGGAAAGGCGTGCATGATGAGTTTTAATCCACTGGTAGACAGTTTGGTAAAAAACCGCATCGGGTTGCCGATGCCTGCGACGGCATGGACTGATTGTCCTTTGAACTCAGATAATAACTTACGCTTCTTTGCATTCCTGAGATTAACCAGTTCATTGCCTTCCAGGCGCATGGAATAGGATGCATCAATATCATCATCCGCTTCCGCTTCTGTTACGATCTGGAAATCAACTTTTTTCAATCGCCCTACCGATTCACGTAACGGCCCGGCGGGCAGGCAAAGTTGATTTCCAAACCGCCTGTGGCCGTCAACCATGGCGATTTCAACATCGCGTGGCATTTTATAATGTTGTAGTCCATCATCTGAAATGATGATATTGATTTCGCCATTTTCCTTCAGCATCTGGTTGATTGCTTTTACCCGGTGTGGGCCGACATACACGGGGCAGCCCGTGCGCTGAACGATCAGAAGCGGTTCATCGCCTACGATACCCGCGTTGCTATTATGTGAAACGCGCTGCGGCCAGTGCGTCGACTTGCCGCCATAACCACGGCTTACGACACCCGGTTTGTAACCGTATGCTTTGAGGAAATTCGCCAGCCAGATCACCATCGGTGTCTTGCCTGTGCCGCCGACAGTAATATTACCGACCACAACAATCGGCACTTTAACCAGCGTCCTGCCCTGGGATGCTTTATGCAGCCTTGAACGAAATTTTGATGCGCCACAATAGACCCAGGATAACGGCCACAGTGCGAAAGAAATCGGGCCGCTGCTGTACCAGTAATGATCCAGTCGTTTCATGCCTTTTCCTCAGAACTGGTGTCACTAAACTGCATTTCATAAAGCTTGGCGTACTGGCCTTTTTTCGCCAGTAGTGTTTTGTGGTCGCCGCGTTCGATAATTTCTCCATCCTGCATCACCAGAATGCAGTCCGCATTTTCGACGGTCGATAATCGATGCGCAATCACCAGTGTGGTTCTGTTTCTGGACAGGTTTTCCAGTGCCGCCTGTATATGACGTTCAGCTTCTGTGTCCAGAGATGCGGTCGCTTCGTCCAAAATCAGGATAGGTGAATCCTTTAACAAGGCGCGCGCGATGGCCAGGCGTTGACGCTGACCGCCGGAAAGCAGTACGCCGTTCTCCCCTACCTCAGTATTCAAACCTTCCGGCATGGCCTGAATAAATTCCCAGGCATGTGCAGCCTTTGCCGCTTTTTCTATTTCTGCATCCGTCGCATTTTGCAGACGGCCATAGGCGATGTTGTTACGCACGGTGTCATTAAACAGGATGACGTCCTGACCGACATAGGCAATCTGGTCGCGCAGATCACGCAAATGAATCCGGTCAATGGAAATATCATCAAGCAGAATCTCACCTTCAGTGACGTCATATAAACGTGGCAACAGATTGACCAGGGTTGATTTTCCGCTACCGGAACGGCCGACTAATGCAACCGTTTCGCCAGGGTTTACAGTAAAATTAATTGCTTTCAGAATATATTCTAACTCATTGTTATATCTGAAATTAACATCCTTATATTCCAGCTTGCCTTCGGCGTTATCGATGTGAATGCTGCCTGTGTCCTGCTCTTCCGTCTCGTCCAGCATGGAAAAAATATCTTCACCTGCTGCGATACCTTTCTGGATCGGCGCGTTGACATCGGTGAGGCGCTTGATCGGTGCCAGCAACATCATCATGGCTGCCATGAATGACATAAATGTGCCAACGGTAATGGTGTCACTGAATCGTGGGTTGGAGGCATACAAGATAATTCCGACCAGCACAAAAGCGACAAAGATCTGCACAATGGGTGTGCCTGCTGATTTCGTGACCACCATTTTCAAATTGAGTTTGCGATTGTTCTCATTGGCTTGTTCAAACCGTGCCTGCTCATAATCCTGGCCGCCAAAAACTTTTACAACCCGGTGGCCTTCAATCATTTCTTCCGCAACATGCGCAACATCACCCATTGAGTTTTGAATGCGTCGACTGATTTTGCGAAAACGTTTAGTAATATAAATCACGATCAATGTGACGAGCGGTGCAATCACCAGAAATCCCAACGTCAATTTCCAGTTGAGGTAGAGCATCCACCCGAGCAACACGATGACGGTTGCCGAATCTCTAACCAGTACCGTCATACTACTGGTGGCAGCAGAAGCCACCTGTTCTGTATTGTAAATAATGCGTGATAATAATTGCCCACTCGACCCGGCATCAAAGGTGCTGGTAGGCAGATGCAGATACTTGTTAAAAAGTGCGGTACGCAATTGCTTGACGACAGACCAGCCGACTTTTGCCATCAAATAGCTGGTTGCAAAAGAGGCCATGCCTCGAGCGAAAAAAATAAACAGCATCAACCCTGCCACGAGACGCGTAACAGCCGGATCGCGTTCGACAAAGCTGCCGTCCAGCAGTGGTTTCATTAGCGCGGCAAAGCCCGCTTCAGTGACAGCCGCTATCAACATGCCAATAATTGCGATCAGCATCAGCGGCCATTGCTTCAAACTGTATCCCAACAAGCGCTTATAAATTGCCATGCCCTGGCCTTGTGGAGGGCTAGCCCGCATCGCTTTACTCGCCTGTCTGGGTCGTTGCAATCGAAAGGCGTGTCAGACCCAGCTTGCCTAATGCGTCCATCGCGGTAATAACAGACTGGTGAGGTGTTTTTGCATCAGCGCGAAGACTGACCGGAATATCTTTGTCTCCTTCCAGTTCCTTAAGAATTGCGGTCAGTAGCGTTTTCTGCTGGGTGTTCACCACGCTTTTGCCATTGACGTAAAACTCGCCATCGGCATTGATGGTGATTTCAAGTTGCTTCTCTTCACCTGGTTTGGCTTCTGTACTGGCTTCCGGTAAATCAATTTTGAGTTCAGCATGCCTGTTGAAGGTGGTTGTCACCATGAAAAACAACAGCAGAATAAACACCACATCAATCAGCGGCGTCAGACCGATGTTGACTTCTTCATCTTCAACCTGCTTGAAATTCATTTTTCGTCCTTCTTCTTATTCTTTGCAGGTGTGCGTTCGCGCTGGCTGTGGATACCGTCAACCAGTTTCAGCGCTTCTTGCTCCATATCAACTACCAGGTCATCTACTTTGCCACGAAAATAGCGGTAGAACATCAAACTGGGGATTGCAACTGAAATACCCGCAGCCGTCGTGATCAGTGCCTGGGAAATGCCACCGGCCAACTCTGAAGGATCACCTACGCCGACACTCGTAATGACACTGAAAACCTTGATCATGCCCAGCACCGTACCCAACAAACCCAGCAGGGGTGAAACCGCAGCAATCGTCCCCAACGAATTGAGGAATTTTTGTAAGTCATGGACCACATGGCGACCTGTATCTTCAATGCTGTCTTTCATGACTGCGCGCGCCTGGTTCGAATTCATCAGACCTGCCGCCAGTACGCGACCCAGGGGGGAGCTTTCACGCAGCTCGTTAATTCTTTTTGATGTCAGCTCATTACTCTGCGCCCATTGCCAGATTTTATTGACTGCCTGTTCGGGGATTACTTTTTTGCGTTGCAGGCTCCAGAAGCGTTCAATAATAATCGCCAATGAGGCGATCGAAAAAATGATGATCGGCAGCATCAGCCAGCCACCTGCTTTTACCAGTTCAAACATATTATTTAGCCCGGATATTGCATGAAGGAATGGAATTTCTGG
>DTYI01000263.1 GCA_012961935.1 Thiotrichales bacterium | reverse complement strand
TAACATATTCAGATTTTTTTCATAAAATCTTACATAATATGGCTGAGAAACTCCAATAATCTTCCATAATATTTGATTATACATTTTAACTAAGCTTTGAAGCAATTTTATTCCTACTTATGAATTTGTTCTCTAAACTAAGCTAATTTTATTTTTGATTAATTTGATTAAACCCGCATATTGCATGAAGGCGGCTCCTGAATTTTGATTTAGTTCGTTTTATCAAAAGGTTGGGTAACTTTTGCCGATTTTCAAAAAATACAGTTTGTGCCTCGGCAACTGCTCCTGCGTTGCTCTACTACCTGCATCCATGCAGGCATGAGCATTTTTCTGAAAAACGCTCTCTTCATGAAATATACGGGCTAGCCACCTTGCTCAGCTTTTTGTTTGTCTGTCGGGCCATTCTTTTTTTCATCTTTTAGCAGCCAGGCATCCATAACCTGCCGCGCGATTGGCGCTGCCGTGGCGCCGCCATGACCCCCATGTTCAACGACCACGGCGATGGCGATCTGTGGATTTTCAACCGGTGCGAAGGCAATAAAGAGCGCGTGGTCAAGCAGGTGTCGAGCCAGCTTGTCTGCTTCGTATTCTTCGTCATCTTTCAGGCTAAACACTTGCGCAGTACCTGTTTTTCCTGCGATTTGATATTTCGCACCAGCCGCCGCGCGTCGCCCAGTTCCTCTTTTACCGTGCATGACGTGCACCATGCCCTGGATAATATGGTCCCAGTTGTTCGAATTTTTTAACGCAACCATCCAGCCTTCGACCGTTTTATTCTCACGGCCTTTTCCCTGTCTGAGCCGTGTTTTGAGGATATGCGGTGTCTGGCAGGCGCCTCGCATGGCGATACAGCTGGCGACGGTGGCAAGCTGCAGGGGGGTGGTCAGCATATAACCCTGTCCGATACCCACAATTAATGTTTCGCCTGGAAACCAGGGCTGGCGATGTCTTTTGCGTTTCCACTGCCGTGATGGCATGAGACCGCTCGCTTCGCCCGGCAAATCGATGCCTGTTTTCTGGCCCAGCCGAAAACGACTCCCCATGTCGTGCATGTTATCGATACCCAGACGGTTTGCCAGGTCGTAAAAATAGGTATCACAGGACTGGGTGATGGCTTTGTCCAGGTCAACCATACCGTGCCCGCCTTTTTTCCAGTCACGATATTTGCGGGGCTGTTTGGGTAGCTTGAAAAAACCCGGATCACGAATGGTTCGCCAGGGTGTGGTTTTGTCAAACTCAAGCCCGGCCAGCGCAATGACAGGTTTGATAGTCGAGCCGGGCGGATATTGCCCTCTCAGAGCGCGGTCGTACAAAGGGCGCTCAGGGTTATTTCGTAAAGACTGATACGCTTTGTTTGAAATGCCACCAACAAACATATTGGCGTCATAGCTGGGTGTGCTGGCCATCGCCAGGATTTCACCATTGCGGGGGTCTAACGCAACTACAGAGCCACTGTAATCACCTAGTGCATCAATCGCCACCTTTTGCAGCTTTGCATCAATACTCAATATCAGGCTGTCTCCGGCGGTGGCAGGCTGCTCTTCGAGAATGCGAATCGGACGACCTTTGGAATTGACTTCTTCCTGGACGACGCCGCTTTTGCCGTGCAGGATCGTTTCGTAGTATTTCTCCACACCCAGCTTGCCGATGTAATTCGTGCCGCGATAGTTGCCCTCATCAATCTGATTGAGTTCCTGTTCGTTGATGCGGCCGACATAACCCAGGACATGGGCAAACAATTCACCATAGGGATAATTTCGTTTCAGCCGGGCCACTACCTTTGTGCCGGGGAAACGGTAACGCGTCACTTCGAAAGCGGCCACTTCTTCCTCGCTCAGATTCAGGCGCAGGGGAATGGACTCAAAACCCGGTAAGCGATTATGTAGCTTCTCAAAGTCCAGAATATCTTTCTCGGCGACGTTCAGGACCTGGCTTAAATCTCTCAGCAAGGCAGGCATATCCTTGACCTCTTCCGGCGTAATTTCCAGGCTGAAACCGGGCAGATTTTCGGCCAGCAAGTCGCCGTTACGATCGTAAATCAGACCTCGGCTGGGTGGAATAGGTGAGAGTTTGACACGGTTGTCCTCTGCAAGATTGCTGTAATAACCATGCGAATGAATCTGTAACCAGGCCAGCCGGCTGGCCAGTGCAATCGTGATCGCAACCGTGAGAATAACGACCAGAATAATACGCCCGCTAAAAATTCGGTATTCAAGATGAAGATCCTTGATCTTGTGAGATCTGGACACTCAGTAAAACTCCCGGGAAGAACAAGGTTAAACGATGAAGATTATATCCCGTGAAAATAATACAGGGGAACTCTGATGTCTCAGCTACCGAAAAAAATGAAGCTTGCGGGCGCATGGTAACACTGGTATAAAACCCGCGACGTAAAATCTTTATAGAAATTTCAGGGGGAAAAATGAGACTCGTACTTCTCGGCGCGCCCGGTTCCGGTAAAGGCACCCAGGCAAAACAATTAATCGAACGTTACAACATTCCACAAATCTCAACCGGCGATTTGCTGCGTGCAGCAGTGGGTGCGGGGACAGAGCTCGGCCTCAAGGCCAAGGCTGCAATGGATGCCGGTGAGCTGGTTTCTGACGAAATCGTGCTCGGCATGATTGCTGACCGCCTCAAGGAAGCCGACGCCCAGAATGGTTTTATTCTGGATGGTTTTCCGCGCAACACTTCTCAGGCCGAGTCATTGGATGCCCTGCTGAATGAGCTAAACAAGCCACTCGATACGGCACTGTTGATTGACGTTGAATTCGACAGCCTGATGAAGCGCCTGACCGGGCGACTGACCTGTGGCAAATGTGGCGCTATTTTCAACCGCTATACCAACCCGCCCAAGCAGGAAGGCGTGTGTGATAAATGCGGTAGTGATGACCTGGTACACCGTGCCGACGACAATGAAGAAACAGTCGGTAATCGTCTTAAAGTTTATCAGGAACAAACCGAGCCTTTGATTGCCTATTATAAAAGTCAGGGTAAGCTGAAATCTGTTTCGGGCGAAGGTGAAATTGCCGAGATTTTTGCCAAGATCACTGAAGTTCTGGGCTAACGATTCAGTCGTGTTGCCGGGTTACTCCATGCGGGTGACCCGGCTACAGCCACGCAATTTCAAACAGTTTCTATGGGTAACCTGTTTTTTACCGATACTGCTGTGGGTGAATTCTGCGATCGCGGAACCCAGCTGGAAACTTTGCCCACCTCAAGATTTTCTGGTTCCGGAAACAACGGTTAACTCAGCAGATCAATCTACGCGCATCAGCGCAGATGATGTGACGGGCCGTTACGACGATGCGATTCAGTTTCAGGGCAACGTCATTCTGGAGCAGGCCGGTCGGCAAATCGAAGCCACTGATGTCACCATCACCAAAGATAAAAACATTGAAGCGCGAGGCGGCATTCGTGCCAGTGATGGCAAACTGGATGTGCGTGCTGCACAGGCTGTTTTTGAGGAAAAAAACAAGCTGAGTCATTTTACCGATGTTGAGTATACCTACAAGCCCAGGCACGCTTATGGCAAGGCAGATGAAATAAAAACAGTTGGTAACATTTCGACGCTGAAGAACAGCACCTATAGTACCTGCCCAGCGAAAAAGAACGGTTGGGAAATCAAAGCCAGAAAAATCACCCTGGATCGTGACAAGGGACTCGGTACAGCAAAAAACGCCGTATTCCGCTTCAAGGATATTCCCTTTTTCTACCTGCCGACGGTCACCTTTCCGATCAGTGGTGAGCGCAAAACAGGGTTTCTGTTTCCTCAGTTTGGCCGGGGTGATCCGACTGGTGCAGAATTGGAGTTACCTTTCTACTGGAATATTGCCCCGCAATATGATGCCACCATTACACCCCGAATCATGAGCAAGCGTGGTGTCATGCTACAAAATGAATTCCGTTATCTCTCCGCCCGGCATAAAGGTAGCCTCCAGGTAAATTACCTGCCAAATGACAATAAAACAGACGAGGATCGTGAGCTTTTTGCACTACACCATGCGGGAAAACCAGGCAAAAAATGGCAGCTTAACCTGGACGGTAGCCATGTTTCAGATGATGATTATCTGGATGATTTTGGCAATAGCCTCAGGCTGGGCAGTATTAGCCACCTGCAGCGCCAGGCAGACCTTCGTTACAGTGATCGCTGGTTTACTTTCGCGGCACTCGGTCGCGCTTATCAGACGATTGATCCAAATATCAGCGATACCGACAAACCATATCGTTTACTGCCGCAACTTGATTTCCGTGCAACGCTGCCGAAAGACTTTCATGGTCTGGCGTTATCGCTTGACAGTCAGTACACCCGCTTTTCACATTCAGTAAATGTTAACGGTGATCGTCTGGACATCGTGCCGCGTTTGAGTTGGCGCAAGGATGCACCAGCATGGTTTTTTCAGCCCGCCTTCAGTTGGCACTACACCCAATATGATTTAGACAATCTTGATCTTGAACGCAACTT
Source organism: Thiotrichales bacterium (assembly GCA_012961935.1). Classification (GTDB taxonomy): domain Bacteria; phylum Pseudomonadota; class Gammaproteobacteria; order CAZUMV01; family CAZUMV01; genus UWMA-0217. The sequence continues at coordinate 5,188 of DTYI01000263.1, read as the reverse complement.
GCCGGTTGTCAGTCTGGATAGCGGCCTGTTTTTCGAACGATTTACAGAAAACGACAATATCCAGACGCTGGAACCCCGCCTGTTTTATCTCTATGCACCGTTACGTCAGCAAGATAATATCCCTTTATTTGATACCAGTGAGCCGGTATTCAATTTTCCCAGTCTGTTTCGTGAAAACCGCTTTAGCGGACGTGACCGAGTTGGCGACGCCAGCCAACTGACGTTTGCGCTGACTTCGCGCCATCTTGATAGCAATAGTGGCCAGGAAAACTGGCGCGCCAGTATTGGTCAAATTTTATATTTTAAGGACCGTGAAGTTTCTTTGAATAATACAGCCCCGGAGACCGATACTCGTTCCAGTTTCGCCGCAGAATTATCCTATACGCCTGGTACAAAGTGGGTTGCGCGCAGCACCATTGTGGCCAGTGAAGATCTGAATGAAACTGAACGCTTTAACCTCACGTTGGGGTATCGTGGCAACAACCGTCGCCTGGCCAATCTGGAGCATATCTACCGGCGGGATGACCTGCAACAAACCGGCATTTCCTTTGGCTGGCCGCTAAACCAGCGCTGGCGTTTGTTGGGACGATGGCTGTATTCTCATGATGAAAGCCGTGATATCGACATCCTGGGTGGCTTGGAATATGAAAGCTGCTGCTGGAAAGCGCGGCTGGTTGGACAGCGCTATGTCACAGATGATGAAAACGAATATAATGACAACATATCCCTGCAACTGGTTTTCAAAGGGCTCGCCTCATTTGGAGAAGGGTCACAATTGTTGCAGGAACGCATTACAGGTTATGAAACAGATGATGAATAAAATTTTTCCATTGTTAATTTTACTGGCCACATCCGCAGTGCAGGCGGAGGTGCAATGGCTTGATCGTATCGTAGCCATTGCTGGTGATGATGTCGTGACCCAGCTGGAGTTACAAAAAGAAGGCATGACCATTCAGCGTGAACTCCAGGCTCGGAAAACACCGCTCCCTGCGAGAGATGTTTTTATCCGCCAGGTACTGGAACGGCTGGTCGTTAAAAAGTTGCAGCTGCAGCGTGCTCATGATCGCGGCATTCGTATTGACGATGCCGAGTTAAACCGCGCTATCAGCAAAGTCGCCAGCAAAAACCGTATGAGTCTGTCTCAGTTCCGGCAGGCCTTGATACAGGAAGGGATTAATTACGCCAGCTTTCGTAAAGATATCCGCGACGAGCTGATGATCAGTCAATTACGCAAGCGAGAGGTAGAGCGCAACATCAGGGTCAGCGAGCAGGAAGTTGAAGATTTTTTAAAGCAGCAAGATCTGGGCGGGAATAATCAAAGTGCTTATCGCATCAGTCATATTTTAATAACCCTGCCGGAAGCTGCGACGCCTGAGCAATTGCAGGCCGCCAAAAATAAAGCCGAATCGGTGCGTAAAAAAGCGGAAGAGGGGGCTGATTTTGCCAGGCTGGCTGTTGCCCATTCCGATGGACAAAAAGCGCTGGAGGGGGGTGACCTGGGTTGGCGTGAGGGGAACCAGTTACCAACTATTTTTGCCGATACCGTATTGCAAATGCAGCCAGGGCAGATCAGCAAACCGATACGCAGCGTCAGTGGTTTTCATATCGTCAAGCTGGTTGACAAAAAGGAAAGCACCGCAGGAACAGTCACTGAAACCCGCGCTCGCCACATATTGATGAAAGGCGAAAAGGCAAGAGAAAAGCTGGAAAACCTGCGCGAACAAATTCAACAGGGCGCAGACTTTGCTCAGTTGGCCAAACAAAACTCTCTGGATAAAGGCAGTGCAAAACAGGGTGGCGATTTAGGCTGGGCCGGGCCGGGCAAATTTGTGCCCGCATTTGAAAACGCAATCAACCAGTTAAAACCTGGTGAGATCAGCCCGCCCTTTCAGAGCGCTTTTGGCTGGCATATTGTTCAGGTTATGGCGCGTCGAGATGCACCGATATCTCAGGAGTTGTTGCAATCCAAAGCGCGAGAATTTCTATTAAAACAAAAACAGGAAGAAGCTGAGCTGCTATGGCTTCGCCGGCTGCGTGATGAAGCCTATGTGGAATACCGTATTCCGGGTATGAAGGGCTGACGGCTAAATAGTGTAGTGTTTGAATAGCACCGCAAAGACGCAAAGTACGCAAAGGTTTTTTATTATTAATTCTTTGTGTCTTTGCGGTGAATTACTCCTCAGGAATTTGGTAATCAAGTCAGAGTCTTGCTAAATGGTTTCAAGAATTGCAGTCACTCCGGGCGAACCAGCAGGTATCGGCCCGGATCTAATTATCCAGCTTGCGCAAGCGCGGCAGACGACAGAACTGGTTGTTGTAGCCGACCCTGACTTGCTGGAACAGCGCGCAAAGTCTCTATCACTTCCACTGACGATCCATGAATTTAATAATCCTGATGAGACGCCTGACCGCAGCGTGCAAAGTTGTTTGACCTGCCTGCCCGTACCTTTAAATAAATCCGCCACAGCGGGGAAACTTGATCCAGCCAATGCAGAATACGTGCTGGAAACTTTGCGCCAGGCAACGGATGGTTGTCTGTCAGGACAATTTGATGCGCTGGTGACCGGCCCGGTACACAAAGGGATTATCAATGAAGCGGGCATTCCCTTCACGGGGCATACTGAATTTTTAGCGGCGCGCTGTGGTGATGACGTGCATCCCGTCATGATGCTGGCCACAGACGAATTGCGCGTTGCGCTGGTGACCACTCACCTGCCACTCAACAAAGTCAGCGCAGCCATCACACCAGAAAGACTGGAGCGGGTTTGTCGAATTTTGCATGCCGATCTGGTAGAACGATTTCACATTAAAGCACCCCGCATCCTGGTCTGCGGACTCAATCCCCACGCCGGGGAAGATGGCCATCTTGGTATGGAAGAAATCGAGATTATTTCACCTGTTCTGGAAAAGTTACGAGACGAGGGAATAAATCTCATCGGCCCATTACCAGCCGACACACTTTTCACCCATCGAAATTTGAAACATGCTGATGCCGTTCTCGCCATGTACCATGATCAGGGCCTGCCGGTACTGAAATATTCGGGCTTTGGCCAGGCCGTAAATATTACCCTTGGCCTGCCGATAATCCGGACCTCAGTCGATCATGGCACCGCGCTGGAACTGGCCGCAACCGGCAAAGCAGAAACAGGTAGTCTGGAATCTGCGATTAGAACGGCAATGCAAATGGTTCGGGTATAGCCACTCACAAGTACCACATAAGCAGTTAGGGCCGGATATGTACAATACAGCCAGGATGTTAGGATACCCATTCTTAAAGCCCCGTTCCTTTTCGCGATTCGTTTTCAAAAAGTAACGCTCATAAATTTATTCACAGTCGCCGGTTAAACGATGAAATTAATTAAATATATCACCGCTGTCCTGTTCTACTTCATCTTTGGCCGCAGCATTTTCGCAGGCTTTATCGGTTTTCTGGTGGGCGCCTTTATCAGCTTCAAACTTTCTGGTGGACTAATAGGTCAGCTCAGTGGCTTTGGAAATGTTGCTGGAATTTCCGGCATAAAAACAGAAAAACAATCCGTCTTTTTTAAAACTGCATTTACCCTGATGGGAAAACTGGCCAAAGCAGATGGCCGCGTATCAGAGCAAGAAATCTCGCACGTTGAGCAGTTTATGAAACAACTCAACATGTCCGCCAGCCATCGAAAGCAGGCGATAGAATATTTCAAAACAGGTTCAAAAGAAAGTTACACAATTGATGCGCTTATCCTGGAATTTAATTCTGTTACAGCAGCGTCACCTAACCTCAAACAAATGCTGATGGTTTATCTGGTGCGTGTTGCACTGGCCGATGGACAACTTCATCCTAATGAAACCAACTTAATGCGTGAGGTTGCGCACCAGTTAGGTTTTTCACCACAGGCTTTCGAACAATTAATGGCCATGTTGCAAGCGCAGGATCAATTTGCAGGTGGCGCTTATCATCGAACCGGCGGACGACCTGGCGCAGAGGGTTACACCTCAGCCAGTGCAATTGATGCGGCATATCAGGCGTTGGGCGTTTCAAAAAATGATAGCGATGCAGAAATCAAAAAAGCCTACCGCCGTTTAGTGCGTGAATTTCATCCTGACAAACTCATGGGACAAGGTTTGCCTGAAGACATGATTAAAGAAGCAACCGAACGATCGCAGGAAATTCATACGGCGTATGATTTGATACAAAAGAGCCGTGGTTTTAAATAATTGATGTGGGCTGCGTTTAGCTGACTTTTTTATAAAAATGTAGGACGGATAAGCCTGCGCCATCCGCCGCATGGAAAAGATTCGCAATATGTCAAATTATCGCCGTAACCGTGTACCAGGAGGAACCTATTTCTTCACTGTCAATTTATTGGAACGAAGAAAACAAATACTGGTAGACCACATTGATGCTCTACGAACAGCTATCCGTAAAACACGCAGGAAAGCACCTTTCCATATTGATGCCTGGGTAATTCTGCCCGATCACATGCATTGCATCTGGACACTTCCTGAAGGTGACGCCAAATATTCCGACCGTTGGCGAGCCATCAAAAAATATTTTACAAAATCAATTCCAGATTCTGAATATCGATCAGAAGTCAGAATCAAACGAAATGAACGTGGCATCTGGCAAAGACGGTTTTGGGAACATACCATCCGGGACGATTTGGATTATAAACGTCACATGGATTACATTCATTTTAATCCCGTTAAGCATGGGTTGGTAAAGTCTGTGAAAGACTGGCCGCATTCCACATTTCACCGTTTAGTTGAACGTGGTATTTATCTGCCTGAATGGGGTGAGGATGTTTCTTTGAACGTGGGGGAAAGAGCGTAATTTGTGTGGGCATTCATGCGGCGGATGGCGCAGGCTTATCCGCCCTACGGCGCTACGGCGCTACGAAGCAGGACGTATTGGTTATCGGTGTTGTGAGCAGCTTAACAGCGATTACAAAATACACTCTTAACCTTGGTTTATAATTGATACATAAACCCAACGCTCATGTTGCTATATTGAGTTTATGGTTTTCTCTTTCATAGCTGCTGCGTAGGAACGTCTACAAGTAATTAATGAAGATATGTATGCGTTTCCACTGAGGATAGTGGGAACGAGAAAAGCCTATCAGGTTATAATAGCCCCCTTTCAGTCGCCCCGTTGCTGTGAGTAGCAATCGGGGTCAATCGCCCCGGATGGGCGATTGAGTGTTGT
>DTYI01000262.1 GCA_012961935.1 Thiotrichales bacterium | reverse complement strand
GCTTTGATTTCACTGTTTGTAGTAGGTTTGCTCATAATCTTTCCTTTTTGTTTAAGGTATTAGAATATGAGCAGTTACACAATTTAATTTACAGACTCAGGAAATTTTATAAGTAAATTTGTGCCTGAATAGATTAACGTACACGATTTTCTCCTTATGCAGTAAAAATCTGGGCCATATATCATCAACCTTCATGATTCCATTGGTAGCGTACCTTGAATTTATTTAAGAAGCTCCCCCAGGGAAGGTAACCTTCTTTTTGCATGCGCCCAACAACAATAGCTGGCGCCACACCTGTCTTTTGAGCAAATGCTTCAATACCAGCATCGTTTTTTTTAATAGAAAGTAGCTCCTTAGCTTCACTCGGTGGTATAAGCCAATCTCTAGCAAACTTGTCTGCTTCCTTTTCGTGCTTATTATCCAAGCCTTCAATCTCCAGAAACATCATTTTTTTCCCATGCAGTAATAAGTGTGCCGCCTCGTGGAAGAATGCAAACCATAGATGATCATTGGATTTATGACGTAGGCTCAGCATCAGCAAAGCCTTATCTGGTGATAACCAGCGGGTGGCACCACTGATCGGGCAACCTTTTGGAGCAGGTGCGAGAACCACGGAAACTCCTACTCGTGCACAAGTTTGCACGAGTGTAGGAATAAATTTATCAGGGGCAGGTTCGCTGGTAAGGGCGCGGAATTCATTCAGAGCTTGTTTGAATCCGGCCTTATTGAATGGTGCACAAACGATATCAGCGGCTTCGCGCTCACCTTGACGTAGCCATGCCGATACAGCGGCATCATTTTTTTTAAATTTATTTGATGCCTTAAATGCTGCAATTGGCTCTGCGTAACGTTTTTCCCAAGCGTCCACTGATGCGACACCAAAAAATTTTAAGCATTCAGCAACCTGTTGGCCTTTATGCTTGAATTTTCTGAGCCATCCATATTTAACCATATCCGCGAGTGGTAATTTTTTGAGCCAGTCAGCGTTTTTCTCTAGCGCATCAAACTCCTGTTGGCGCGCCAATGACTCACGAAATTGCACTTCACGTGTTATCCAAAATCGCGCATCACTACCAAGTACTTTCTCCAGTTTAATGGCGGTTTCTTCGGTAATAGAGGCTTTGCTGTTGATTAACTGGCTTACGTGTTTAGTGGTGTAGCCGCAACGTTGTGCAAACTCAGCCTGAGTCCAACTCTTCTCTTCTAGTAGATCAGCAATAGTGTCACCGGGTGGGGATACCCAGCCTGGCTGAAAAGCAGTGGTTTGTTCAATCATGGTAATCTCCTATGTAAACAATGCTCACTTTTGTAACTAACGACCAGTTAATCCCTCCATCATCGTGGCAGGGGATAGGATTATTGGCTGATTTAAAAACAAGGCGGACACCGCCATGAAGGTCAAGTGCGAATTGTCCATGCCGGTTGCCTTTCAGTGGGTGCGGATGCCCTGCAACCAACGCTCTGACATTATCGGCTGCCATTAAATCCGCCAATCTGGCTCGAAGTTTTCGCGCGCAAGGTGTGCCCAAGTTTTTAACAGCGGTTTTCTCATGCTCACAAAGTGTCCGAAGTTTGTCATCAGGAATGTTGAAATCCAATTGGCCAATATCCATTTAGTTTACCAAGTTGGTAAACAACTTTACCAACTTACTCTTGGCATGTCTAGTCTTGTTTGGTGTAATTAATAGGTTTGTGATGCAGCCCATAAACGAGGAATAAAAAATATAAACTTAATAGGCTGTGAAACTATCCGCTTCTTAAAAATTCCACCTCAAACCTCATTCTAAACCTCTCGCTTCTACACCCTGTGAGTCATTCACCCAAAGGATATTCATTAAGCAGCTTTCGCTGGCTAATTTAGTTGTAATAAAAAAGGTGAATATTCACATTGCAACGAATTAATTATTAGACTAATTATAAACTGCTCAGGCAGAAAATTGTCTGGCAGGTACGCTTTTTATGGAAAGCGAAGGAAATAATTTACTGAGGGATTTAAAAATGGAAACTGGACACCACGGCTCCGAAGGGAGCGTAAACGATTTATATCACACTTGTCATCACGGTCAGGTTGCAGAAGTTGAGGGTCGCTTCTGTCGTTTGTTCAAACCAAAAATGGCTCGGCCAGACACCAGCTCGAGGCATCTGTTGAATGAGCTGGGGAAAACGGACGGGCCGATGGATGAGCTAAATGCAGCAGGCGCGATCGGAGATAGCAATGTGCCGGCTGGGTTTACTTTTTTTGGCCAGTTTATCGATCACGACATTACGCTGGATACCGTTTCCCAACTGGATTCACTGGCGGCACCGGGCAGCATCCGGAATACCCGCACGCCCACGCTGGATCTGGATTGTGTTTACGCGGGTGGGCGCGACGCCACGCCTTATATCTACAAGCCAGATGGCAGGATTATTACCCGCTCTGCTACCGACACGCACACGGGTGATAAATTTCGTGATTTGCTGCGCATTCGCGTTGGGAGTCAGGGTGGCAAGCCCATTCGCCGAGCCGTGATCGGTGACCCACGTAATGACGAAAACCCATTCGTTTCACAATTGCAACTGGCCATGATCGAGGTTCACAATGAAATACTTAGCCATACGCATGACTTTGAAGAGGCGCGCGACACGCTTATTCATTACTACCACCGCGTCATTCTGGAGGACTTTCTTCCACGTCTTATCGATGAGGACTTACTGAACGATATCTGCACAAACGGCAATTATTATTATCGCCCCAAACAGGGAAAATTACCGTGCATGCCGGTTGAATTTTCGGTAGCGGCTTATCGCTATGGTCACAGCCAGGTACGTGCGACCTATGATTACAACGATAATTGCAAGGATGTCACTGTGTTTGAGCTGGGCAGCTTCCGCGATGTCGATAGTAAAATTGACTGGAAATACCTGTTCGAGTTAGAGGGTGGTGGCGACACGCTGATGGCCAGGAAAATTGACCCTGCGCTGCCACACTCGCTGATGGCAATGCCCATGCGCATTACCGGCATCGAAGGTGATTCGCTGGCTGCACGCAATCTGCGACGCGGGCTGAGTTTTCGCCTGCCTTCCGGTCAGGCTGCTGCGCAGAAAATGGAGGCAGACGGCAAGCTGATTGGCGGGAGTGTGCTGGAGGTAAATGATGCCCTGGTAGATCTGGGCTTCAAGCAAACACCGTTGTGGTACTACTGTCTGGAAGAGGCGCAAACCTTCGGTTCAGGCAACAAGCTCGGACCCGTCGGTGGACGTGTGGTTGCAGAAGTCATCGTCGGTTTGCTGGAAGAATACCGCAACCGCACAGGCAAAGGTCTGGATTATCTTCCGTCAGAAAACGTGCCTCAGGAAGATGCCAATCAATTCCAGATTATTGATCTGCTTAAATATGCGCAGGTTGCATAAATAGCCGTAAGTCGGGGGCATACTCCTTATGCCCCATTTTCAACCTAAATTAATCAGTTGGACAGCGTGTAGAGTGGTTCTGCCAGCTTG
>DTYI01000261.1 GCA_012961935.1 Thiotrichales bacterium | reverse complement strand
GGCCACGGACTGCGTTATCAATACTTGCTGTAGGAGTGCTACAGCGGCGTATTGATGCCTTGCCGCGACCCGGCACACAGCGGCTGAACCATATATATTAGGTTGCCGGGTTAATAACTAACTTCAACTCTGTTTTTTCCCTGCCGCTTTGCAGTGTATAGCGCGATGTCTGCTTGGTGAGTAAGTTCTTCGATTTCATTTTCTGTTTCAAGTTGCGTAACACCAAAACTGCAGGTGATGGTTTGCCCGATATTGAAATCGTGATTTGCAATAATGTGGCGAAGTTTTTCGGCAAGTTCTGCGGCACCCTTCTGGTCAGTTTCTGGAACAAGAATAATAAATTCCTCGCCACCCCAGCGGGAAAAAATATCCGCATCACGTAAATGGCTGGAGACGAGTTCAGCAATTAATTTTAGTACTCTGTCGCCTGCAATATGACCATGACTGTCATTGACGGATTTAAAGTTGTCCGCATCAAACATGATCAGGGATAATGGTCTTTTGTAGCGTCTGGAAACTTCAATTTCCTGCGCGGCGAGTGTCTCAAATCTTTGCCGGTTATAAATGCCGGTCAGGCCGTCAATGTTAGCCTGCTGGGACAGGGCGCGATTGATGTTTTCTAGTTCGTGTTTTTTTGATGAATATCCCAGTACCAGCACAGCCAACGCCGCCAGATAAAAAGTCGTTGGTAAATATTCCGGTATGTTTGCCGTCTTTTCAGGTTTCTCTGGCAGAGGTAGTGGTTCGGTCGAAATCCCCATTTTTTGTAACAGTCCGATGGCGGAATAAGTTGTGTAAATATCACCACCATATTGTCCCGGACTGGTTCTCTGGGATATAACGTATTGACTGATTTTTTTTGTGTCGAGTTGATTCAGCCGATCCATGTCATGCATCAGCCAGACAATCAGGTGCGTGGCTTTTATTGAGGGCTTGTCTTGTCCGTTAACATGCTGGCGTGAGAAGGCGCCAACTTTCGGGAGGTAATGCGCGGTAATGAGATGCTGCGTCAGTTGGTCCACGTTGATGTGCTGGCTGACTGCACGCTTTCGCTGCTGGGGTGTGCCGGCTTCCAGATTCCACAAAGAGATGAACGCGCGGAAGCTGTTGTAGCTATCAGATGCTTTTTCCCCCGGCCTGGAGGCATAGCCGTTACTGTCTTTGTCCAGACTGGCCTGAACAAACTGCCTGACGCCATTCGTAACAGACTCGGGTAATGCTCGGTTTTCGTGGCCAACGAGAATATCCAGCGCGCGCATCGCAAAGGAAGTGCATTTCATGCTCGATGCAAAACCCAGTTTGGGATAATGCTCGTCCCAGAAACCGCCATCGGGGTTCTGGTGGGCAAGAATAAAATGCCGGATATGCGCGAGGTTGATTCGTGGGTCATCCAGCATGCCCAGCGCATCCAGTGTGATTAGCGCGTCCATGGTCGGCCGCACACCTGCCGGATAACCGGCAATTGTCCTGAAGCCCGCATACGGGCCACCTGATTTATAAATTTTGCGATATTGATCAGGTACAGACTGCAATATATCCGGCAAATACAAATGGAGGATAAATTCTCCGACTGCTTTTTTGTTGATTGCATCAAGTGCATTCAGATCTTTTAAAGTGGAAACAGCATACCGTGTTGCGCGCAGGGTATTGTTGTTGAGTTGCGAAGGTTCGAATAACAGATCGGGATTGGGTACAAAATAACCCGCAGGATTTTGACGTTGCTGAATCCACTGGATGGTGGCTTTGGGGTCGTAATAAATATTGTTTGTTTTGTATTCAATCAGGGCTTGTTGGTATTCCTCCTGAAGCCTGTCATTCAGTTTCTGGTTCTGTTGTTGTTTCCATTGATAAAAAATGGCCAGTGCTACCAGGGCGGCGGCGATGAGCAGAAGAAAGGTGTTAACCGGTAGTTTTGATTGTTGTTCCATGTACTACACCCAGATGCGAAACCTGGAAGCGGATGTTATCAGATATGAAAACCGCGCTCGGGAATCCCGGTAAATAGTGGGTCAACTATTGTGAATTAAATCGGTCGAATTAAACAGCTGTCTTACCCGCTAGAATTCTTTAATTGCGCTGATGAGTTCGCCCACCATCGCCTGCGCGTCGCCATAAAGCATGCGGGTGTTGTCAGCGTAAAAAAGATGGTTTTCAATGCCGGAGAAACCAGCGCCCTTGCCGCGTTTGATGACGATGACATTTTCCGCCTTGTCGGCGTTGAGTATCGGCATGCCATAGATCGGGCTTTCGGGATTGCTGCGCGCGACCGGGTTAACCACATCATTCGCGCCAATCACCAGCGCAACATTTGCGGTGGCGAATTCCTCGTTGATTTCGTCCAGATCATAAATAATGTCGTAAGGCACGCCGGCCTCAGCCAACAGCACATTCATGTGACCGGGCATGCGTCCTGCGACCGGATGGATGGCGAATTTCACGTCGACATCGCGTTCCTGCAACAGTTTGGTTAACTCCCAGATTTTATGTTGTGCCTGCGCCACGGCCATGCCATAGCCAGGGACGATAATGACCTTGTCGGCAAAGCCCATCATGGCCGCAACGTCGGGCGCTTCGATGGGTTTAAGTGTGCCTTCGACCTCATCGCTGCCTTCAGTGCTGCCGGTATCGCCGAAATTGCTGAACAGCACATTGCTGATCGGTCGGTTCATGGCTTTGGCCATCAGCTGCGTTAGCAGTGTACCGGCAGAACCGACGACAATACCCGCAATCATCATCGCCGGATTTTGCAGCACGTAGCCTTCGAGCCCAACAGCCAGCCCCGTGAGGGCGTTGAACAGGGAAATGACCACTGGCATATCGGCACCGCCGATGGGCAGCGTCATCATCACACCAAAGGCCAGCGCCAGCACAAAGAAGATCAGCAACACAAATCCGCTGTATTCCGTGCCGCTGAATGCGATCCATGCGCCGATTAAAGCGGTGAGGGCAAACAGGCCGAGGTTGACGATTTGCTGTCCGCTGAAGCGGAATGTTTTGCGCATGATGCCCTGTAATTTTGCGAAAGCAATTGTCGAACCCGAGAAAGCAATCGTGCCGATTAAGGCGCCCAGCACAGCAAGAATTTGTACGATGAGTGGCATTTCATGGTGCTTGACCAGTTCGACCGCTGCAATGGCTGCAGCCGCACCGCCACCCAGGCCGTTATAAATTGCGATCATCTGTGGCATATCGGTCATCGCCACGCGCCTGCCTGACCACCAGGCGAGTCCGCTACTGACGACCATCGCCAGGATAATCCAGATATAGTTTCCGTGAATTTGCGGGTGAACAAAAGTGACAGCAGTTGCCACCACCATTCCAAGCCCCGCCCAGATAATCCCGCGCCGTGCTGTGACCGGCGAGGACATTTGTTTGAGTCCGAAAATAAAAAGAATCGCAGAAATAAAATAAGCAGCCTGGACTAACCAATCCATTATTTATCTCCCTTCTTGCTGCTCTTAAACATTTCAAGCATTCGCTCGGTGACGACATAACCACCCACCGCATTTCCTGCGCCAAGCAGGACAGCGACAAAGCCGATAAAAATCTCCAGCCCGGTTTCAGCGCGCCCTAACGCAACCATCGCGCCGACCACGACAATCCCATGCACAAAGTTGGAGCCGGACATCAAAGGCGTGTGCAAAATCACCGGCACCTTGGAAATAATTTCGTAACCGGCGACGGCGGCCAGCATAAAAATATACAGCGCGACAATACCTTCAATCATGATTTCTATTTCCCTTCAATAAATTCTTTGACTTGTTCGTTCTGGATTTCTCCATCACGTGTCAACAGGGCACCGGCAACGACTTCGTCGTCCCAGTCGGGTTTGAATTCACCTTCTTCGAGCATGATGCTGAGAAAGTTGAACAGATTTTTAGCGTACATTTCACTGGCGTGAAAAGGTGCCTGGCTGGGTACGTCGAGCGGGCCATGAATAATGACGCCTTTGTGTTTGACGGTTTTGCCTGGTTTGGTCAATTCGCAGTTGCCCCCGCCTTCAGCGGCGAGGTCGATAATGACCGCGCCCGTTTTCATTTTTTCGACGGTGGATTTTGGAATAATTTTTGGAGCCGGGCGGCCGGGAACAGCAGCAGTGGTGATGAGCACATCGGCTTTCGCAATATATTCTGCCAGTTCTTCCTGCTGTTGTTGCTTTTCCTCATCGCTGAGTTCGCGCGCGTAACCGCCTTCTCCTTCAGCTTTGATCGAGAGGTCAATAAATTTTGCACCCAGCGATTCAACCTGTTCTTTGGTGGCGGAGCGCACGTCATAACCTTCCACCATCGCGCCCAGTCGCCTGGCCGTCGCGATGGCCTGCAATCCTGCAACGCCGGCCCCGATCACAATGACTTTTGATGGGCGAATGGTCCCCGCCGCTGTCGTCAGCATCGGGAAAAAACGCGGCGCCAGATCAGCGCCCATGATGGCTGCCTTGTAACCGGCCACGGCGGCCTGAGATGAAAGCACGTCCATCGCCTGGGCGCGTGAAACACGTGGCACCAGCTCCATCGCAAAACTGGTAATTTTGGCGTCACGTAACTGGGTAATGAGGTCAGGATTTTTAAACGGTGTCAGTGTGCCGATCAAAACGGTGCCGGGTTTGAGTTGTTTGATTTCTGCTTCACTGAGAACCTGAACCTTGAAAATAACATCAGCCTCTGAAAAAAGACCGGCGGCATCTTTTTTGATGCTGATTTCACCAAAGTCAGTATCCTTGAACCCGGCGTTAGCGCCAGCGCCTTTTTCGAGCAGGACATCAACACCCATTGCAGCCAGTTTCTTGACAACGGTGGGTTCCATGGCAACCCGGCGTTCGCCCTTTGCAGATTCTTTGGGTACGGCCACTTTCAGGGGCATTATGAGACTCCAGTGTTTAGAGAGTACTAAAGGCCGTGTATATTAACGAATTCCAGGGCAGGTTTGTATTCGTTTTTAAAGCATAACAGAGAATAATATGGCTGAAGACAAGAAGACGGGCGTATTGCTGGTTAACCTGGGTACGCCTGACGCGCCAACTGTGCGTGCCACGCGCCGTTATCTTAAAGAATTTCTATGGGATCCCCGGGTTGTTGAGATACCGCGCATACCGTGGTGGTTAATTCTGAATGGCATCGTTCTCAACACCCGGCCAAAGAAAAGCGCTCGTGCCTATGCGTCTGTCTGGACGGATGAAGGGTCGCCTCTGCTGGTGCATAGTCAGGCCTTAACAGAAAAGTTGCAGCAGGCGTTGCAAAATGAATGCGAGGTTGAGCTGGCCATGCGCTACGGTAACCCGTCGATTGCATCTGTACTGGAGAAAATGCAAAGCAAAGGTGTTGAGCGTTTGCTGGTGCTGCCGCTGTACCCGCAATATTCCAGCACCACGACAGCGTCTACATTCGATGCGATTGCGGATGTGCTAAAAGGCTGGCGGCGACTGCCCGACTGGCAGATGTTGGCAGATTATCATGACTTCGATCCATACATTGAAGCGATGGCCAGCCACATACAAAATCACTGGAAACAACAGGGACGTGCGCCATATTTATTATTTTCCTACCATGGTTTGCCAAAGCGGAATATCCGTCTTGGTGACCCTTATCAGGTGCAATGTGAACGCACCTCTGAATTACTCGTCGCAAAATTAGGTCTGGCAGAAAATGAATGGGGAATGAGTTTTCAATCCCGCTTCGGCAAGGCCGAATGGATCAAGCCTTATACCGAAACGACATTAAAATCATTACCTGGTAAAGGTAAAAAAGAAGTCGATGTTTTTTGCCCCGGTTTTCCGGCGGATTGTCTGGAAACGCTTGAAGAAATTGCCGTGGAAAACCGTGATTATTTTTTGCAGGCAGGTGGTGAGCGCTATTGTTATATCCCGGCGTTAAATGCGGAAGATGTACACGTGGAGGCGTTGCTGGATTTGGTAAAAAAATATGCCTGCTGAGAAGTGGGTGGCGGAAAGCTACTCGTCCTCATGAGCAGATAACAATACATCATCTCCACAGTGAATAATGGCTTTTTCTTTTTCCTGATGCTGTGTCAGGCAGTGTTGCAGTTTCGTGAGTACAACTTTGGTGCTGTCGCTGCCGTTATAGTTTAAAAGTACGACTTTTGGTATGACGCTTAGTGACTGGTTTGCATCGTCAACAAATTTGACAGTTTTAAAAGCGCTGAAAATTCTTTTGCAGATATTTGCTGCCTGATTCTGATCATTCCATAACACCATTAAAATTTGATTGTTTTGCCAGCGGCTTAACCAGTCGCCTTTTCGGGTGGCGTTTTTTGCCAGTTGCGCCAGTGATAACAGGCAGTAATTGGCGACGCTCAAACCGGCCTGGTCTTTGATGTCGTTGTAATTACTGGCTTCCAGTAACAGGACGCTGAGCTTTTCTTTTTGCCGGTGTGCGCGGGTCAGGTCTTCTTCCAGCCGCGCTTCGGTCCAGTCGTGCGAATAAAATCCGGTCAGGTGTTCTTCGGGTGTCATTTCATTTAGCCAGTTGCGTAACAGTTGTTCGCGACTGATCAGTGATTGCAAATTATTCAGCATGATTCCCGCTTCGTGCTCGATTGTATATTGCGAGGCTGACACCGCGTTGTTCGGCTCATCCTGATTTTGCAACAGCGCGGCCATGTGTTTTACAGGTGAGAGCAAGCGCGCGATTACAAAATAACTGGCGACTAGCCAGACGATTGATGCGGCAATTGCCAGCAGTGCGGTGGGCGCATTCTGGAACGCTGGCGCGAGTGCCCGAGAGAGAAAAAAGACAACTAGCAAGAGTGGCAGATTGCCGATCACCATCCAGAAGATTAAAGTAGCGGTGTAACTTTTTCCGGGCGTAAAACGCAGCAATTGGTTGGCCTGCTGAAATTGATTTTCTGTCGTCACTTGAATGGGAGTCCTTTAAACCCGAATATTGTGCGAAGGCGGCACCCAATGATGCGTTTTGGTTGTACAATCAAACGCATGGAGCGAAGAAAGCCAATGTTATCAAAATACAGTCTGCGCCTGAATGGTTTTTTGGCAAAATCGACTGCACAGTTTGAACAAAATCACTCAAGCCCTGGATTGCCAGGGCGTTATTTCGGGCTTCCTGCCCTCCACCCTGCGGGCCAGCGACGCTGTTCCAGATCGCTCCCGGCGATCTGGTCGCGATATTTGTCCAATCTGTTTTGCCGGATTTTCCCAAAAATTCCATTCCCTTCACACAATACTCGGGTTTATGCAGTTTAGAATTGTGATCGTAGGGGATGAATTGCTTTCCGGCAAGCGTCGTGACAAACATATGCCGTTTGTGATCGAGGCGCTTTCAAAAAGAGGATTGAAATTAGCGGAAGTTCGCATCGTCGGTGATGAGCCGGAATTATTAACCCAGACATTTAAAGAAACGCTTGCCAGTGGCGCTGCGGTTTTTTCATTTGGCGGGATTGGCGCGACCCCGGATGACATTACACGCCAGTGTTTTGCGACCGCTTTGGGTGTTGCATTGGAGCCACATAAAGAGTTTGTAACGATTCTGGAAAACAAATTCGGTCAACAGGCGTATCCCAATCGAATCCATTTGACTGAATTCCCTGAAGGCTCAACATTAATTCCAAACCCTGTGAATCAGATGGCAGGCTTCAGTCTTCGTGAGCATCATTTTGTGCCGGGTTTCCCGAACATGGCGCATCCAATGATCGAGTGGGTGCTGGATCATTATTATCAGGCATTTTTTCAGGCAGAGGCTGATGCTGAATATTTAATAAAAGTAGAAAATACGCCTGAAAGTGAATTGATTCCGCTGCTTGAAAATGTGTTGGAAACGAACCCGGAAATTCGTATCGCCAGTCTGCCAAGCACACAGAATCGTGGGGAAGTTGAGCTGGGTGTAAAGGGTAAGAAAGAGTCGGTTTTGATTGCAGCAAAGCAGCTTAAAAATGCGCTGAAAAATTCAAATATTAAATTTACAGAATATGCTGATTAAATGAAACATGCCGCTAAAAGTGGCGTATTTTTTTACTTTGAACTAGATTATGTGAAGTTATAACAATCAAAGAGAGGGGAGAGGCCGTGAAAGTCAATTTTTCTACCACCAGAATTGCTTTTTTTACTGGATTGTTGCTCAGTGCGATGGCGCAACAAACGCAAGCAGCCGGGTTTGCCATCATCGAAAATTCCGCATCCGGTATGGGCAACGCCTTTGCCGGTGCGGCAGCAGTCGGGGAAGATGCATCGACGACCTGGTTTAATCCGGCAGCATTGACGCGGCTTAAAAAGCGTCAGGCGGTTACCGCGCTACACATCATCGACCCCAAGGCTGACTATACGGATAAAGGTTCTTCGCTTAATCCAGCCTTTACTGGTGGTACAACAGTAAGGGGGTCTTTGACCGGCATCAATGATGACGGTGGGGAAGTGGGTTTTGTACCCAATGCCTATATCGCGTACCCGATTAAACCGGGAATGGTTTTCGGCCTGGGCATCAATGCGCCGTTCGGTCTGGTTGTCGACTACGAAGATGACTGGGTGGGTCGCTACCATGCGCTTAAATCAGATCTTGCGACAATTAATATCAATCCATCCTTTGCCATGAAATTTGGCGATAAATTTTCAGTCGGTTTTGGCGTGAGCGCGCAGTATGCCGATGTGACGCTCAGTAACGCGATTGATTCTGGTGCGGCCTGTTTGGGTGTGGCAGCCGCTGCTGGTAGCCCGGCACTACAGGCACAATGTGTTGCGCTGGGGTTGACGCCAAACAAACAGTCGATTGACAGCAAAGGCACGGTGAGTGGAGACAGCTGGGGTTATGGTTTCAACTTGGGTTTTCTGTATGAATTTAATGAAGGTACGCGCCTGGGGCTGAGTTACCGTTCAGAGGTTGAACAGGAAGTAGAAGGTGATGCAGATTTCAACGTCAACCCCGCACTGCAGGGTTTTTTAAATGCACTTGCGCCCAATCCTGCTTCGGCGCTGTTTTCGAATACAGGTGCAAACGCCGCCATTGATTTGCCAGCCTCTGCCTCGATTTCTTTTGTACACGATATCGATAACAAGGTTGAATTGCTGTTTGATGCCACCTGGACCCAGTGGAGCAATTTTGAGGAATTGAGGGTCAAGTTCGATAATCCCGTTCAATCCGATTCGGTTACAACTGAAAACTGGGATGATGTCTGGCGTTTTTCTGCCGGTCTTAATATACGCATGAGCGATAAATGGAAACTCCGCACAGGCCTGGCCTGGGATGAGGAACCGATACCGGATGCCCAACATCGCACACCCAGAATTCCGGGTAATGACAGAACCTGGGTGACACTGGGTGCGGGGATTAATCTCAGCCCGCACTTTCATCTCGACCTGGGATACGCGCATCTGTTTCTTAACGACACGCCCATTGATCACACTTCAGAGGGCACGGGTTATACATTGCGAGGTGAGTACAAAGCCGCTGTTGATATCTATAGCGCCCAGTTGAACTGGTATTTCTAAATCAGGGGGGGATAAAAAAATGAAAATTTATTTTAAACTTGTGCTGCCAGTTTTATTGTTGGCTCTGGTTGGCTGTAGTAAATCGGCAGACGAATATGACTATGCCGCGAATATTTCTTCCGGGGGCGGTGGTGGCAAATCGGAAGCGACTTTTGACCCAGCCAATGGTGTGCTTCCACAACCCAACAACCTGGCTTTTGGCGCCGATGGCACCTTGAACATTCCGATTGAACCGAACGACCCGGCGGCTTCAACCAAAACTGCACTCAACATGCTGGACGGTTTCTCGACCATTGCACCAATTGCGACAGACTTTGGTACCACGCTGGATCAGGCATCACTGGTTATCGGACAGTCCGTCCGCGTATTTGAAGTCACCTCTGACCCGGCCACCGGCGCAGTGACCGGTGTCACGCGAGAGTTGACGGCGACTGAAATTTTCCCGGCAGCGGCTGGCCAGAACCTGACGACCTTGGCGATATCCCCTTTACAACCGCTCAAGGAAAGCACCACTTATATGGTTGTACTAACCAACGGCATCAAAGACAGTGCGGGTGCGGCCATGCAGGGCAGTACGTTCTATTTTCTGGCCAAGCAAACTACGCCGTTTACCGATCCTGACCTGACCCAACTGGAACCGCTACGCCAGCTGGTGAACAACCTGGAAGCCGTGGCGGCGACTCAGGGGATTAATTCGCAGGACATTATCCTCAGTTGGCATTTCACCACGATTAATGTCACCGCCGTCATGAACGCCGCGGCCACACAGGTTGCGCCGGGTGCGCTGCTTGTCGGCCCCACGGGTCAAACGACGAATGATATTTTCAGCAATGGTGGGACGACACAGATTTATGCAGGTACCCTGACTTTACCTTACTACCTGGAGGCACCCAGCCCGGCCAATCCAAAGGCGAATCAAACCGGTTTCTGGAAAGCGGCTTCGGGTAATTCCGTCACCCGGTTTGAACCCACTCCGGTTGCAACGGGCAACCAGACGATTCCTGTGCTGATGACCGTACCTGCTGGTGCTGCACCGCCGACAGGCTGGCCCGTAGTGATCTTCCAGCATGGCATTACTCAGGATCGAAGCAACCTGTTACCGATTGCTGATACTTTGGCGGCTGCTGGTTTTGCCGGTATCGCAATCGATATGCCACTGCACGGCATTACTGATCCAAGCAATCCACTAGGCGCCGCCTGTGTGGCCTCGCCCCCCTGCCAGGAGCGCCACTTTAGCGTTGATCTGGCGGATAACGCCACAGGTGCGCCGATACCGGATGGCATGGTCGACGGCTCAGGTCAGCATTTTATTAATCTGTTCAGCTTGTTAACCTCGCGCGACAATATCCGGCAGGCTGCGGTTGATCTCATGGTCTTACGCGATAGTCTAGCTGCCGTTACAGCCGCTGCGTTCGGCGTAGAACTGGACGAAACCCGGGTGAATTTTGTGGGTCATTCGCTGGGCGGTATTGTTGGGACCGTTTTTCTCGCGTTTGAGCCGGATGTTACTGCGGCCACACTCGCTATGCCCGGTGGTGGGATTGCCCGCTTGCTGGATGGCTCTGCAACATTCGGCCCGAGGATAGCCGCAGGTCTGGGATCACAGGGCGTGAACAAAGGCACGCCTGAGTTTGATGCTTTCATGGTTGCCGCACAAACGGCAATCGATGCGGCTGACCCCGCGAATCACGCGGCGGCAGCCAGTGCAATGCATCCCATTCACATGATCGAGGTTGTGGGTGGCAGCAGCGCATTGCCGGATCAGGTTATTCCCAACAGCGTGCCAGGTGCACCACTTTCAGGTACCGAGCCACTGGCCGCCTTAATGGGGCTGGCCGGGCTGAGTAATGGCAGTAGTGCCACGGGTGGGTTAGTGCGTTTCGTGGCGGGCGATCATGGCTCTATTCTTGATCCCACAGCCAGCCCACTCGCCACACAAGAAATGCAGATTGAGGTTGGCATGTTTATGGCAACCGATGGCGCCAACCTGGCGGTGACCGATACGTCGGTTGTGCAGCAATAGCTAAATCGTGCTGCATTGCTACACTGAACACCCGCAACTGCGGGTGTTTTTTTATACAGCTTGAGTTGAGAGATACCAGGAAACCATGATAGAGGACACCCCGTTGTTAAAAGCATGCATGATGATGGGGCTCCAGATCGAGCCTGTTCTGAGCCGGATATAACCAAACAGCAAACCCATCGCAAAAATCAGTGAGATTTCAAACCAGCCATATTGAATATGGATAGCCGCCCAGAGCAATGCAGTCAGGACAATGGCGCCGGCATTACCGACAAAGCTGTGGCGGAAACCTTCCAGCAAAAATCCGCGAAAGAAAATTTCTTCAACCAACGGCGCGGCAATAATTACGGCAAACCAAAGCAAGGGAAGCCAGCCGATAGATTGCGTGGCTTCCAGCATGAATTCCGGCACGATATCCTTTCCAAGGAAGCGGCTGAGGAATTCCATCATCACCATAAAAATAATCATTATTCCCAATACTGCCAGCAGGGTTTTTTTGGTGATGGGGTTGAATGCAAGATACGCTTGCAAGCTTGCGCCTTCACGAATTTTCACGAAAACAAAAATCAGCAAAATGGCCACAAAAGCAGACACAATCGTTGCGGTGGCCAGGGCAAGGCCATTGAATTCGAGTTCGTTAAAAGTGAGGCCTAATTTTTTGCCGACGACAATGGCAGCGACGCTCTGAAAGATAATCCAGACAACACCAATCAGCAGGCCGAATCCGAGTGTT
The DNA here is from genome assembly GCA_012961935.1 of Thiotrichales bacterium. Lineage (GTDB taxonomy): Bacteria > Pseudomonadota > Gammaproteobacteria > CAZUMV01 > CAZUMV01 > UWMA-0217. The sequence goes on along the minus strand of DTYI01000261.1, from coordinate 5,605 downwards.
GCCCAGAAACCCCAGACGGGTTTTCGGGTAATATTTTCCACCATTAAAAATACCGTGCGATGAGCGCTTTTTCAGATGAAACTTCTGATGACGGAAGCCTGACTATGTGACCTGAACCGGGTGCAACTTCAACAGTTTCGCCATCCTTGTTTTCAAGATAAGAAAGCGTGATATCGTGGTTGCCTTCCGGGGTGACAATCTCCAGCCTGTCGCCGACAGAAAATTTATTTTTCACATCGACTTCGGCGTAGCCATTTACAATGTGAGTCACTTCGCCGACAAATTGTTGCTGACGTGATTTGGAAATACCTTCGATATAATTTTGTTGATCCTGTGTGTGATGACGCTGATAAAAACCATCGGTGTAACCACGGTTGGCCAAATTTTCCAAAGTACCGATCAAGCTTTCATCAAAGGGTTTTCCGTTAACGGCATCATCAATCGCCTGGCGATAAATTTGTGCGGTACGTGCGGCGTAGTAATGAGATTTTGTGCGGCCTTCGATTTTTAAACAATCAATTCCTATTTTTACCAGGCGCTCAACATGCTCCACTGCGCGCAAATCTTTAGAGTTCATGATGTAAGTGCCGTGCTCGTCTTCCGTCACAGGCATGAGTTCGCCGGGCCTGTTTTTTTCTTCTAGAAAATAAACCTGGTCAGCGAGCGGGTGACGTTGGTTCGGATCAGCGCCTTGATTATTTAATACATCGGCAGGCAGATTATTTTCTGCTGGTTTAAAAGTGCCTTCAGCAGTTTCTTCAGTTGCAATTGTTTTATAATCCCAACGGCAGGCGTTGGTGCAACTGCCCTGATTGGGATCACGATGATTAAAATAGCCAGACAATAAACAGCGGCCGGAATAGGCGATACACAAAGCACCGTGAACGAAAACTTCCAGTTCAATATCCGGACATTGCTGGCGTATTTCCTCGATTTCGTCCAGCGATAATTCGCGCGATAAAATAATTCTTTTCACGCCAATTGACTGCCAGAATTTAACCGCAGCATAGTTGACAGTATTGGCCTGCACGGAAAGATGCACTGGCATCTCCGGCCATTTTTCCCGCACCATCATAATCAGGCCGGGGTCCGCCATGATTAACGCATCTGGTCCCATGGTGATAATCGGCTCCAGATCTGCCATGACGGTTTTTATCTTGCTGTTATGTGGCATCAGGTTGGTGGCGAGGAAAAACTGCTTGCCCTGTTCGTGTGCCTCACGAATGCCGATCGCCAGATTCTCTTCCATGAAATCATTATTGCGAACACGCAGGCTGTAGCGCGGCTGACCGGCGTAAACCGCATCAGCGCCGTAGGCAAATGCGTAGCGCATGTTTTTTAAAGTGCCGGCTGGCGAGAGAAGCTCTGGTTTTTTCATTGGGCTATTATATGTGATAATCCGGCCTGCAACGAAAAAACCGAGAAACAGGGTGGTTGCCGGGTCAATTAATTTAATGAAAAAGGTATGGCATGCTATTAAAGATTTTACGAGAAGGGCTGGGCCGGGTCATTGTTTTTGTCAGTTGGCTAACCCTTCCAAAGCCGATCCAGCGTGCTGCTGAGGATCAGCAACGCGCCGATGAGAAAGCAAAAAACCTGGCGCTCTACCAGTTTTATGCCTGCCCGTTTTGTGTCAAAACGCGCCGAGCTATTCGGCGGTTGAATGTCCCGATTGAAATTCGTAATGCAACGGAAGGTTCACTCTGGCGTTCCGAACTGGAGGAAAAAGGTGGAAAAGTTCAGGTGCCGAGCCTGAAAATTACCGACAATAATGGGAGCGAACGTTGGCTTTATGAGTCCGATGACATTATTCGTTATCTGGAAAAAGAATTTACCTGAGCATGGACAAAGTCAAAACCTTTTTCCTTGTGCTTGTCGTTTCGGTATCCATCGGCCATGCTGAAGTTTATAAACATGTAGACAAACAGGGGCGGATACACTTTTCTGACAGGCCACCGGTAAAACAGAAAAGTGAAAAAATAACGATTCGAAAAATAAATTCGATCAAAGGGCCTGCAGTTGTAACAAAGAAACGCGGTAAAAGTGCCAACAACAAAAATAAAATCGTCATGTATTCCGCTGAATGGTGTGGCGTTTGCAAACGTGCAAAACGTTATTTTAATGCAAACAAAATTTCATTCGTAGAATACGATATTGATAAAAGCCGCAAGGCCAAACGTGAGTTTCAGAAATTACAGGGGAAAGGTGTACCGTTGATTCTTGTTGGCGATTACAAAATGGCTGGTTTTGACCAGCCTTTTTTATTGTTTACCAAGAAGCTACTTCAGAAATTTACTCGCCATGCTGGCAAGGCCACCGATGCCACCGAGCGAGTCAAGCAGTGATCCGTCCGGGCTGGCCTGGTCAACCATATTGGGCAGCGCTTCGGAGAGGCCGCTGAGTGCAGAGTCTTCATCCGTACCCAGTTGTGAAGCAAACTGTGAAATCTTGTCGTCACCAAACATGCTGCGCAGTTGGTCTGTACCGATAGATTCGTTGGAGCCTTTGCCTAGCCAGGAAGAAGCGATGTTTGCCATGTCACCACCTTGCATTTTTGAGACGATACTGCCCAGATCGAGACCGCCATCGTTATTTCCCAGCAGGCCTGAGAGTGCAGACATTGCGTTTCCGGAGTTGCCGCCTGATATTTTACTGAGCAGCATTTGTGTACCTAGTTTCATGAGATCCATTGATGTTTCCTCGTTTTGTTTATGGGTCAAACCTTTATAGCCCGCCTGGCATGAGGAGGCAAATTGAAATTAACCATTGAAGTTAAATTATGTTTCACCTGCAGGCATGAGTTCAAATATTTCTACCATGTCAGCTACTAATCTGTAGCGAATATTTAAGTCATAAATTTGCATGCCATACTCACGATCTGTTGTTATTTTCTTGTGGTAGGCCGGTCGTGGATCCTGCTGCAGAATTTCGATCAGCATATCGCACAAAGCTTGCTGATTTTTATTTTCCCATTGCTGGCATTCTGCCTTTGCAGTTTCTGTGAAACTGACCTGCAAAGGAATAAAGTCAGTTCGCTTTAGAAATCCGCTACTGGCCTGGGGGATGTTCTCGGCGTAAGGAAGATAGGGTTTGATATCCAGAACGGGTGTGCCATTCAGCAGATCATGCCCGCTGATATGGAGAATTAATTTTTGGTTTTTGTTTTCAATTTTTTCCAGTTTTACAACTGATTGACCAATTGGGTTTGGACGATGGGTTGAGCGGCTTGCAAACACGCCGACGCGTTCATTTCCACCGAGCCGGGGTGGCCTCACCAGTGGATTCCATTTTTCTTTTTCGATGGCGTGGAAAACAAATATTATCCAGATGTGCGAAAAACCCTCGAGTCCTCGAATGGTATCAGGATGATTATAGGGTGGTCGTAATTCAATCTGCCCGGTGACGGAAGGACATAAACCGGGCTGGCGCGGGATGCCGAATTTCTGTCGGAACGGCGAGTGCACGACGGCGATCGTTTTGAAGAGGTGATCAGGCATGACTGCAATTATAGCAGTCGTTTTATACAAGCTTCTGGGTAGACTTTTCTACCCAGAAGCCTCAGGTAAATTCGGTTTACTTATCAGGAGAAAATGCACCGACTGATGTATTGAACAGACCTTTTTGTGAAGCGTAGTAAGCGGAAAGATCTTTTAAATCCTGATCGTTCAGCCCTGCCACCATGCCTGCCATTACAGCATTTTTTCTTGTCCCTTTTTTATATTCACGCAGTGTGTTCAGAAGATAATCTTCGTACTGACCAGCAAGCTTTGGGAAGGCAGGGTTAGGTGAATTGCCATCTTCACCGTGACAGGAGGCACAGGCTTTCGATTTTTCTTTTCCGGCTGCGGCGTCGCCACCTGCAATGGCCAGTGGTGCAGTAAAATAAACAAAAACTAAAACAACAATATTCAGGTATTTCATTTTGCGTATCCTTTGGAATTATTCAGCGCTGAAAGTGGCAAAATAGCTGGCGATATCCTGCATGTCCTGATCGGATAAGTCAGCAGCTTGTGCGTGCATGGTTGTGTGCTTGCGGTCGCCATTTTTATACGCCTGGAGTGCGGCAACAATATACTCGGGATGCTGGCCACCCAGTCGTGGAACGCTGTAGGTTGGATAAACATTTGAGTAGCTAGTGATTCCGTGACAGCCGATGCAGTTGCCGGCTTTATTCCGTCCTGCTGCTGGGTCTCCTCCAGCCACAGCTACAGGAGCGGTTGCAACCAAAAGGCAGCATAACGCGGGCAGAGTGAGTTTGTTGATTCTCATGTGTTCTCCTTTGTTGGTTTTGCATTTTTAAGTTATTTTAGCCGTGCCTGAATCAGATTTGCCAGGGCGTTGTACAGGACGGAATTTTTCGACAGTATAGCATCGAAACAGATTACATTATCAAACTGCCTTGTTTTATGGGGAGAATATGTAGAAAGTTTGTAGGCTAGAGCGCTATCGATTCATCCGCTTTTTGTTGTGGATGGTAAGCGCTATAGATAATGACTGGAATGTCCAGATCACCTAGCTGTTGCTGAATCAGCGGCTTGACTTCATTCCAGCCAAGCCCGCCTACGCCAGTTGCTAAAAGCGGTAGGGCGATCGAAGTAAATTTTTCTTTTTTGGCCATTTTTTTAAGTGCGCGTAAAGCATGGTTTACATGGGCGGCTGTTGCCTTGCCAGGGCGTGCGCCATGTCCATAGCCACCTTCCTGGGTAATCAGGTTTACAATGCGAACGCCATTTGTGCCGCCCCACAGCCACGCTTCTCCCGGCTTGGGATGCTGCTGGTGACACCAGTGATGAAAATCTTTGTGCATGGCGGGGAAGCGTTCATGCAGCGCTTTTGCCAATCCCTGTGTCATGGGATCCATGGCGGCGACACCATGCGCAATGACTTGAGCATCTGTTAACAAAATGTCGCCTTCGACTTCATAGATCATTTGGGCTACCTTACTCTATTGGTTTTTTTCAATCTCGGCTGCGCAGCTTATGCAGGTGGTGACGGTAGGCATAATCGCAAGACGTTCTGCTTCAATGGGTTCGCCACAGCGGGAACAGATTCCATACTCTTCGTTGTCAATACGAGTTAGTGTAGCTTCAATCTGCTGGATTTTTTGTCGCGTCATCTCATCCAGCCCGCTGACCACTTCATCGTTCTCCCGCACAATCGCCAGTTCTTCCCAGTCTTTGTGTTTTGCACTGTTTCGCCAGTGCTCATCAAAACGATCCGAGCGACTATATAATTCCTTTAATTCTTCTTTGAGCTGTGAACGAACTGACTCGATGTCGACCATATCTACAACCATTATTAATGTTCAGACCATCCCAAGTGTGCCGGAAACACAAAATACAGACCTTGATCTGCATCAGTCATTAACTCGCATATTGCACGAAGACCGGCACCATCCCATTGAATCATCATGAAAGTCAATCGGCTGTAAAATTGTTGACGGTTTTGTAAAAAAACAGTTTGCGCCTGCACCATTTTGCAAAAAATCTGGCAAAGCAGGCTGGCCGATCCCCCTTGAACCATAGCGAAGGCTATGCTTCTGCGGGTGATCGGCCAGCCTGCTTTGCCAGAGGTTTCTGCAAAACGGCGCTCTTCATGCAATATG
>DTYI01000260.1 GCA_012961935.1 Thiotrichales bacterium | reverse complement strand
TTGCGCCCCGAACAGATTTCAGTTGCTGACTTTGTGTATTTAAGTAACCAATCCTGAGCGACTGAGTTATAATGGAAACATGTCAGACAATAAACCATATGAAATTGAAGTAAAGGTCGATACGCTTTTCCTCCCCTCGGAGTCCGATCCAGACGAAAATCGTTATGTATTTGCCTATACCATCACCATTGAAAACCAGGGCACTGTCCCGGCGAAGCTGCTGACACGCCACTGGATCATCACAGACGCCAACGGCAAAGTGCAGGAAGTCAAAGGTGACGGCGTTGTCGGCGAGCAACCTCATCTGCGGCCGGGCGAAGGTTTCCAGTACACCAGCGGCACGATGCTTGAAACACCCGTCGGCACCATGGAAGGCAGTTATCAGATGCTGGCTGATGACGGTGAGAATTTTGACGCAGAGATAACGGCGTTCACGCTGGCCGCGCCGCGCGTACTGCATTAAATCACTGCGCTGATGCAAGGTCTGCCTGCCTGGTTATTACTGGTTATCGTACTCAGCTTTCTGGTTATCAGCGGCATTGATCCGGAAGCTGATCGGCTGACCTGGATCATGGAAACCTCGCCGGTCATGATCGGCGCCATTATCCTGCTGGTCACCTACCGCGCATTTCCGCTCACACCACTGACGTATCACCTGCTCGCATTCCACGCTTTTATTTTAATGATCGGCGGCTACTACACCTACGCCGAAGTGCCCTGGTTTGATAATCTGCAGGAAAATCTGGGGCTTGCACGCAACCACTATGACCGCGTGGCGCATTTTATTCAGGGCTTTGTACCCGCCATCCTGGCTCGCGAAGTTTTAATACGATTAAGCTGCCTGAAACCTGGCGGCTGGCTGTTCCTGCTGACCACTTCTTTTTGTCTCGCATTCAGCGCGCTTTATGAACTGATCGAGTGGCTGGCCGCCATCCTGACCGAAGCAGGCGCCACCGCATTTCTCGGCACCCAGGGTGACCAGTGGGATACGCAATGGGACATGTTCCTGGCATTATGTGGCGCGATCATTGCACAACTATTATTATCCGGACTGCACAACAAACAAATCGAAAAGATAAGGCAAATCTGATTCATGGCGATCTACGCAATCGGTGATATCCAGGGCTGTTATGAACCCCTTCAACGGCTGCTTAAAAAAATAAACTTCCGCCCCAAAAAAGATCAGCTCTGGTTCGTCGGCGACCTGGTCAACCGTGGCCCGCAATCACTGGAAACACTACGCTTTATAAAATCACTGGGAAAAAACGCCGTGACTGTCTTAGGTAATCATGATCTGCACCTGCTTGCCATGGCGGCAAACAGCACAGCTAAAAAACACAAATCTCTGCTGCCTATTCTGGAAGCACCCGACTGCGATGAACTGATCGACTGGCTGCGACATCGTCCTTTGCTGCACTACGATAAAAAACTCGATACCGCACTTGTGCACGCAGGCATACCACCAGGATGGAAAATAAAAACAGCACTCAAACGCGCACATGAAGTCGAAACGATTTTACAGCAGGGAGATTACAAAGAATTTCTTAAAATCATGTATGGAAACAAACCTGATCTATGGTCAAAAGCATTACAGGGAAATGAAAGATTGCGCTTCATTGTTAACGCTTACACCCGGATGCGCTACTGTGACATTGAAGGCCGACTGGATTACGATCACAAACTGGCACCCGGTACACAGCCTCAGGGACTTTATCCCTGGTTCAGACTACCCAGAAAAAGATCATTCAGCACAAGAATTATATTTGGTCACTGGAGTACGCTAGGCTATATGCAGGAGAAGAATTTTATCGCGCTCGACACCGGCTGTGTCTGGAAAGGAAAACTAACTGCAGTCCGACTGGACAGCAAAAAACCAGAAGCAGTCAGCGTAAAATGTCAGTGATTGCATATGAAAAAGTTTAGCCGCGTATTGCGTTTAATCTTTCTTGGAGTAGCGGGGCTACCGTCATGGTTCCTGTACGGCTCACCCTTAAAGCTGGATGAAGAAGTTATATTATTCCCCACCAGCGCAAATCTGAACAATGAGGGAAAATGGGAAGTGCCGGTTCATGCATGGGTTTTCGAGCTGGAAGAAAACTCAATCAGCCGCAAACTGGGACACGAAGCAATTGGAGAAATTCTGGAATGTTTTGACGTGACAGAAGAACAAACGAATTCAGAAACTTTCCGTCAAAGACTTAAATGGTTTCTGGTAGATAACGAAAGAAATAAACGCCTGACGCTGTCGTTGAATAAACAAAAACACATTACACCTCGAACGTCCGCTAACGGCCATGTTGATTTCACGGTCACGCTGAAAAACGCTTCCACCAATAGCTGGCTGAATTATGCTGTCGAAACACCTGCAAACGATCCGCGCATTTTTTCCGGTGAATCACAACTCATCCTGCCCACAGGTTTGTCTGTGATTTCTGATATTGATGACACCATTAAAGTCAGCGAAGTTTTAGATAAAGAAGCCTTGATACAAAATATTTTTTTCAAAAAATACGTGGCCACAGCAGGTATGCCGGAGTATTTTAAACACCTCTCTAAACAGGGCGCCTTCTTCCACTATGTCTCTGCCTCACCCTGGCAGCTTTATCCTTCGTTAAAACCTTTCATGGATCAACATTACCCCAAAGGAACATTTTCACTCAGGCACTTTCGGATAACGGATTCCAGTTTCATAAAGTTTTTTCTGTCCTCACAAGATTACAAAATAAAAACCATTAGAAATATTATTCGTCGCTACCCGCAACATCAGTTTATTCTGGTTGGTGATAGTGGCGAAAAAGATCCAGAAATCTACGCACAAATTTATGTTGAGTTTCCAGACAATATTCAGAACATTTTAATCCGAAAGGTGAGTGACTCAGATCTTTCAGACGACAGAATGTCAAACATATTCAATCGTGTCCCCAAAGAAAAATGGCGGCTGTTTGACAAACCTGATGAAACGTTTTTGAAGTCAGCAGGCGTTAAGGAACCTCTGATTAATTCATGGACGAAGCAGGTTGTGTTCAAAATATTCGGATTCAAGGCGTCGAATCGCGCGTAATAGTAAGCTATTGCGAAGATTCGCAACACAGAAGCCGGATATT
>DTYI01000259.1 GCA_012961935.1 Thiotrichales bacterium | reverse complement strand
TGATAAGCAGCGTCTTGGCGCTTGGAGGTTCCTCAAGCTCCCTTTGTGTCCTGATACTCTAGCCGCTAACTAAAATATCATTTTTGAGAGATACAAGAGGTTCCTTAAACACATCCACCAAAACCCGGTAAAAAGAGGCTATGTGGATCAAGCCGAGCACTGGCGATATTCCAGTGCCAGAAATTATCGGGGAGAAACTGGTTTGCTTGAGGTTGATCGTGATTGGTAAGGCAGGTATGCATTCCCACGCAGGAGCGTGGGAACGAGAGATTCTTTTACACTGGTTTACTCGTTCCCATGCTCCTGCGTGGGAACGAGCAACACTTTCTATTGTTTCAGAAGTCTCATTAATGCGGTTTCATCAAGAACGGTGACGCCCAGTTTTTCAGCCTTGGTTAATTTTGACCCGGCTTTTTCACCCGCAATCACGGCGGTTGTTTTTGAAGAAACGCTGCCGGTTACTTTTGCGCCCAGCTTTTGGAGTTTTTCTTTGGCCTGATCCCGGCTCATACTTTCTAGTGTGCCGGTCAATACATAAGTATTGCCTGCAAGCGGTAAATCGCCTGCTGGTTTTTCTGATTCATCCCAATGAATACCAGCTTGTTGTAGGCTTTTTATAACTTCAAGGTTATGCGGCTGTCGAAAAAAAGAATAAATATGACCAGCGACAATCGGCCCGACATCGGGCACTTCGATTAATGCTTCTTCGTTCGCCTGCATGATATTTTCAAGTGAATGAAAATGCATGGCCAGTGCTTCTGCAGTTGCCTCACCGACCTCACGGATACCCAGCGCATAAATAAATTTAGCCAGGGTTGTTTGTTTACTTTTCTCCAGCGCTGCAATTAAATTTTCTGCGGACTTCTCACCCATGCGTTCCAGTTCAGCAAGTTGTTTTACGTTGAGTTTATATAAATCATCGACGTGTTCAATCAGTCCGATTTCGACGAGCTGGTCAACTAGTTTGTCGCCCAGACCTTCGATATCCATTGCTTTGCGTGAGGCAAAATGTTTGATCGCTTCTTTGCGTTGTGCGGGACAATACAAACCGCCGGAACAGCGTGCTATCGCTTCACCTTCCAGTTGTACGACTTCGGAATTACAGACCGGGCAACGGCCTGGTAATTTAATCTGTTGTGCATTTTTTGGCCGTTTAGATGGAATCGCTGACACCACTTCAGGAATCACATCACCGGCACGACGAATGATAACCGTGTCACCGATTTGTATATCCTTGCGCTTGATTTCATCCATGTTGTGCAAGGTGGCATTGCTTACGGTGGCACCACCCACAAAAACAGGTTCAAGCCTGGCAACGGGTGTTAGTGCGCCTGTGCGACCAACCTGAAAATCAACGGCGAGTAATTTTGTCACCGCTTCTTCGGCAGGAAATTTATGTGCAATTGCCCAACGTGGCGCGCGGGAAACAAACCCGAGTTTTTCCTGTAGTGCAATTTGATTTACCTTGAAAACCACACCATCAATTTCATAGGGTAATTGCTCGCGTTTATTTTCCATCATTGCAAAATATTCAAGGCAGCCTGCCACACCGTTTACGCTTTTTATTTCTGGTGAAACACGTAACCCCCACTGCTTTAATTTTTGTAAAATCTTAAAATGAGTGTCCGGAAGTGCTGCACCTTCCGCCAGCCCCAGTGAATAACAATACATTTCCAGTGGACGCGTCGCAGTGATTTTTGGATCCAGTTGACGCAAACTACCTGCGGCTGCATTGCGGGGATTCGCAAACAGTTTTTCGCCTTTCTTTTCCTGTGCCTGATTCAGTTTTATAAACCCGGCTTTGGGCAGATAAACTTCGCCGCGCACTTCCAGTCGTTGTGGAAAATCTTTGCCCTGCAAATGCAATGGGATAGAACGTATCGTGCGAGCGTTCTGTGTGACATTTTCACCCACGCGGCCATCTCCACGCGTTGCCGCACGAACCAGTTTCCCTGCTTCGTATAAAAGGCTGATTGCCAGTCCATCAAGTTTAGGTTCGGCCACATATTCAATGTCACCATCCATTTTCAATCGGTCGTGTATGCGCTTGTCGAAAGCCTGGACTTCTGCTTCATCAAACGCATTTTCCAGCGAGAGCATCGGCACAAGGTGCTGCACTTCTTCAAATCCTTCCAGCGGTTCACCACCTACACGCTGGGTGGGAGAATCTGGCGTCACCAGCTCAGGATACTGTGCTTCCAGCGCTTGCAGTTCGCGCATTAACCGATCGTATTCAGCATCCGGCACTTCAGGGTCGTCCAGCACGTAGTAGCGATAATTATGAAACTCGATCGCCTCACGTAATTGCTTTATTTTTGCTTGCGCCTTTTTTTTATCCAATTTGGACATTTTGCCTGCTCAGAACGTTTAATGCTGCATAGTTTAGCTTTTAGACGCAGAGACGCAAAGGCGCAGAGAAAAATATCTCTCGCTGGATTTTATGTAGCATAGAATGCTGTAAAATAACCTGCTTCATAGATAATTAAGTTACCAATGACTCATCCTGTACGCCTGACCGAGTACAGCCACGGCTCTGGCTGTGGTTGCAAAATTTCACCCGGATCACTGGAAAAAATACTGCTTAGCCAGTTACCTGTGCAAGCTGCCGACAGCAAACTGCTGGTGGGTAATCACTCACGCGACGATGCCGCTGTTTACGATCTGGGCAATGGCAAAGCGGTGGTCAGCACGACGGACTTTTTCATGCCGATTGTGGATGATCCGTTTGATTTCGGGCGCATCGCAGCCACGAATGCGATCAGTGATATTTACGCGATGGGTGGCACACCTTTAATGGCCATCGCGATTTTCGGCTGGCCGCTCGACAAGTTACCTTTGGAGACCGGTCAGCAAGTGATTGACGGCGGCCGACAGGTCTGTCGGGACGCAGGTATTCCACTTGCGGGTGGGCACAGCATCGACGCGCCGGAGCCAATGTTCGGACTGGCGGTCACCGGCACGGTTGATATTAAAAATTTAAAACGCAACAATACCGCGCAGGCCGGTGATGTATTATTTCTGACCAAGCCGCTGGGCATCGGAATTCTCACAACCGCGACCAAGAAAAAACTGATTACGCCAGAGCACGCCGCCATCGCCACAGAAACCATGTGTCAGCTGAATCGCATCGGCGAAACACTGGGACAAATGCCTGGCGTCACCGCCATGACCGATGTCACCGGCTTTGGACTCGCAGGTCATCTCATTGAAATCTGCGACGGTAGCCATGTTGCGGCAGAACTTGAATTTGACGCCATACCTACCCTGCCCCATGTCTACGACTATTTACAGCAGGGTTGCTCTCCGGGCGGTGCCAGCCGAAACTTTGATAGTTACGGCCATAAACTCGGCATGCTGACAGATATACAACAGCAAATTCTTTGTGACCCGCAAACCAGTGGTGGATTACTGGTTGCTGTAAAACCTGAGTCTGAAAATGATTTTCTGAAAGTGATTGCCAGAGAAAAATACAATCTGCAACCTGTCGGCAAGCTTGTTGATGCGAGTGGTGAATCGACGATTGAATGCTTTTGAAATAAGGTAATTTTTAAAATAGTTGCGCCCTTTGAAGCGCTATTTTTTCCCTGCTCAGGGTCATGAATTCCTCATCCTTGATATCAGCATCCAGCGTGGTGGCCATATGTTGTACACAGTGCAGCATGTCATCGTAGGCCTTGAGTGAATCGATTGGTGCGGGCAACTTGAGGAAAAAACTAATTCCAGGCAATTGGTTTTTATCCATTTCATCGGGTATGAGTGTGCCGGGTTTTACCATATTGGCGACGCTGAATACCGAAATATCCTTATCGTCAATTTTCATAATGCGATGAAATATTTCCATCTCACCAAACCGTAGTTTATGCGCCTGCAAAGCTTTCAGTACAGCTGCACCTTTAAATTTTTTACCCTCTTTCGCCACCAGATGCATGACGACCAGCTTCAAACGTTTGGGTGTGGTCGCTATCGTTTCTGCTGGTTTCTCTGGTTTCGTTTCAACCTTTTCCGCTAACAGGGGTTCCTGCTTAACAATGGGTTCTTTTACTTCTGCAAGCATTTCGTTCTCTTCTGTGTCAGCTTGGTGTTCTTCATCGCTATCCACTTCACTTTCCAATTGACCGAGTTCAGGGAGAGTCGGCTCGACAGGCAGCTTTATGTCTTGCCCGCCCAGCAAAATATCAGAGTGATCCTGAGGGCTGGCCGCAAAAATATCGTTGACCTGTTTTTGCGAACGCCAACGCGAATAAAAATAAATACCGGCGAGAATAATCACACCGATAATTAATAGTGCGAGTCTTAAACCGTTTGCTGTCATCCTGTTGCCATCATAGCTGCTTCGTCTACGTCTACATCGACCAGGCGGGATACGCCAGGTTCCCGCATGGTGACACCCATCAGATGTTCTGACAACTCCATTGTGGTTTTGTTGTGGGTGATAAAAATAAATTGTACCCGTTCTGACATTTCGCGAACAAGCTCACAAAAACGTCCAACATTCGCTTCATCGAGTGGTGCATCGACCTCATCGAGCATACAAAATGGCGCTGGATTTAATTCAAAAATTGCAAACACCAGCGCAACGGCAGTGAGCGCTTTTTCACCACCCGACATTAAATGAATATTCGAAATCCGTTTTCCAGGAGGACGCGCCATGACTGTGACACCCGTTGTCAGCAAATCATCTTCTGTCATTTCAAGATGGGCGCTGCCACCACCGAATAAACGCGGGAACATTTCCTGCAGTCGCGTGTTGACCTTCTCAAAAGTTTCCTTGAAACGTGCACGGGTTTCACGGTCAATTTTGTTGATCGCTTTTTCCAGTGTTTCCAGTGCTTCGATCAGATCAGCATTTTGACTGTCGAGATACGTCTTGCGTTCTGTCTGCTCCTGGAATTCATCAATCGCCGCCAGATTAATCGGGCCAAGCCGTTGAATGCGTTGCCCCAGGCGTTCGATTTTCTGTTCCCATTCGCTAATGTTTGCCTGCTCCGGCATTTCTGCCTGTAGCGTTTCGAGTTCGTACTCTGTCTCGGCAAGCTGTTCCAGCAATGTTTGCTGGCGCACACTAATTTCCTGACAGGCCATTTTCAGGCTTTCCATACCTTGCCGCTGCTCATTAATCGCTTGCTCTGTCTTGTGCCGCAGCTGTTCCTGTTCATTGAGTTGGTTGTCGATCGACTGCAAGCCGTCACGCGCCGCACTGAGTGCATTCTCTTCATCGACTCGCTTCGTCAGCAGTGATTCAAGCTGGCTCTGTAAATTCAAAACAGGTTCATCACCCGATGCGAGCACTTGTTGTAACGACTCACTGCGGCTACGTAAGTGCTCGATCTGCGAGCGCATGCGTTCCAGGTTTTGCCGGGTAGACGCTTCCGCTGTCCGCTGGGCTTCTATTTGCACCGTCAGTTGATGCATCGCGTCCTGATGTTGTCTGTGCTCCGTGCGCGCGGTATCCAGCGCCTGACGATATTTCTCACGGTGCTGCTGCAAACTTTCACGCTCACGTGTCAGTTCATCCATGGCAGCAATCGCCTCATTGCGCTGGTGGGTTGCAGTCTCCAGTGCTGTTTGTTCTGATTCGGTCTGGTCCTGAATATCAGCGAGCTCTTTTGCAACAGCCTGACGCCGGCTTTCCACTTGCTCATGCCGGGACTGACGATTGGACAGCATGGCATTACGCTCAGCGTAGTGGCGATGCGCCTGGTTCACGCTTTCCTGCTGATCCTGCCTTTTTTGTTCCAGTTGTTTCAGGTCTTCGCGCCGCTGCTCATAGTCAGACTGGATGGTACTGATCTGCTCATCCAGCGTGCTGAGTTTTTCTGTCAGGGCATTGATTTCTTCCTTCCGCGCCAGCACACCTGCATGTTCATCAACTTCTCTGGAAATCCGTAACCAGTGCTGCCCCAACCAAATACCCTCTGGCGTAACAACCGATTCATAAGCTGCAAGATTTTTCCGCAGCGCCATCGCTGCTGGCAGCGTCTCGGCGATATGCACCGACTCAAGTAATCCACGCATGCTTTCCGGCGCATCAACAACCGACCAGAGTGTTTTACCCGCCGTGCCAGTCTGCGCCTCAGCGGGCTCGATCAATAGCACATGGCCCTGATCGAGTTGCTGCAGACTTTCAAGGTGATGCTCCAGCGAATCGACATTGACCGCTTCCAGGTAATTGCCCAGCACCATTTCCACAGCCGTAGACCATTCTGGCTCTGCCTTGACTTGCTCAGCTAATCGAGTGGCCGCCGACAGTCCCTGTTTTTCCAGCCAGTGCTGAACACCTTGCTGATCTTTACCCAGTGCGGCCTGTTGTAATGCCTCGAGCGAAGCTAATCGGCCACGTAATTTCTGCGCCTCGTGCTGCAGGCTTTCGAGCTGTTCGCGACTTTGCTTGTTGCCATCACGCATCTCGTGAATAGTCTGTAGCGTGGTATCAAGATTCGTTTGCAATTGTTGCATCTGTGATCTGGCCTGATCCGCTTCGGTGCTGAACTGGTTGATCTCACCCATAATCTGTTCAGTGCTTAAGCGCTTTTGCTCTTCTATCAGGCGTGTTTCGCGCTGGCTTAATTGCTGTAGCTGCCTTTCCAGTTGCTCCATACGGGCTCGTTCAACCTGCGCCTTCTGTGCGGGTTCCGCCGCACGCTTATTGAAATCATCCCAGGTATTTTGCCACTCAGACATCGCTTGTTCGGCTTCATTTAATTTGCTGGTTGCCACTTCGAGGCGCGTTTTTGCCGCTGCAAAATCCGGTTCTAGCCGGGTCGCGTCTGACTGTAATGCCTGCAGGCGCGCTTCATCCTGCTGAATGTGGTATTCCGCCTGTTGCATGGCTTCAGCATTTTCTGTCTGCTCTTGCTGCTGGCGCTCAAGCAACTCACGCTGATGCTGGATGGATTGCTCTGTTCGGGAGATTTCACCACCCAGTTTATAAAAACGCCCCTGTACATCATTAAACGCTTCGTTGGCTTTGTTGCGTTGTTCACGCAGAGCTTCGATCTGCGCTTCCGCATGCCGTAAAGCTGCAAGCTGTTTTTCCACCCCCGTCTCTTCTTCTTTCAGGAGTGATTGACGCTGCTCCAGGTCATCATTCATGGACGATAGTTTTAGCACCAGCAGTTCAGCACGGCTTCTGCGTTCATCGGTTTTCAGGGTTTTATATTTTTCAGCGGTATTGGCCTGGCGCTGCAAGTGATTAAGTTGTTTCTCAATTTCTTCTCTTAAGTCATTGAGTCTGCTTAGGTTATCACGTGTGTGACGGATACGGTTTTCGGTTTCCCTGCGGCGTTCCTTGTACTTGGAAATGCCAGCTGCTTCTTCGAGGTAGGCGCGTAATTCCTGCGGCTTGGCATCAATCAGACGCGAAATCATGCCCTGTTCGATAATTGCATAGCTGCGCGGCCCCAGACCGGTGCCCAGAAAAATATCGGTAATGTCTCGCCTGCGACAGCGCGTACCATTCAGAAAATAGGCAGAGGCGCCATCACGCACAACCTGACGACGGATTGAGATTTCGTTGAAACGAGCGTATTCACCTCCGAGCGTGCCATCACTGTTATCAAATACGAGTTCAACGGAAGCCTGCGCAACGGGTTTGCGTGAGGACGAGCCGTTAAAAATGACGTCTTCCATAGAGTCGCCGCGCAGATGCTTGGCGGAAGATTCACCCATGACCCACCGCACAGCGTCGATGGTATTGGATTTACCACAGCCATTCGGCCCGACAATGCCTGTCAGGCTGGAGGGTAAATTAATCGTGGCAGGATCAACAAAAGATTTGAAACCTGCCAACTTGATTCTGGAAAGACGCATCCGTTATAACTTGGAATTACTCTGTGAAACCGCACAATTTACCAGACTCTTGCGCGCATGGGGAGCACAGTAAAAACTATTTCTAATGTTATAATGAAAAACTTTCGATAAACCCATGATTTAAATCAGTCACTATGCCAACTCAACCCAGTAAAAACTTAGAAACTTTTGAAAACCCTAACCCGGAACGGGATTTCACCATCCGAATTGATGTGCCGGAATTTACCTGTCTTTGCCCGAAAACCGGCCAGCCAGATTTTGCGACCTTTCTGATTGAATATGTGCCTGATCAGCTCTGTGTAGAACTGAAATCGTTAAAACTCTATATGTGGTCCTACCGTGATGAAGGCGCTTTTCATGAGGCGGTGACCAACCAGATTCTCAACGATCTGGTCAAAGCAACATCGCCCCGTTTCATGCGTCTGACTGGGAAATTTAATGTCCGGGGTGGCATCTATACCGATGTCGTGGTTGAACACCGCGCAGATGGCTGGACACCACCCACTCCTGTCTCATTGACGTAGTTGTCAGCGCAATCACTTTTTTTAGGCATCGACATGGGCACCTCTGGAGCCCGTGCTTGCGTCATCAATGATCAAACTGAAACGGTTTTCAAAAAACAGATTCCAGCAGCGGTAGTGCAATCGACAGCGACGGGGCATGTCGAGCAGAACCCAAATGACTGGTGGCAACAGGTCTCTGAGCTGATCTCCGGTATCCCGGTAAACATCCGAAACGAAATTCAGGCAATCGCAGTAGACGGCACATCCGGAACAATTCTGTTATGCGATGAGCAGGGACAACCCACATCACCAGCTCTCATGTACAACGACAGCCGGGCAACTCGGCAGGCCGAGAAAATCGGACGAATCGCCCCATCTGAAACGGGCGCTCAGGGCGTTAGCTCAAGCCTGGCTAAATTGCTCTGGCTGCTTGCCCATGACTTTACTGGCTCACATGCGCTGCATCAGGCCGACTGGATTGCAGGAAATTTATACCAGCAATGGTGTTTCAGTGATGAGAATAACGCCTTGAAACTTGGCTATGATCCTGTGACTCGATCCTGGCCGGAATGGATGGCTAAACTACACTTGCCTCAAAAGTTGTTACCACAGGTGCTACCACCTGGATCACGTATCGGAAATATTGACAGTACTGTTGCGCAGAAATTTGGGCTACCCATGTCAGCAAATATCATCTCGGGCACGACCGACAGTATCGCCGGATTTCTGGCGACGGGCGCCAGTCATTCAGGTGATGCAGTGACTTCTCTGGGCAGCACACTGGTGATCAAACTAATCAGTGATAAACCTGTTTATTCGGCAAACTAC
>DTYI01000258.1 GCA_012961935.1 Thiotrichales bacterium | reverse complement strand
TAAATATTTTATGAAGAGTGTAACAGAAAGTATAAAAGTTGAGCTTATAGATTATGGCCCAGTATATAAAAATTTTATTCCTGATAAAATTTTAGCAGCAACCTGCTTCATCCAGAATTAATCAGGGGTTCCTTAAAAAAATTCCTAACGGGCAACTTTTGCGCCAATAATTCCTGTTTTAATGGTGCGCAATTTCTCTTTGGGGATGTTGTGCAATCCTAGATCAATCACTTCCTTGCTGCCTGCACGTAGTGTACCGCGGAAGGGACGTTTTATTTGCCGCGTCCGGCCATTTACATCTTGATATTGAATTGCAACCACAACGTCTCTGACATTTTTAGGCGTCGGGTTACTGATTTCAGCTTTCAGACGACCACTGCTATCCAGGCCTGTGCGCAGCTTGAGATATTTTCCGGGGTTGTCGCCCAGATCAAGCTCGATCAGCGATCCATAAGCAGATTTTCCAACCGCACTATCATTGCCTGCGGCTTTGGTGTAGTAGGCTTTTGCCTGTGCGTAGTCACCCTGTCGCTTTGCGATATTGCCGAGTGAGTTATAGGCATTGGCAGTGGGCAAAAGCTTAACGCTTTTTTCCAGATCCTGTTTTGCGGATGATGTAGCATTGAGTGCTTCATTCATGATGCCGCGTTTAAGGTAGTAATAAAAATAATTACTGTTTAAATTGATTGCTTTGTCGTAGTGCCTTTTGGCCGCACGCGGATTATTATTTTTCTCCTCAATATCCCCAAGAAGTGCGTAAAAATCACCTTCTCGAGGTTCAATGCGGATGGCTTTTTGTGCCAGTGTCCTGGCCTGGCTGGTGTTGCCTTTGGAGAGTGCTTTGCGGCCCTTATCATAGGCCTCATATGCGGGTTTAGTCCGTTTTAGATGTGCCGTTTTAGATTTGAAACGGCTGACGCCTTTTATCCCGCCTTTGGGCAGGTCGGCCAGTGCTTTTATATTATTGTTAACGCGTTCCTGAGAAGGCGGATGGCTGGCAAACAGCCCGCTCAACCAATCCTGTCGACGCCCTTCAGAAAGTCTGACAAATGTTTTTTGCAGGTCGACTGCGCCTTGCGGATCGTAGCCTGCTTTGGCCATGTATTTCATGCCATAAAAATCAGCCTCGCGCTCTGCATCGCGTCCATATTTCTGTGTGACGAGTTGCGCGCCAACGCCTGCGCCCAGTTGTGCCAGTTGTGCATAATCTTTGCCTTGTGTGCCGATGACGGCTGCCAGCACAGCGCCTTGCATGAGCACACCTCGGGACATACTTCTGGCAGTATGCTTCGCAGCTGAATGGACAATCTCGTGGCCTAAAACAGCGGCCAGCTCTGCTTCGCTTTCGAGCTCAGTCAGCAGGCCACGGTTCAATGCGATTTTTCCGCCGGGTAATGTCCAGGCGTTGGGTACAGAACTGTTGAGCACTTTAAATTCATAAGGCAGTTTTCTATCGCTAACGGCTGCAAGTTTTTGCCCCACTTCGCTGACATAAGCGGTTAGTTGTTTATCGACGGCATAGTCGCCGCCCTGTGCCTGGCGCATGGGTGCGTAGTTTTGTTTGCCTATCTGTAATTCCTGCGCTTCGGAAACAAGACTTAATTCATTTTTACCGGTAACCGGGTTGACAGCACATCCTGTTAAACCGATTGAAAGTAATAAAACAGTAAGTAATATTTTTTTCATGCTTCTGACTCCTTATACTCTGATACCGGGAATTTACTTGTCCGGTGAAGGTGGTCGTTGAAAAGGATCAGCCTGTTTTAAGCCAGCAGTGCTGAACTGCTTTTCATCCAGTTTTATATTTTTAATTGCAGTGATCGTACTGGTTTGTCCATTTGTTAATTGTTTGAACTCAACAGGCAGGCCATCCAGTTTGCTAAAAATGTCATTACCCTGCATCCGTTGAGCGAAAGGTCCGGTCAACTTTGCTGATTTTCTGGATAGCTTTCCAGACAGGGAAGACATTTTCCGATAGGTTGCATAATCTTTTTCATCCATACCAGAATCTTTGGCTGAAGCCAGGCAGGTTTCGATAATTTTATTGGCCTCGTCTGAGACAGTGTTTATTTCGCATTGAATGCCGTTAATTTTTCGCTTTTTTCCGGTGTTTTTAACAGAAAAATTTGGCGCTTTTTTATTGTTACTGGCCTGATCAATTTTTTGTTGTATTTCTTTTTGCTGTTCAGGCGGCAGGGACTTCATCATGATATCCATTTGCTGCTGGTAGGCCTCTGCCATCTTCTCAATAAAGGCCTCATTAATGACAATATATTCCTTACGCTGGTCGTTTATCATCAACATTTGTTCTTTAACTGTATCAAAAACCATACGACCTCTACCCTGTGGATCTTTCAACATGGCAATACCATTTTTGATGCTCAGTTCTTTTGGCATGCTTTTATCCGTGTTTTCAAACTGGATTAATGTGTCGGCAGAAACGCCACTTGTCAGGGCAAGAAAAATAACCGTTAAAAAAGTGCCTCTCATGAATTTACCTTTAATTTGTTGCCGAGTTGTTGATAGTCAATATTGCCATCGGTATCAACCGTCGTGTGAGGTTCGTCTTTACCCGGCGGCTCAGCCAGTGTCTGTTGTTGCATAATAACATTTTCGGTCGCGTCGGAAATATTCCCGGCCTGTTTGTTACGTTTT
Organism: Thiotrichales bacterium; assembly: GCA_012961935.1. GTDB lineage: Bacteria > Pseudomonadota > Gammaproteobacteria > CAZUMV01 > CAZUMV01 > UWMA-0217. The sequence continues at coordinate 7,164 of DTYI01000258.1, read as the reverse complement.
ATCACTCTTTGCACCAGACTTTCTAAGGACGCCGTGAGGTTCAGGATCTGGAATGGCACACCCAGTTGTTCAGCGAGATTTTGAAAGGGTTGACGTTGTGCGCGTTGGAGGAAGGTCGCATCGACAATCACTGGAAAACCGGCTGCAATAATTGTTTCCGCCAGACTGAGCAAATGTTGGTAGGTTTTTTCGGTCGCTTCGGGGTTATAAATGCCGGCATTGAGTTCATCTTTGTTACCCTTGTTTTCTCCAAACAGGCGTTTTCTTTCTTTGTCTGAACGGATTCGAATTGCGCCCAGCGATTCCAGAAGTCGACCACTTACTGTCGACTTACCGCTGCCGGAAAGGCCGTACATTAGATACAGCGCAGGCTTCTCAGTGCGGGTGAATTGTTCGGCGAGGTCAGCGTAACTTTGATATTGACGCAGTATCTGTTGACGCTCATCGTCGCTTAGACCCGGCTGGGAAAGACGCAGGCTGGCTACTTTTGCGCGCACCATGGCGCGATAAACCTGATAAAAACGCAGCAGTTTCAAACCGGCATAGTCGCCTGTTATTTCCAGATAATGGTTAAGCAACCTTTGCGCAAAATGGCTGGCACCCCGGTCGGTTAAATCCATGGTGATAAACGCCAGCTCGCTCATGACGTCAATCCAGCGAAAATCGTCATTGAATTCAATGCCGTCAAATATCGCGATGTCATGATCGATTTGCGTAATGTTGCCCAGGTGCATATCACCATGGCATTCGCGGATAAAGCCTTTTTCTTTCCGCTCGGTCAGGGTTCGTTCCAGTTGTTTGAATTGCTTGTTGGTCCATTTTTCCAGCCGCTCTAACTGAGCCTGTTGATCTGGGTTCTGGATTAATGGTCGAAGCTGGTCAAAATTTTGTTGCATCGGAAAATGAATCTTCTCCGGTTGACCAAGTGGACTTTCTGCTGAAGCGGCCGGTATATTTTCATGAAAGTCTGCGATTTGGTCGGCCAGCATGTCGATCATGGTCTCATTGACTTTGCCTTCGGCCAGTAATTTATCCAGCAAGCCAGTCTGGTCGAACTGGCGCATTTTTACGGCGTATTCAATGGCTTCACCCTCACCGTCGATTTCAGGTTTTTCTGCGGAGCCGGTAATAGCGACAGTGTCGAAATAAATCGACGGTGCCAGCCGACTGTTCAGTCGAATTTCCTCTTCGCAGAAATGTTTGCGGTCGGCCAGTCGGGTAAAGTTAAGAAAACCGAAATCAACAGGTTTCTTGATTTTGTAAGCATATTCGCCCGTGAGGATGACAGTGGAAATATGTGTTTCCACGATCTCTATCTGATTAACGTGGTGGGGCCATGCTTTCAGTTGTTGCAGACTTTTTACAAGTGTTTCGTGGTGATTATTCTGTGACATATCGGTTCTGAATCATTTATCATTAATGGTTAACGAAAGACATTATTCCAAATCCCTGGTAACACGCATTCCGCATGGCAAAAAAACGTAAGAGAAAAACACGCCGACCACTCTGGCGCTGGTTAAGCCGATTCACGCTTTTGTTGTTTGCTGGGCTGCTGGTTGTTGTGGGTTTGTATGCCATCCATCTTGATCGCAAGGTTACCACACAGTTTGAAGGCAAGCGCTGGGAATTACCGGCCAGGGTTTATGCGCGACCGCTGGATCTTTTTCCCGGGCGGCGGCTCCGTGCATCTGATTTTGAACAGGAATTAAAACTGCTCCATTACCGAAAGGTTAAGCAGGTCAGCCAGCCAGGAGAGTACCAGTCTCGTGGTGGAAAGTTTACGGTTTTCACTCGAAGCTTCCCCTTTACTGACGGTGTCCAACCTTCCATTGCGGTGAGTTTGCAATTCAGCGATGGGGTGTTGGATGTCATCCAGAGCAGAGACAAAAAACAGGATGTGGCACTGCTCAGGCTTGAGCCTGCTCTGATCGCCAATATTTACCCAAAGCATCACGAAGACCGCGTGTTGGTCAAGCGTGAGAATGTACCGGAGTTGCTGGTGCAGTCTTTACTGGTAGTTGAAGATCAGGACTTCTATCAGCATTTTGGCGTCAGACCCACTTCAATTTTGCGTGCAATACTGGCCAATATAAAGGCGGGCAAAACTGTCCAGGGTGGCAGTACTTTAACCCAGCAACTGGTGAAGAATTTTTATCTCAGCAGTGAGCAAACCCTGACCCGAAAGCTTAAAGAAGCCATCATGGCGTTGTCGCTCGAATGGCACTATGACAAGGATGAGATTCTTGAGGCCTACCTGAATGAAATTTATCTGGGACAGGATGGTAATCGTGCGATTCATGGCTTTGGACTGGCCAGCCGATTCTATTTTCAGCGTCCGCTGGAAGAGTTGCAAACTGAACAGATCGCGCTGCTGGTTGCGATTGTCAAAGGTGCTTCCTGGTATGACCCACGCAGAAATCCGGAGCGTGCACTCAAACGCCGTAACCTGGTGATCGATACCATGGTAGCGGAAGATAAAATTGCGGCCGAATTTGCCAGCACTCTGAAAAAGAAACCACTGGGGGTGAGCGAAAAAGCGCCTTCTGGTATCACCCCGTTTCCGGCTTTTTTGCAACTGGTGCGAGCGCAGTTGCAGCGTGACTATCGTGAAGAAGATCTACAGAGCGAAGGTCTGGTGGTCTTCACGACACTGGATCCGCTGATCCAGTTGCAAGCAGAAAAAGCAGTGCATCAGGGGTTGCAAAAACTCGAAAAAAGCCGTCGCCTGCCTGCCGGTACGTTGGAGGCGGCCGTGGTAGTGGTCAGCGCCGAAGCCGGCGAAGTGCAGGCGATTGTGGGTGGACGTGATCCACGTTACCCGGGATTTAACCGGGCGCTGGAAACACAGCGACCGATCGGTTCGTTGATCAAACCTGCTGTGTACCTGACCGCTTTGCAGCAAAATCAAAAATGGACATTGTCTTCGTTGCTGGAAGATGCGCCTTTCACAGTCGAGTTACGCACGGGTGACTGGACGCCGAAAAATTATGACAAGGAATACCATGGTCAGGTACGGCTGCTGGATGCGCTGGTGCATTCCTATAACGTGCCGACTGCGCGACTGGGCATGACAGTGGGCCTGAAAAAAATCCGCAACACATTGAAATCCCTGGGTATTGAGCGGGATATTAATCGCTATCCGTCGATGCTGTTGGGCGCGGTTGAGTTGCCGCCCATCGAGATCGCGCAGATGTATCAGACCATCGCGGGTAACGGTTATCGTACACCGTTGCGCGCGATACTTTCGGTAATTGACCCACAGGGTGAAACCTTGCAACGCTACCCGCTGACCATTGAGCAGAGCATTTCATCTGAGGCGGATTATTTGCTGCAAGTGGCCCTGCACGAAGTCACTGTCAGCGGAACGGCGCGGGCCTTGCAAAATTTGCTGCCGGAAAAACTGGCTGTGGCCGGTAAAACCGGTACGACGAATAATTTGCGCGACAGCTGGTTTGCAGGTTTCAGCGGCGAACATGTCGTCGTTAGCTGGGTTGGCAGGGATGATAATCAGCCAACTGGCCTGACCGGTGCCAGTGGTGCCCTGCGCATCTGGGCTGATATTCTCAACGGCATTAACACCCAGCCATTACAACCTCTGCAGCCGGATGACGTAGAATGGTCGCTGACCGATATCGAAACGGGCGCGCTGGCAGGAGAAGGATGCGCGAACACACAGTGGCTGCCTTTTGTTAAAGGCACCGAGCCGCAGACGCGGATAGAATGCTCGGCTGATGCCGGGCAACCGAGTCCGGCTTTAGACTGGCTAAGAGGCTTGTTCAGAAGATGAAAAAAATTGCAGGAATATTGTGCGCGGTGGCGTTTATTCAAGGCTGTGCAACAGGTGGTTTATCCAGAACAGGACCGGGATATTCATCACCTGGTCAGCCTTCCATGGAGCCTTATGAGACGGCAGAAAGCAGTCCGGCGGATATTTCTTCCTCTGGCCACCCAGAAAGTATCACGCCTGAAAAATCGACCATTTTTCGCGGGCCATCTAGTGGAGATAATGCACCACCACCGCGTACTTCACCAGCGGTTATCGCCTTAATCGGGCAGGCAGAAAAGGCTGAACAACAGGGTAATCTGGCGCAGGCTGCAGCCAGCATCGAGCGCGGGTTACGCATCGCTCCCCATGATGCGAAACTCTGGCAGAAACTGGCGCGCATTCGCCTGGGTCAAAAGCGTCCGCAGCAGGCTGAATCACTGGCAAAAAAATCCAATAGTCTGGCGCGTGGAAACCGGAAACTACTGTTCGCGAACTGGATGACGATCGCGGAATCGCGCGAACAGCGCGGTGATAAAAAAGGTAAAGCCAGGGCGCAACAACAGGCGCGCAAATATAAATAAGCAAAGCAAAAGAAGCAAAAGGGGTCAGTACCCTTTAGAGAGGGGCGATAAAGATACAGATCACTCCTCTCTAAAGGGTACTGACCCCTTTTGTTTGACTGCGGCAGAGGTGTTGGGCGAGGTCGGGCCGCTGAGTAAAATCCTGCCTGGCTTTCAGGCGCGTCAGGGGCAGATCGAGATGGCCACAGCGGTGGAACAGGCTATTGCATCGTCTGAAACGCTGGTGGCTGAGGCGGGTACTGGAATCGGCAAGACTTTCGCCTATCTTGCGCCCGCCATCATGAGTGGCGCCAAGGTCATTATTTCGACGGGCACCAAACATTTACAGGACCAGCTTTTTCATAAGGACCTGCCAACGTTACGCGATGCGCTGAAAATTAACCTGGACGCTGTGCTGCTGAAAGGGCGCGCCAATTATCTCTGCCATTATCGTTTAAAGAAATCACTAACAGACAGCGCCCAGCAAGGCCATTCAGAATTTGTCGGACTAAAGGGAATTGAACTTTGGGCGAGCGAAACAAAAAGCGGTGACAAGGCGGAATATCAGACGCTGGCAGAAGATCATCACCTCTGGCCGCGTGTGACTTCGACGGTAGAAAATTGTCTTGGACAGGAATGCCCGGACTATGGAAAATGCTTTGTGGTCAAAGCACGCAGGGCAGCGCAGGATGCGGATCTGGTCGTTATAAATCATCATTTGTTCTGTGCAGATCTGGCTTTGCGTGATTCAGGGTTCGGTGAGTTATTGCCCGATGCTGAGGCTATTATTATCGATGAAGCGCATCAATTGCCGGAGGTCGCCACCCGCTTTTTTGGCCGTGGATTGACCAGCCGTCAACTCCAGGATCTGGCAAAAGACACCCTGGCAGAATTGTTGACCGACGCTGCGGACATGCCGGAATTATTGAGCGAAGTTCAGGGCTTGCCTCAGTCAATCGCAAGGCTGCGCTATGCCCTGGGACGCGAAGGTCAGAAGGCTGCGTGGCAACCCATGCTGGATAAACCCGAACTCAAAGAATCGGTAGAAGAACTGGATAAACGCCTGGTCGACCTGGCAGAACATCTCGAAGCCATTGCCGAGCGCAGCCAGGGTTTGCAAACTTGTCACAGCCGTAGCGTCATGTTGCGTGACATGCTGACATCGTTGCAAAAACCTCAGGATAAATATGTCCACTGGTTTGAAACAACCCGGCAGGGATTTTTATTGCATCAGACACCACTGGACATTGCAGAAATCTTTCAGGAGTACCAGCAAGGTTTGTCATCTACCTGGATATTTACATCTGCAACGCTGGCGGTGGGGCAGAATTTTTCACATTTTTGTCGCCGTCTGGGGATTGAAAACAACCAGAGCGGTCAATGGAAAAGCCCGTTTGATTATGAAAACCACAGTCTTTTATTTGCCCCGGAAGAACTGCCCGAACCCAATGCACCGGATTACACACAGGCTGTGATGACAGCCGTCAAACCTTTTCTGGAAGCCAACTCAGGCGGTAGCTTTTTTCTGTTTACCAGCTATCGCGCGCTGCAAATAGCGGCTGAAACACTGGTCGACAGTCTGGATAAACTGGTGCTGGTGCAGGGTGATGCGCCAAGGCAGATTTTGCTGGAACAATTTCGCAAAGCGGGTAATGCGGTTTTGCTGGCGACCAGCAGTTTCTGGGAAGGCGTAGATGTGCGTGGTGATGCGTTGTCCTGCGTCATCATCGACAAATTGCCTTTTGCCTCACCGGGCGAGCCAGTACTGGAAGCGCGCCTTGCGGCGATGCGAGAGCAGGGGCAGAACCCTTTTATGGATTACCAGTTGCCGCAGGCAGTGATCACTTTAAAGCAGGGTGCGGGTCGTTTGATTCGTGACGTAAATGATCGTGGGCTGCTAGTCATCTGTGACCCACGGTTACGAAATAAACCGTATGGCAAACGATTTATCTCCAGCTTACCGCCCATGCCCCGAACGACTGACTTTGAGCGTGCGATGAATTTTCTGGTGTCCATAAAATGAAATTACTGGCGCTGGATACTTCAACAGAAGCTTGTTCCACGGCTTTACTTTGCGAGGGCGAGGTTATTTTTCATCACCAACACGCACCCCGTAAACACGCTGATTTAATTCTTCCAATGCTGGATGAGTTATTGGCGGAAGCGGAAATTAAACTTTCACAGCTGGATGCAATTGCGTTTGGCCGAGGTCCCGGTTCTTTTACCGGCGTGCGCATTGCCACATCTGTGACGCAGGGAATTGCTTTTAGTGCTGACAAACCAGTTGTACCTGTTTCTACACTTGCATCGGTGGCACAACAGGTAATCGACGAACAAAATGAATCTTATGTTTTGACCGCGTTGGATGCGCGCATGGGCGAGGTCTATTGGGCTGGATGGAAAAAAAATCCAAAGGGTTTTGCCGAAAATGTTATTCCGGAATCTGTGCTGCCACCTGAAAAGATACAAAAGCCAGAGCAGGACAACTGGGCGGGCGCAGGTAATGCCTGGAAAATTTATGAAGAGATACTATCTCAAAAACTGGCTGACAATTTAAAAAATATTTATTCGGATACGACGCCACACGCAGCTTCAATCGTTCGACTGGCTGAGTGGTATTTTAATGACGGATTAGCTGTTCCTGCCGAGGAAGCTTTGCCAGTTTATTTGCGCAACAAGGTGGCCGAAAAGAAACCTTGATGGAGCACTAGCCTGCATATTGCATGAAGGGAATGGAATTTCTGGAAAAACTCAGCAAAACAGATTGCACAAACATCGTGAAAGCCATAGCAGGCTATGGCTTGAGCGATTTTGTTCTAGCTTCGAAGCTAGATTTTT
>DTYI01000257.1 GCA_012961935.1 Thiotrichales bacterium | reverse complement strand
GGTATTTAACGCGCGTGAAACGGCAGACAATCTTAAACGCTCAGGCGCATTTGTTCCGGGTATCCGTCCCGGTGAACAAACTGCCCGATACATTGATGGTGTCATGACAAGACTCACTGCAGTCGGTGCAATTTATATCACTGCAGTTTGTCTGTTGCCCGAATTTTTGATTTTAAAATGGAATGTACCATTTTATTTTGGTGGCACGTCTTTGTTGATTATTGTTGTCGTCGTGATGGATTTCATCGCCCAGGTTCAGGCGCAACTAATGTCCCATCAATATGAGGGCCTGATGAAAAAGGCCAATCTGAAAGGCTACGGTCGTTCAGGCGTTGTACGCTAGCGAGGTAAAAAATGAAAGTTCGTGCATCAGTCAAAAAAATGTGTCGTGATTGCAAGATCATACGCCGTAAAGGTGTTGTCAGGGTGATTTGTAAAGACCCTCGACATAAACAACGCCAAGGTTGATGTGACTATTGCTTGCAAGGCGTCGGAGAAATCCCTAGAATACGCCACCCTTTATTTATTGCCGGATGTGGAGATAAACTGAATGGCTCGTATTGCCGGAATCAATATTCCAGTCAACAAGCATACTGAAATTGCTTTGACATCAATTTACGGAATTGGCCGTACCCGTGCAGGTGAAATTTGTAAAGCTGCCGGCGTCACGCCTTCCATGAAGGTAAAAGATTTGAGCGAAGCCGAAATTGAAGGCTTACGCACAGCTGTGGCTAAACTCACTGTAGAAGGTGATCTACGCCGCGAAGTCTCCATGAATATTAAGCGCTTAATGGATCTGGGCAGCTACCGGGGAATCCGCCACCGTCGCGGATTACCGTTGCGAGGTCAACGTACCCGCACCAACGCACGCACCCGTAAGGGCCCGCGTCGTGCTATTCGATAATCGTCAGGTGTAAATAATGGCCAAAGCCCCTACAAGTACTCGTAAAAAAGTCAAAAAGACAGTCAGTGATGGTATCGCGCATATCTATGCGTCTTTTAACAACACCATCATTACAATTACAGACCGCCAGGGTAATGCGCTCTCATGGGCAACAGCCGGTGGATCTGGTTTCCGTGGTTCACGCAAAAGCACGCCATTTGCTGCCCAGGTCGCCGCAGAGCGCGCTGGTGAAGCAGCCAAGGTGTATGGACTTAAAAATCTTGATGTGCGTGTGAAGGGCCCGGGTCCAGGTCGAGAGTCTGCGGTACGTGCCCTGAATGGTGTGGGTTATAAAATCACCAGCATCATGGATGTCACACCGATTCCTCATAATGGCTGCAGGCCACCGAAAAAGCGTCGTGTATAGGTATTAAGAATGGCTAGATATATTGGACCAACCTGCAAGTTAAGCCGTCGTGAAGGCACTGATCTTTTTCTCAAAAGCCGTGCCCGGTCACTAGACACAAAGTGCAAACTGGACAAGATCCCGGGTCAGCACGGTGAACGACGCAGCCGCATCTCTGATTATGGCCTGCAGCTGCGTGAGAAACAGAAATTACGCAGAATCTACGGCGTACTGGAAAAACAGTTTCGTAATTATTTCAAAAAGGCCGCATCGCTCAAGGGCTCTACGGGTGAGAACCTGCTTCAGCTGCTGGAATGTCGTCTGGATAATGTTGTTTACCGCATGGGTTTTGCAGCCACACGAGCAGAAGCTCGTCAATTGGTTGGCCACAAGGCTGTGCTCGTAAACGAAAAGGTTGTGAATATTCCGTCTTATCAGGTTAGTGCTGATGAGGTTATCGAAATTCGCGAAAAAGCGAAAAAGCAATTACGCATTAAGGATGCATTGAACATCACCGAGCAGTTTGGTTTTCCAGAATGGGTTGATGTCGATGTCAAAACAATGAAAGGCACGTTTAAGTCAGTGCCCGAACGTAGCGATCTGCCAGCAGAGATAAACGAATCTCTGGTCGTCGAACTTTATTCTAAATAATCCGCTTGTTGAGGTTAGTATATGTCGGGTAACGTCAAGGGGCTGCTTACACCCAATCAGATTGATGTCAAAGAACTTGGTGATAATCATGCCCGGGTTGTGCTTGAACCGTTAGAGCGTGGCTTTGGCCATACGCTTGGTAATGCACTGCGAAGAATTTTGCTGTCCTCTATTCCTGGATGTGCAGTGACTGAAGCTCAGATCGAAGGCGTGCTGCATGAGTACACCAGCATAGAAGGTGTCCAGGAAGATGTTGTTGAAATTCTTCTCAACCTGAAGGGTGTTGCGATCACCATGCATGAGCGGGATGAAGCGACACTCAGTCTCAGTAAAAAAGGGCCTGGCGTCGTCACCGCAGGCGATATTACGCTTGATCATGATGTGGAAGTTGTTAATCCTGATCACGTTATCGCTCACCTGACTAAGGGTGCAAACCTTGAGATGATGCTCAAGGTCAACAAAGGGCGTGGGTATGAACCCGCCACCATGCGTCAGGATGCCGATGAAAACCGTGAGATTGGCCATATGTTACTGGATGCCAGCTTCAGCCCTATTCATCAAGTTTCCTATTCAGTCGATAATGCCCGTGTTGAACAACGCACCAACATGGACAAGTTGATCCTTGAGCTTGAAACAAATGGTACAGTTGATCCGGAAGAAGCAATCCGTATGGCTGCAACGGTACTACAGCAGCAACTCGCGGTATTTGTTGACTTTGAAGCTCAGGAGCAGGTCGAACCCGAACAAAAGCCTGCCGAGGTTGATCCGATTTTACTGCGTCCGGTTGATGATCTGGAGCTCACTGTCCGGTCAGCTAACTGCCTGAAAGCAGAAAATATTTATTATATCGGTGACCTCATTCAACGCACCGAAGTTGAGTTACTCAAAACGCCAAACCTGGGTAAAAAGTCGCTGACTGAAATCAAAGACGTGCTGGCATCTCACGGCCTGTCTATGGGAACACGGCTTGAAAACTGGCCGCCAGCGTCATTGGGTAAAGAATAGCAGGCCTCCAAAGAGGTCATTTAATTTAACGAATCAGGAATCAAGTCATGCGTCATCGTAAGGCTGGTCGCCATTTAAACCGAACAAGCAGTCATCGAAAAGCCATGTTTCAGAACATGACGAATTCGCTGTTCCGTCATGAGCTGATCAAGACAACTTTGCCCAAGGCAAAAGAATTACGCCGGGTAGCAGAACCATTGATCACAATGGCAAAAGAAGACAGTGTCCATAAGCGCCGGGTTGCCTTTGCGCGTATGCGTGATAAGGAAATGGTCGGTAAATTGTTCGGCGAACTGGGGCCACGATATAAATCTCGCCCAGGTGGCTACTTACGGGTACTCAAGTGTGGCTACCGGACTGGCGATAATGCGCCCATGGCCTATGTTGAACTGGTTGATAGGCCTGTGGAAGCGACTGTGGACAGCGATCAGGATTGATGTTATTAAGGAATCTCTGAACAATTCATCCCTGAATTGTCAGAGGACGAAAAACGGAAAGTGCGATTTTCGTTTTTCTCACAAAATCAATCGCTTGTCGCGATCGATTTTGGCGGCACATCCTTGTGCCGCAGGAATGTCTGAATAAATCAGACATTCCTTAATCATATAATTACTGAAAAGGCCGGGTGAATCCCGGCCTTTTTTATTTCTCAACGTTAATCTGTATTTTGATTCTGAATACAATTGATTCGAGTTAACCCGGATATTTCATGAAGAGAGCGTTTTTCAGGGAAATCTGGCAAAACAGGTTGTGCAAAATCGCGACAGGCATAGTGGGCACTATGGCTGGAGCGATTTTGCACAAGATGTGCAGCCAGATTTTTCTGAAAAATGCTCAGGCACAAACTGTGCT
>DTYI01000256.1 GCA_012961935.1 Thiotrichales bacterium | reverse complement strand
CAATAGCCTGCTATTACGTGCGATTCGACGCCTTGAAAAATTTGCCTGGAGCAAATTTTCACGTCAGCCCTGCAGGGGTGAGTCGCAGGGAGGCGACGAATCATCCGAACATTTTGAACACAACCTGCTTCATCCAGAATTAATCAGAGGTTCCTTGAGTAAATAATGGCGCTAATTGTACAAAAGTATGGCGGTACTTCGGTGGGTACAACCGAACGTATCGTCGAGGTGGCTGTGCGGATTCAGCAATGGCGCGACAAAGGTCATGACCTGATTGTCGTTGTCTCTGCGATGAGTGGTGAGACCAATCGCCTGATCGGGCTGGCCAGTGAGTTAACTCGGCAGCCCTCCGGTAGAGAGCTGGATGTGCTGCTTTCTACGGGTGAACAAGTTACCATTGCGTTGCTTGCAATGGCGTTGATGGAAAAAGGTTATGCTGCGAAATCCTATACGGGTAGCCAGGTTCATATCCTGACCGACAGTGCACACAACAAGGCAAGGATTCTGGATATTGATCACCGTAAAATTCGTGAGGATCTTGCAGAAGGCAAGGTAGTGATTGTTGCTGGATTTCAAGGTGTCGATGAGGCCGGAAATATCACGACCCTGGGTCGAGGTGGTTCGGACACGACAGCTGTTGCGCTGGCTGCTGCCCTGAAAGCGGATGAATGTCAGATCTATACTGACGTGGATGGTGTCTACACGACGGATCCGCGCGTCGTCCCAGAAGCGAGACGACTGGCTTCGATCACGTTTGAGGAAATGCTGGAGATGGCCAGTCTGGGTTCGAAAGTATTGCAAATTCGAGCCGTTGAGTTTGCAGGTAAATACAATGTGCCATTGCGGGTGCTTTCGAGCTTTGAAGAAACAGGTGACGGCACATTAATTACAACTGAGGAAAAGAATGTGGAAAGCGCATTAATTTCAGGTATCGCATTTAATCGTGATGAGGCGCAGCTGACCATTGCAGGTGTACCTGACCAACCTGGTGTTGCGCATCAGATCCTTGGCCCCATCTCCGCTGAGAATATTGAAGTCGATATGATCGTGCAGAATGTGGGTGAAGATGAAACCACCGATTTTACGTTTACGATTCATCGCACGGACTTTCCCAAAGCCATGGAAATTCTGCAGCAGACAGCAGATAAGCTCGGTGCAAAAAAAGTAGCGGGTGACGATAAAATTGTTAAGGTTTCTCTTGTGGGTGTTGGTATGCGTTCGCATGCAGGTATTGCCAGTAAAATGTTTGAAACGCTGGCAAAAGAGGGCATCAACATTCTGATGATTTCGACTTCAGAGATAAAAGTTTCTGTCGTGATTGAAGAGAAATATCTGGAGTTAGGCGTAAGAGCACTACACAGTGCTTTTGAGCTTGAGACTGAGCGCGCGTAGATTGGCAGTCCTACAAAAAGCGTTATTTTGGAATTCTAATAATAAGCTGCTAGAATTCAAACAAGTGTTTGAATCTGTAACATTGTGTAAATGACTGGAGTGAACTATGTTGATTTTAACGCGCCGCGTTGGCGAGACGCTGATGGTGGGAGATGATGTGTCCATCACAGTATTAGGAGTAAAGGGGAATCAGGTTCGGATTGGGATAAATGCGCCCAAAGAAATACCTGTACACCGTGAAGAGATCTACAACAGAATAAAGAACGAAGAAAAGAATTCTGACCCTGATGGAAATTTCTAAACAAGAGCCTTTACCTGCCCTGCATAGGCAGGTATCCTTCCCGCCCGTGGAGAGATGGCCGAGAGGCTGAAGGCGCTCCCCTGCTAAGGGAGTATGGGGTTTATAGCTCCATCGAGGGTTCGAATCCCTCTCTCTCCGCCATATAAACCTGCAAACAATGCGCCCGTAGCTCAGCTGGATAGAGTACCTGGCTACGAACCAGGTGGTCGGAGGTTCGAATCCTTCCGGGCGCGCCACATATGCAAGAAGCCCCTTTTGGGGCTTTTTTTATGTGACTTTTTCGGACTGAATTCAATGTCACAAAATAATACTTTAGATTGCCCTTTCACGAAATATCCACCCTTAACTTCTGGTTTGATCCGCAAGATACCTGAAGATTTTCAGGTTGAAGAAATTTTACCGATTACCGCTTCAGGCGAAGGTGAGCATTTATGGATACAGGTATACAAGCGGCAAATGACAACCCAGGAAGTTGCAGCACAATTGGCTAAATGGGCAGAAGTTCAGCGGCGCGCAGTCAGTTTTGCAGGTCAGAAAGATAAATATTCTGAAACTACGCAATGGTTCAGTATTCAATTGCCGGGAAAACCGGATCCGGAAAATAATTTCTCGAATGATAATTGTAAAATTCTAACGCAGAAAAGGCATGCACAGAAATTACGCCGCGGAGTACTGAAAGCCAATCGGTTTAAAATCACAGTTCGTGAGGTCAGAGGTGACCATCAAGCGCTGGAAGAAAAAATAAAACAAATACAGCAAAAAGGTGTGCCTAATTATTTTGGTGAACAGCGTTTTGGGCGGGATGGAAATAATGTTGAGCGTGCCAGGGATTTTTTTGCACGCCGCTATAAACCCAAAGGGCGCGAGCAACGTTCGATGTTGCTCTCAGCTACCAGAAGCTGGATCTTCAATCAGGTACTGGCCGAGCGAGTAAAGCTGGGAAACTGGTATACACCTATACGGGGAGATTTGTTGATGCTGTCAGGTAGTCACTCAATTTTCCAGTTTGAAGAAAATGATTCGGAGATTCCCGCAAGAATTGAGCGTGGTGATTTAAGTCCTACTGGGCCATTGTTTGGAAAAGAAAAGTTAAACGTAATGCATGACGCTGCCGTTCTGGAAAATAAAATCCTGGAACAAAATCCTGAACTCGCTGAAGGTTTGTTGAAAGCCGGGCTTAAAGCTGCGCGGCGCAGTTTGCGGGTGATACCTGAAGATTTCATTTTTGAATGGCAGGGTGAGAAGACTTTAGTGCTTTCTTTTATACTTCCACCGGGTTGTTATGCCACCACTTTGTTACGCGAACTGGTGAATTATCAGGATGCGAGTCGTCAGTTTTAGCTGGCACTTTCTCTTGCGGTTACCTGTAAGGGCGTTTGTGGGTGGCTGTGTCCGGGAGTCATGATCGTATTGCTTGCAAGTTCAGGCCGCGTTTCAGGATAGTCACGGGTGAAATGCAGGCCGCGGCTTTCATGACGTGACAGGGCAGAGTTAATAATCAATTCTGCCACCAGGGCAAGGTTACGTAACTCGATCAGATCGCTTGTGATGCGGAAGTTTGAATAGTATTCATCGATCTCACTGTTTAATAAATCGACGCGATGTTTGGCCCGCTCAAGTCGTTTGGTGGTGCGCACGATGCCGACATAATCCCACATAAAACGCCGCACTTCATCCCAGTTATGCGTGACGACAACATGCTCATCTGAGTCGGTAACACGGCTTTCGTCCCAGGGGGCAATTGATACTTCTTTTTGTGTTTCATTTTTGCGGGACATAATGTCTTTGGCGGCAGCCTGAGCAAAGACCAGACACTCCAGCAACGAGTTACTTGCCATGCGGTTGGCACCATGCAGCCCGGTAAATGACACTTCGCCGACCGCATAAAGGCCAGCTATATCCGTGCGAGCATTGATGTCGGTCATCACGCCGCCGCAGGTGTAATGCGCAGCAGGTACCACGGGTAGCGCCTCCGTTGTCATATCAAATCCGTATTCCAGACACTGGGCATAAATATTGGGGAAATGTTTAATAATGAAATCAGCAGGTTTGTGACTGATGTCGAGATAAATATGGTCGGCACCCAGGCGCTTCATCTCATGGTCAATGGCGCGGGCGACAATGTCACGCGGCGCCAGTTCACCACGCTCATCAAAGCGTTGCATAAAACGTTCGCCGTCGGGAAGTTTGAGTTGTCCACCTTCACCGCGCACGGCTTCAGAAATCAGAAATGATTTTGCTTTCGGATGGTACAGACAGGTCGGGTGAAACTGCATAAATTCCATATTGGCGATACGGCAGCCTGCGCGCCAGGCCATGGCGATACCATCCCCGGTTGCGCTGTCTGGGTTGCTGGTGTAGAGGTAGGCCTTGCTGGCACCACCTGTTGCGAGGATGACGGTGCGCGCACGGAAAACGTCCACATGATTGGCTTCGCAGTCGAGTACATAAGCGCCCAGACAATGTTTGGAACCATTTTCATCTACGGTGATCAGATCAACAGCCAGATGGTGCTCAAACAGGGCAATATTGTCATGCTTACGGGCTTCGCCGACCAGTGTGGTTTCAATTGCGCGGCCAGTCATGTCATCGGCATGGGCGACGCGGCGATGGCTGTGTCCGCCTTCACGGGTAAGATGTAGTCCTGCAGTGGCTTCATCATTGTTTCGGGTGAAAGGTACACCGAGTTCAAGTAGCCACTCGATAGCTGCTTCGCTGTTTTCGACCGTGTGACGGACGATTTTTTCGTCACAGAGGCCAGCGCCAGCGTTCAGGGTGTCCTGAACATGGGATTCAATGGAGTCATCATCTGCCAGTACAGCAGAGATACCACCCTGGGCATAAAATGTACTGCCTTCAGTAATCGTTTTTTTGCTGAGAACAGCCACCTGGTAGCTTGAAGCCAGCTTCAGGGCAAGACTAAGCCCAGCTGCACCACTACCAATGATCAGGACATCATGGTTGAATTCGGTTTTTTTTTGTGACCGCTGGCTCATAATGATGGTATTTTGTCATAATTTGGGCAAGTTCCCTACAATTCCCGGAACCATAAGCCGGGTTTGATATCAGAGTTAAGGATTTTATAGTGACAGCAGATGCTGCTAAGAGTCAGGCTTCAGTCGATGCCGAGTTGGTTAAACGTGTACAGGCTGGCGATAAGAAGGCGTTCGACCTGCTGGTGCGAAAGTACCAGAGCAGGGTGATCAGCCTGGTCGGACGATACGTTAAAAACCAGGCGACGGCGCAGGATATTGCACAGGAGGCTTTTATCAAAGCCTATCGCGGGTTGAAGAATTTCCGCGGTGACAGTGCGTTTTATACCTGGTTGTACCGGATTGCGATTAATACGGCCAAGAATCACCTCGTCGCACAGAGCAGACGGGTGCCGGACGTCGAAATTGACGCACTGGAAGCTGAACAGTATGGCACGAGCGTGCTTTTGCAGGATCAGTGCTCACCAGAGCGGGTATTGTTGACCGATGAAATTAAAAAAGAAGTGTTTGCAACCATTGAACTATTACCGGATGACCTGAAGATGGCCATCACCCTGCGAGAGCTGGAAGGTATGAGTTATGAAGAGATTGCCGAATCCATGGATTGCCCGATCGGTACGGTTCGTTCCAGGATTTTTCGCGCTCGGGAAGCGATCGATAAGGTGTTGCAACCATTATTGAACTAATTGTTGATTTTATTGCCTATTTGGGTAAGTGAACATGGAAAACATGATTATGACTACACAAGTGACAACTAAAGAGCGGCTGTCAGCGTTATTCGATGACGAGTTGACCGAGTTTGAAAACAGGCGGCTAACCTCTGAATTATTGACAAATGCCGAGCACAAGATGCAATGGTTACGCTATCAAATGATAGGTGATGTGATGCGTGGTGGTCTGGGTAGTCAGGTGGACACTGGTTTTACTGATCGAGTTATGCAAACCATCCATGCGGAAGAGACGTATTCAACTCCGGTTGAGAAGATAAATAAGCCACGTCCATGGGTTAAACCTGTTGCAGGACTGGCCATGGCAGCTTCAGTTGCAGCTGTATCTATTTTCGCGCTTCAATTTATGACGCAAAGTGGTACGAATACTGCTGTTAATGTAGCGAACACCAGCGAGGTTTCAACACCAGCGGGTATTCAGCAGGTTGCTGTGCAAAAGCAGGGTGAGGTATTGGCGGAGCTGCCGAAGGCACCCGCTACTGATAATTCATTGGTACGTCAGGTGAATACAGCTGACATTCAACCGTTGGGTGAGATTCAGAATATCCCATTATCTGACCCGCGTATGGACAGTTATCTGGCCACACATGCGGAATATGCTTCCCGTCCTGGGATGTTATCCCGGGTTAGAATTGTAGGCTACGGGTCGCCTGATAAAGAAGAGCGTTAATGTTGGGTCGACTTTTGTGTGCAGGTCTGATGTTCGTCAGCCTGCCACTTGCAGCTGCACAAGATGAGGTCAAGGAATGGCTGGACAAAATGGCTGCTGCCGAGCAGTACCTCAATTACGAAGGAACTTTCATTTATACCAATGGCCCGCAGGTTGAAACCATGCAGATTGTGCATGGCTTCGACAAGCATGGTGAGCGAGAACGGATGTCATCGCTAACGGGTGATGTGCGTGAAATTATTCGTGATGATCAGCATCTGGTGTCAGTTCTGCCAGTCAGAAAGAAGGTGCTGATCGAGTCACGCGGCAAGCAGTTATCCTCTCCTGCAAAATTACTGGAAGGTCTGGAACAGAGCGGAGCCTACTATGAATACAGTCTCAAGGGCACCGAGCGAATTGCAGGCCATAATTGCCAGATTCTTTCCATCTATCCCAAAGATAATTTCCGCTATGGATACCGCCTGTGCATTGAGATGGAAACAGGCATATTACTAAAATCGTTGACCCAGGATCATGCCGGTCAAACCCATGAACAAATGATGTTTACCAGCATATCCATGCCAGAATTTATTGAGACTGACCAGTTCCATTCAGTCATGCACAAAGATGATTTTGAGCTGAAACAGTCACCGGATACACTCGGCGTAAAAATATCAGCAAAACCTGATCGTCGTTGGGTGATCGACGAATTACCGCCGGGCTTCAGGATTACAGAGGAAGCCATGCGCTATATCGCCAGCAGTAAAAAGCCGGTACAGCACATTATCATAGATGATGGACTGGCTTCCTTGTCTGTATTCATCGCGCCACCACAGAAAGAGGAACAAGTGGTAGAAGGCATTTTTCGTTCAGGTGGTCTGAATGCCAATACTCGGTTAATTGCGGACCATGCTGTCACAGTGATTGGCGAAGTGCCTGTGAAAACAGTTCGTCTTATAGCTGAATCGATCCGTTATGAACAATGATTGAAGAATCTGCCCAAGTTATTTCTGTTGAGGATGAGCATGTCTGGGTTGAGACCCAACGCAAATCTGTTTGTGGCAGTTGTTCAGCACAGAAAGGTTGTGGTACGGCTTCACTGGAAAAAGTGCTGGGAAAGCGACGCACACAGGTCATGGTGTTAAGCCAGATTGCGGTTAACCCGGGTGATGAGGTGATGATCGGTATTCAGGAATCAGCTCTGCTGCGCGGATCTTTTGCGTTGTATGGCATACCCTTATTGCTGATGCTGTTGGGAGCGGTGATTGCTGAGGCCGTGATCTTATCCCGAACCGAACTGCCTGTCGTGATGGGTGCGCTATTCGGTCTGCTGGGTGGATTGCTCTATGTCGCCCTGTTTTCTCGCAAGACGCAGCTTGATCCACGATACCAGCCCGTCATTCTTCGTATAATTTCCCCCGCAAATCATCGTACCGATAGCATTTTCGCGCCCTGATTGTCATAATCACTGACTTTCTATCTTCAGGATACCCCCGGAGTATGTTTATGCGTATTCGCAGTTGTACCGCACTGTTTCAGGCGGTCTTGTTGTTACTGGCACTTTTAGCCATTTCCCCTATGCAGGCCAGGGGTTTGCCTGATTTTACACGTCTGGTTGAGGCCAATAGCCCAGCCGTGGTGAATATCAGTACGACACGCAAGGTTGAAAATAATCCCATGCAGGATTTTTCGATTCCTGATATGCCAAATATGCCTAACAATGAGCAGTTTCGAGAATTCCTGCGAAAGTTTTTTGAAGGCCATAATCTGGAAAAAAATGCAGGCGAATTACCCGGTTTCGATGCGAGTTCTTTAGGTTCAGGATTCATTATTTCTGAAGATGGCTATGTCGTCACGAATTATCATGTCATAAAAGGCGCTGAGGAAATCATCGTTCGCCTGATCGATCGGCGTGAATTTGTTGCTGAGGTTATCGGCAAAGACAAGCGTAGTGATATCGCGCTACTAAAAATTGAAGCCAGTGATTTACCCGTTGTCAAAACTGGCAGCTCAAAAAAACTCAAACAGGGTGAATGGGTTTTTGCCATTGGCTCACCGTTTGATTTTGATCATTCTGTCACCGCAGGTATCGTCAGTGCATTAGGGCGCAGTTTGCCGGGTGAGAATTACGTGCCTTTCATTCAAACAGATGTTGCGATTAACCCAGGGAATTCCGGTGGGCCACTTTTTAATATGGATGGTGAAGTCGTCGGCGTCAATTCACAAATCTATAGCCGCACCGGTGGCTTTATGGGGCTATCATTTTCGATTCCTGTTGAACTCATGTTGAACGTGGTTGAGCAGATTAAAACCAAAGGTCATGTTTCACGCGGTTGGCTGGGTGTGATAATCCAGGAAGTGACGCGCGAGCTGGCTGAATCATTCGGCTTGCCGAAAGCTGCAGGCGCACTGGTCGCACAAGTGCTACCAGATAGCCCGGCGTTGAAGGCCGGTGTAGAAGTGGGCGATGTCATCCTGGAATTTAACGGTGAACGCATCACACGCTCTTCCGTTCTGCCGCCCATTGTCGGCGTCACACCTATTGGAGAAGCGTCGAAATTAATTGTGCTTCGTAATGGCAATAAAAAAGAGCTGACGGTCACAATTGAAGAATTACCGGAGGACGAAGTGATCGCCGCTCAACAAAAAGGCAAACAACAGCTTCCGGGCAAACAGCTGGGCATGATTCTGGAAACGTTGTCGGATGAAAATATTGAAAAGTTAGGCGTAAAAAATGGCTTGCTGGTTAAGCAAGTAGGTGAGGGTTCTGCAAGACAAGCTGGCATTCGTCCCGGTGATGTGCTGGTGGCGATAAATAATATAAAAGTCACTGACATCAAAACACTGGAAAAGATTATTGCTGAATTATCTGAGAACCGCCCGGCAGCGGTATTACTCCATCGCGATGGCAGCCCGGTATTCCTGGCATTGAAACCGGGAAAAGAATGACCGCTGTTTTTACCCTTTATCAACGCGAAGGCTGCCACCTCTGCGAAGACATGCTGCATGAACTGCAAACGCTGCCTTTCGCATCGAAATTTACTGTTCAGAAAATCGATATTGATCAGGATGAAACATTGCACACACGCTTTAATGAAGATGTACCCGTACTTGCGCTAGGCGATGAAATTATCTGTAAACATTTTCTGAACGAGTCACGTATTCGTGAGGCGTTAAGTCATGCTTGATGCGATCCCGATGGAGCAGATTCGTAATTTTTCCATTATTGCGCATATCGACCATGGTAAATCTACATTATCCGATCGATTGATTCAGCGTTGCGGTGGATTAATGGAACGTGAAATGGCTGAACAGGTTCTGGATTCCATGGATCTGGAGCGCGAACGCGGCATTACCATCAAAGCGCAAAGCGTTTCATTACGCTATAAGGCGCAAGATGGCAAAACCTACATGCTGAATTTTATCGATACACCTGGGCATGTGGACTTTTCCTATGAGGTCTCTCGTTCACTTGCGGCCTGCGAAGGTGCGTTACTGGTTGTCGATGCTTCCCAGGGTGTTGAAGCACAGAGCGTTGCCAATTGTTATACCGCCATCGAGCAGGGTCTTGAAGTCATGCCCGTGCTGAATAAAATTGATTTACCCGCGGCTGACCCAGATAGAGTGATACAGGAAATTGAGGATGTCATCGGCATTGAAGCCATGGATGCGTTGTCAGTGAGCGCGAAAACCGGAGAGGGTATAGATGAATTGCTGGAAGCAATTGTGGCGCGTATTCCACCGCCACAGGATGACAAGGAAGCACCACTTCAGGCATTAATTATTGACTCCTGGTTTGATAATTATCTGGGTGTTGTTTCGCTGGTTCGAGTCAAAGCAGGCACGTTAAAACCCAAACAGAAAATCATGGCGATGTCGACCCAGCGTAGTTACGGGGTTGACCGCGTCGGTATTTTTACGCCCAAAATGACTGATACTGAAATCCTTCGTGCTGGCGAAGTGGGATTTGTGATTGCCGGCATCAAAGATATTAATATTGCCCGTGTCGGTGATACCTTCACCACAACAGATAAACCTGCCGAATCACCTTTGCCTGGTTTTGAAGAAATTCAGTCACGTGTGTTTGCGGGTCTGTTCCCAGTCAGTTCAGATGACTACCCTGGTTTGCGTGATGCACTGGACAAATTACGCCTGAATGATGCCTCATTAAATTATGAGCCGGAAACATCCACGGCATTGGGTTTTGGTTTTCGTTGTGGTTTTCTGGGCATGCTGCACATGGAGATCATTCAGGAGCGGCTTGAACGGGAATACAATCTGGATCTGATCACCACAGCACCTACAGTGGTATATGAAATCGAGACGACTAAAGGTGAAGTACTGCATATTCACAACCCTGCAGAACTGCCGGAAGCAAACTATATTTCAGAAATTCGCGAGCCGATTATTGAAGCCAATATTCTTCTACCGCAGGATTACGTCGGTGATGTGATGACGCTTTGCATGGAAAAACGCGGCGTACAAAAAGACATGCTCTACCTGGGCAAACAGGTTCAGTTAAAATACGAGCTGCCTCTGAGTGAAGTGGTGCTCGATTTTTTTGATAGACTGAAATCAGTCAGCCGTGGCTATGCTTCATTTGATTATCATTTTGTGCGCTTCCAGGCTGCGCCGCTGGTCAAGGTCGATGTACTGATTAATGGTGACAGAGTTGATGCGCTGGCGATTATTGTGCATCAATCAGTCAGTCAGGCCAGGGGGCGAGAATTAACGAATAGAATGAAAGAGATCATTCCTCGACAAATGTTTGAAGTGGCTATTCAGGCGGCAATCGGTACCCATATTATAGCGCGGAGTTCTGTAAAGGCCTTGCGTAAAAATGTCACCGCAAAGTGTTATGGTGGCGATATTACTCGTAAGCGAAAGTTACTGGAAAAACAAAAAGCAGGGAAAAAACGTATGAAGAAAATTGGTAAAGTTGAAATTCCGCAGGAAGCATTCCTGGCTGTTTTACAGGTGGAAAAATAAAAATGCATTTTGATCTGGAACTGGTTCTGGTTATTGGTAGCCTGGTAACAGGTATTGTCTGGCTGCTGGATAAATACTGGTTGCGTGAGAAGCGTCTTGAAACAGTTCTTGCTGGTGCCACTGAAGTATCAGCTTCGGGCGCGGAAGTAAGAATTAAAGAAACTGCAAAAGAACCCTGGTATGTTGAATACTCACGCTCATTCTTTCCTGTTCTTTTTATCGTTTTATTGTTAAGAACATTCGTGGCTGAACCGTTTCATATCCCTTCAGGTTCGATGCGACCAAATTTGCTGGTGGGTGATTTTATTCTGGTCAATAAATTTGCCTACGGTCTACGCTTGCCAGTGCTGCATACAAAAATACTTGACCTGGGCGAGCCTGAACGTGGAGATGCAATTGTATTCCGTTTTCCGCCGGATCCGAAAAAGGATTACATCAAGCGATTAATTGGAATGCCAGGCGATCATATTAAGTACAGAAATAAGCAGCTTTTCATTAATGGTGAACTGATTCCAGCGACTAAGATTGGCCCTTATCAACCTAAAACTAATGGCACGGAAGATGTAAATGCTTTCGTCTGGAATGAAAACTTGCTGGGACTCGAACACAAAATTTTGATAAACCCGACCCGACTTAATCTAATGGCAGAGGGCGAATTTATTGTACCGGATGGCCATTATTTTGTAATGGGCGATAATCGTGATAACAGTTTTGACAGCCGATTCTGGGGGTTTGTGCCGGAACAGAATCTGGTTGGCAAAGCCATGGTGATCTGGATGAACTGGAACTTTGGTGAAGGTTCGGTAAACTTTAGTCGAGTTGGTACAGTCATTCACTAACAATATTGTTTGGAGACAAAAAAAATGTATTCGATAAAAAATCAACGGGGTATGACTTTTTGGGGCTGGTTAGTTATTCTGGCTATTCTGGGCGTAGCCGCCCTGGTCGGTATCAAATTGTTTCCAAAGTACTATGATTTCCTCTCAGTTAAATCCATCATCAATCAAATTGCTGAAGAGGACTATGCGACACCGCCTAAAAAAACACAGGTGTGGGACAGTATGTATAAATATCTGGATGTAAATTACATTACCTATATCAAAAAAGAGCACCTGAAAGTCAAAAAGGAAAAGGACGGCACGCACATCACCATTGACTACGAAGTCCGTGAACCGATTATGGGAAATGTTGATGCTATTTTATCTTTCAAGCATACCGCCATCGCAAAGTGAATGCAGAAATCACAAGTCACTTTATTTTCATTGCTGGATGATGATGTCAAATCAACCCCACTATTCCAGCAGGCCATTACGCATCGCAGTGCCAGCAAAGATAACAATGAATGTCTGGAATTTCTGGGTGACAGCGTTTTAAGTTTGATCATCACGGAGTATTTATATCAGCATCTGCCTGACGCTGATGAAGGGGAGCTTAGTCGGTTGCGTGCCTCGCTCGTGAACGGTGAGACGCTGGGTCAGATTGGCAAGGAAAATAATCTGGGCGATTATATAAAACTGGGCAGCGGCGAGCTGAAAAGTGGTGGGCATCGTCGCGAGTCAATCATGGAGGATGCACTGGAAGCAATTATCGGTGCAGTATTTTCTCTGCGCGGTTTTGATTATACAAAAAACTTTGTATTGCAATTATTCTCAGGTCGATTAAAAAACCTGCCCGACCCTGAAACATTAAAAGACCCAAAAACCCGATTACAGGAATGGTTGCAGGCCAAAGGAGACAATGTGCCTGTCTACAAAGTGCTGGAGGTTTCCGGGCAGGCACACCAGCAAATATTTACAGCAGAATGCCGCATCGAATCACAAAACATTGCCACCCAGGGCAAGGGCAGCAGCCGACGCAAGGCTGAACAGGCTGCAGCTGAAGCCGCATTCAAAAAATTATCTGATGACTGATACATTTTGTGGCCACATTGTGATAGCCGGTCGGCCCAACGTCGGCAAGTCAACTCTGTTGAATCATTTTATTGGTACTCACCTGGCTGCCACAGCTGCGAAACCGCAAACCACACGAAACCGAATCCTGGGTGTTTTAACAGACGAAAATTATCAGTTCGTTTTTGTCGATACGCCCGGCATACATGCTGGTGGGAAAAGGTTAATTAACAGGATTTTGAACAAGACAGCAGTGAGTAGTTTGCCTGATGCAGATGTTGTTTTGTTTGTCGTAGAAGCCGGCAACTGGCGTGAAGAAGATGAGTTAGTGCTTCAGCATTTAAAAAACAGTGACTTAGCGGTTATCCTGGTACCCAATAAAATTGATTTGCTGAAAAGAAACCAGGATTTATTACCATTTATTAAAAAGATCGAAAAAAAATATAATTTTTCAGAAATTATTCCCTGTTCTGCATTTGACAAGCAGGCGGTAGAATATTTATTAGAACGCCTGAAGCCTTATTTACCTGCGGCGCCGTTTGAATTCTCGCCCGATGACCTGACTGACAGGAATATGCGTTTTCTCAGTGCTGAAATGGTGCGTGAGCAACTGATCAATGCGCTGGAACAGGAACTGCCTTATGCCCTGGCTGTAGAAATTGAACGCTATGAAGAAACGGATTCACGCATTCTAATTAATGCGGTTATTTATGTAGAACGTGCTGGGCAGAAAAAAATTGTGATCGGCAAACAGGGTGCTGTATTAAAAAAAGTTGGTACCGAAGCACGCAAGCGCATCGCAAGACTCGCCGGGCAACCCGTGCACCTTGAGCTATGGGTCAAGGTAAAATCCGGCTGGCAGGATAACTCCAGACTGCTACAACAATTTGGTCTAGATGACACAGGGCGCACAACAAAGTAACGGCTTCGTGCTGCACAGCCGGCGATTCCGTGAAAACAGTCGCATCCTCGAAGTGTTTACGGAGACGGCAGGACGAATCGCTGTGGTTGCCAGGGTATCTCGCAGAAAAGGTGGTTCAAGTGCTTCTGTTTACCAGCCATTTCGGAAGCTTTCCGTTCACTGGCGAGGCCGCGGTGAGCTACAAAATATATTAAGTGCGGAAGAACTTGAGCACTTCCCCCTTTCTTCACACGCAAGCCTCTGCGGCCTTTATTGCAATGAGCTGCTGCTCTACCTGACATCAAAATTTATTCCCATGCCGTCCATCTATTCCAGCTATCAGGAAACGTTGAAATCCCTGGCTGAAGAAAATATTTTTGAACCCGCTTTGCGACGCTTTGAATTTGTACTGCTGGAAGAACTCGGCTTTGGCCTTGATCTGGAGACCGATCATTTGACGGGTCAATTATTGGTCGATGCCGAGCAGTATTATTACCACCCTGCGATGGGCCTGTCTTCGAAAAATCCGGGGCAGGGTAGTTTTATCGTGCCAGCGGAGGCCATTGATGCAATCAGGAAACAGGATTTTTCGCGGCAATCTAACGCAAAAGCCGTTAAACTGATACTGGCTTCGACCATTGACAGACTGCTCGATGGGCGGCCCCTGAAAAGTCGTCAACTTTTTCGAGATATGGTTAAGATCAACACATGACTAAATTAATATTAATCCGGCACCCATTTATGCCGCCCTCAGGGCAACAAGAATGGTGCGTATCAAGGCGCGGCTCGCAGGGAATGGTCGCTACCCTTGCCAAGAGTCGCAACGCGGAGACGCGCCATTCTTGTTGTCCCCAACAGGTTGATTTTTCAGGGATGGGCCGCAGTGTGCGCACTT
>DTYI01000255.1 GCA_012961935.1 Thiotrichales bacterium | reverse complement strand
GGTGATATTGCTGCTGCTGTCGGCTTAAAAGATGTCACAACGGGTGATACTTTGTGTGACCCTAAGTCGGTAATAACGTTGGAGAAGATGGATTTCCCCGAGCCGGTAATATCGGTTGCGGTTGAGCCGAAAACGAAAGCCGATCAAGAAAAGATGGGAGTTGCGCTGAGTAAGCTGGCGCATGAGGATCCCTCGTTTCGGGTACACAGTGATGAAGAATCCGGTCAGACCATCATTTCTGGCATGGGTGAGCTGCATCTTGAGATTATTATTGATCGTATGCTACGAGAGTTTATGGTGAACGCCAATATCGGTAATCCACAGGTGGCCTACCGTGAAGCGATCACTAAGATGGTAAAGCATGAAGCAAAGTTTGCCAGGCAGTCGGGTGGTCGCGGTCAATATGGTCACGTCTACCTGAAGCTGGAGCCTCGAGAGCCAGGTTCGGGTTATGAGTTTGTCAACGAAATTACGGGCGGTGCGGTTCCTAAAGAGTACATACCGGCTGTTGACAAGGGTGTGCAGGAACAGATGCGTAGTGGTGTGCAGGCTGGTTACCCGATAGAGGATGTAACGGTGACGCTGTATGACGGCTCGTATCACGATGTAGATTCGAACGAGATGGCGTTTAAAATAGCTGCCTCGATATGTTTCAGACAGGCTGCTATGGAAGCAGAGCCTACCATCCTTGAGCCTGTAATGAAGGTCGAGGTGGTGACGCCGGAAGACTACATGGGCGATGTCATGGGCGACCTGAATCGGCGCCGTGGCATATTAGGTGGCATGGATGACACGGTTGCGGGTAAAAATATACACGCGGAAGTGCCATTAGCAGAGATGTTTGGCTATGCAACAGCGTTACGTTCAGCAACGCAGGGAAGAGCGACTTACTCGATGGAATTTGAGAAGTACGCAGAGGCGCCAAAGTCGATTTCTGCAGCAATTGTTTCCAGTAAAACCGGAATGTAGTAGTTAGCAAGCAACAGATTTTAGTATTAAATTTAACGTAACTGATAAAGTGAAGAGGTAAAAGCAGTGTCTAAGGAAAAGTTTGAAAGAACCAAGCCACACGTAAACGTAGGCACAATCGGTCACGTAGACCACGGTAAAACCACACTGACAGCCGCGCTGACGAAAGTGATGGCGGAGCTGCAGGGCGGAGAAGTAAAAGCCTTTGATCAAATTGATAACGCCCCGGAAGAGCGTGCGCGTGGTATTACCATTGCGACCTCACATGTCGAGTACGAAAGTGAAAATCGTCATTATGCACACGTCGACTGTCCTGGGCATGCCGACTATGTAAAAAACATGATCACCGGTGCAGCGCAGATGGACGGCGCAATTCTGGTGTGTTCAGCAGCAGACGGCCCAATGCCACAAACCCGTGAGCACATTTTGTTAGCGCGTCAGGTTGGCGTGCCATACGTGCTTGTTTTCATGAACAAAGCCGACATGGTTGATGATGAAGAGCTGTTAGAACTGGTTGAAATGGAAATTCGTGAACTGCTGGATGCTTATGAGTTCCCGGGTGATGATACCCCGATCATCATCGGTTCAGCATTAAAAGCCTTAGAAGGCGACACCTCAGACATCGGCGTGCCGTCAATCATCAAACTGGTTGCCGCCATGGACGACTATATCCCGCAGCCAGAGCGTGCCATAGATCAACCGTTCCTGATGCCAGTAGAAGACGTCTTCTCAATCTCAGGTCGTGGTACCGTCATCACCGGTCGTATCGAACGCGGTGTAGTAAATATTGGCGAAGAAATAGAAATTGTGGGTATTCGCGAAACACAAACCACTACCTGTACCGGTGTGGAAATGTTCCGTAAGTTACTGGACCGGGGTGAAGCAGGCGACAACGTCGGCCTGTTACTGCGTGGTCTGAAGCGCGAAGAAGTTGAGCGTGGTCAGGTATGTTGTAAGCCAGGATCAGTAAAGCCACACAGCAAATTCGAGTGTGAGATCTACGTATTAAGCAAAGATGAAGGCGGTCGTCACACGCCCTTCTTCAATAACTACCGTCCGCAGTTTTACTTCCGCACCACCGATGTAACCGGTGCCTGTGATCTGCCTGAAGGTACCGAGATGGTAATGCCGGGTGATAACGTAAAAATGATAGTAACCCTGATCAACCCGATTGCGATGGAAGAAGGCTTACGCTTTGCGATTCGTGAAGGTGGCCGTACTGTTGGTGCGGGCGTGGTTGCTAAAATTATTGAGTAATTAGATTACTTGAAATCGACTATAGCGGGAGTCGTGATATTGTCGCGGCTCCCGCCATGGCGTACATGGATGTAGGAAATGCAGGCCTTGTTAGGACAAGTCCTGCCTGTTAGGCCAGTGGCTCAATTGGTAGAGCAGCGGTCTCCAAAACCGCAGGTTGGGGGTTCGAGTCCCTCCTGGCCTGCCATTTATATGGTGGAGTAGTGGCCAATATGGCAGCAACAAAAGCAGAGTCTAAAAGTTCACCGCTTGATACGGTCAAGCTGGTGGCTGCAATTTTATTGCTGCTGCTAGGTATCGCTGTTTTTTATTATTTTGCAGACCAGGCTGTGTTGTATCGTGTGCTGGGTATGCTGGCGTTAACGATAGCTGGAGCGGTGGTATTTCTGACAAGTCGTCAGGGGCATGCGCTGAAAGGATTTTTAAAGGCTTCGCGCACAGAAATGCGCAAGGTTGTCTGGCCAACACGGGCGGAGACATTGCAAACAACGCTAGTCGTTATTGTGATGGTGCTGCTGATGGGGATTTTCCTCTGGTTGCTGGACATGTTCCTGGGCTGGGCAGTCCGCTTCATTATAAGCGGTGGAGGTTAGGATGGCGCTGCGTTGGTATGTGGTACACGCCTACTCGAATTTTGAGGCGCGTGTTAAAGAGTCGCTGGAAGAGCGGATCAAGCGCTATGGCATGGAGGACTATTTTGGTGAGATTTTGGTGCCGACCGAAGAAGTAGTCGAAATGCGGGAAGGTCAAAAACGCCGCAGCGAACGTAAGTTTTTCCCGGGTTATGTGCTTGTGCAAATGGAAATGAATGATGACACCTGGCACCTGGTGAAAGATGTGCCCAAGGTGCTTGGGTTTATCGGCGGTACCAGTGACAAGCCGGCACCGATTTCCGATCGGGAAGCGGATATCATTCTTAACCGCATACAGGAAGGTGTCGAGAAACCTCGACCAAAAGTATTGTTTGAGGTGGGCGAGCTGATTCGTGTCACCGATGGCCCGTTTAATGATTTTAACGGTGTGGTAGAAGAAGTTGATTTTGAAAAGAATCGTATGCGCGTAGCGGTGCAGATGTTTGGCCGTTCCACGCCAGTTGAGCTGGAGTTTTATCAGGTCGAAAAAGCCTGATTTTGTATGCTGCCGTTTGGCAGTAACGGGGAGCCGCGAGGCGTTTGCACCCACTGTTTTGGAGTAGTTTGATGGCTAAGAAAATTGAGTCCTATATTAAGTTGCAGGTGCCTGCTGGACAGGCGAATCCAAGTCCGCCAGTCGGCCCGGCTCTGGGCCAGCATGGCGTAAATATTATGGAATTCTGCAAAGCATTCAACGCAGAAACCCAAAGTCTTGAGCAGGGGATGCCTGTTCCGGTTGTGATCACTGTCTATAACGATCGCAGCTTTACCTTTATTACAAAAACACCACCGGCTTCCGTTTTGCTGAAGAAGGCCGCTGGTATAAAAAGCGGTAGCGGTGAGCCTAATACCAAAAAAGTGGGCAAGGTAAATCGTGCACAGCTGGAAGAGATCGCTAAAACAAAAGAACCCGACCTCACAGCAGCTGATATGGATGCAGCAGTTCGCACGATTGCTGGCAGTGCGCGCAGTATGGGTCTTGATGTGGAGGGCGTGTAGATGGCTAAGTTAGGTAAGCGACTAAAAGCTGCAAATGAAATGCTTGAGGTCGGCAAGGCTTATGCATTGAATGACGCGCTGGGTCTGGTGAAGTCCATGGCCAAAACGAAATTTGTAGAATCCATTGATGTCAGCATTAACCTCGGTGTGGATCCACGTAAATCCGATCAGGTTGTGCGCGGTTCAACTGTGCTGCCGAATGGCACGGGTAAAACAGTTCGTGTCGCGGTTTTTGCGCAAGGTGAAAATGCAGACAAGGCGAAAGCGGCGGGTGCGGATATTGTTGGTTTCGAAGACCTGGCTGATGACATTAAAAAGGGCAACATGGATTTTGATGTGGTCATTGCAACGCCCGATGCGATGCGCGTAGTGGGGCAGTTAGGCCAGGTACTGGGTCCGCGTGGACTGATGCCGAATCCGAAAGTGGGCACCGTTACGCCTGATGTCGAAACGGCTGTGAAAAATGCCAAGGCCGGGCAGGTGCGTTATCGCACTGACAAGGCGGGTATCATTCATTGCTCAATCGGTAAGGTTGATTTCAGCGAAGACAATCTGGCAGAGAACCTGAATGCGCTATTGGCGGATTTGAGTAAGGCCAAGCCTTCTGCTGCAAAAGGCATCTATTTCCGCAAAATAACCCTGTCTTCAACAATGGGGCCGGGTGTGCTTGTGGATAATGCAAGTTTGGATATTTAAGGAAGCTCTGAATAATTCATCCCTGAATTATCAGAGCGAAAAAAACGGAAAGTGCGGTTTTCGTTTTTTGCACAAAATCAATCGCTTATCGCGATTGATTTTGGCGGCACATCCTTGTGCC
>DTYI01000254.1 GCA_012961935.1 Thiotrichales bacterium | reverse complement strand
GTATGCTCTTCCATCTCCAAAGCTAAGTATGTTGAATGCTCTTTCAGCATTCCATATCCTCTCCCCTACTATCTCGAGCTCCTTCGAGGTTATGTCCCATTCCGTGACTGCGCTTAGCATCTCTGCATAGTCTTTTGATGAGAGTATCGCTCCGCTCTGAATTGAGCTTTGAGATACTTGCATCGATCTTTGGGTACAACCCTTAATCAACACAAGCACCCGCACAAATTACCTAATTCACTTTTTGTTAAAGAACAGCGTGATGCCTTTGCATACGCGGGTCGAATATTCTACATGAATTACACCCATTTTGGAAGCATTCACCTCACCGGCCTCAGACCCAGAACCTGTAAGGAGGGCGCATTATAGAGATTGCCTGCAAGCTGTCAAGCACTAATTTGAAGTTCGATTGCAGAACATTCAACAACAGCCACAAAAACCTAAACTTCTCCTCCAGTCAAAGGATTTTAAATCCGTTTAAACTTGATCAATCAAGCGCCGTCACCTATATTTTTCAGCATGCTTCAAACGAAAATTCCGCCTCCACTTTATATGCTTATTTTTGCTGCTTTGATGTGGCTATTAGACAAATATATGCCTGTCTCGCACTGGGTCTCCCCTGGCTGGCAGGTGCTTGCCTGGGGTATTATCGCGCTGGGCGTGTTGATTGACCTTTCTTCGATGGGGCTATTTATACGTAAGGGCACATCACCCAATCCATTCCAGCCTAAGAAAGCCAGCCAACTGATTTCAACAGGACTATATCGTTTCACACGCAATCCGATGTATCTGGGGATGTTAGTTTTGCTCGCAGGTTGGGCCATCCACCTGGGTGGCCTCACACCGATAGTGCTACTGCCATTATTTGTCATCACATTGACTACTTTCCAGATAAAACCCGAAGAGCAGGCTTTAGAAGCAATTTTTGGGCAAGAATACAGAGACTACAAGAAGCGCGTACGGCGCTGGGTATAATTCTAAGGAAACCGTTTTTGATTTTTATTTCAGGCCTAACCAGAAGGCTGCTTGAAACCGCAGATGAATACAGACTGTCTGCCTGGCTGTTTCTTAAATTACTGGCCGTCATTTACTTTGTCGCCTTCCTCTCACTTGCCGTACAAATAACCGGACTCGTTGGTCCACATGGCATTTTGCCGTTTGGCGAACGCCTGGCTGACATTTATAACAACTTCGGTCCTGAGGCATGGTGGCGACTGCCCACCCTGTTCTGGCTTGGCAGCAACAATCTGTCATTACAGGTTGCTGCTTATGCGGGATGCTTTTTTTCTATTACTCTACTGCTTGGCTGGAAGCAGCGGCTTTCCCTCATCCTGCTGTTTGTACTTTATCTTTCGCTCTTCCATGCCGGGCAGACTTTCCTGACTTTTCAGTGGGACACGCTCCTGCTCGAAACCGGTTTTCTGGCCATTTTTCTGGTTGACCATCCAACCAGACTGGTGATCTTTCTGTATTACTGGTTACTTTTCAGATTACGGTTTTTATCGGGCATTTCTAAATTACTCAGTAACGACCCATCCTGGTCTGGGTTGACAGCGCTGCTATATTATTTTGAAACCCAGCCTTTGCCACATGTCGGCGCCTGGTATGCGCATCACCTGCCGGACTGGGTTCTGCAAGACGGTGTTCTACTGGTTTTTTTCATCGAAATAGTTGTGCCATTCTTTATCTTTCTACCGCGTCGCTTCCGTTTATTTGCGGCTTTTTCAACGATTCTGCTACAACTTCTTATTATCGCCACCAGCAATCACAACTTCGTCAATCTGCTCACCATTCTGCTTTGCCTGCTTCTACTCGATGACCGCATTATTAACCGAATCATTCCTCACGGTTTGCAACAGCGCATCATTGATCGAATCAAACAGCCGCACCTGGCGCAGCAATTTCTGACCGTCTTATTTTCCCTGATTATTTTTACGACCGGCCTGGCAACCGGCTATCGCATGCTCAGCAACCAGCCACTGCCTGATCAGCTGAACGAAGCCACGCGGCTGGTCCGTTTTTATGGACTGGGGCACACTTACCATATTTTCCCCACCATGCAAGTCGAGCGACACGAGCTAGAAGTTCAAGGTTCTATGGACGGAAGGAACTGGTTAACCTACGACTTTAAATATAAGCCCGGACCGCTTGACCGGCGACCAGCGTTTATCGTGCCGCATCAGCCCCGGCTGGACTGGATGATCTGGTTTGTACCCGGCCAGCATGAAGAAAATATGATCTGGATGGATCGTTTCATGCGGCGCCTGTGGGAAGGTTCACCCGAAGTGCTCGACCTGCTCAGAAGCAACCCCTTCCCGGATAGACCGCCTCGCCGCCTGCGCGTGATGGTTTACCGCTATCACTTCACTACACCAGATGAGCGCAAACAAACCGGCAACTGGTGGAAACGTGAATTGCTGGGGGAATTTCCCTTTGTGCCGCCCCGGCGGCCCTAACCAACAAACCAGCTACTCAAGCTGCCTCAAGATGTTTAACGTATCTTTGCGCAAATCATTAATCGCGTTATCTATTGCGGCGACACTCTGATCGTCTTCTCCCAATCCTTGCCAGTGATTACTCCAAACCTTAAACAAGGACTCGGATCTTAGTTGCTGTGATTCCGGCATCAGCTCTCCCAGATCCTGCAACACCAGCACCTCGGTCCAACCTTTGCGTGGGTTGCCAGCCACCACGTCTTTATCATAATGCGCCAAATAGGTAATCCGCTGCAGTTCACCAATGTGCAGCAACATTTCAAAACCGGCCGTGCGAATATTACGATTAAGTTCAGTCTGTTCGTTGCGCCAGGTGTTATAACCCAAAGCTGACAGCGCCACGAATAAACTGATCACGGCGAGCAGGTTATTTTTGATTTGCCCTAACAGCATAATTTTCATAATTTAAAAAACTGCTATAAGTAAAGTGTAAGACATCAATACAAAAATAGCCGCACTTGAATCTTGCGACATGAAATCTTACATAGAAATATAAGCAAAAATTTTTCCGCAGAGGAGTTCAGTATGAGCACGCAAACAGAATTACAACAAACTATCGAAGATCTGGTGGATGACAAGCGCGGCATACTGGCCGCCGACGAAAGCTCGCCTACCATTAAAAAACGCTTTGATGCGATCAACGTAGAATCAACTGAAGCAAACCGTCTGACTTATCGCAGCATGTTGCTATCGACACCAGAACTGGGAAAATACATCAGCGGTGTGATTTTATTTGAAGAAACACTGGGACAGGAGTCTGAGCAGGGAAAACCACTCCCTGAACTTGCCTGGCAGCAGGGCATTGTTCCCGGCATCAAAGTTGATAAAGGCAAAGGGCCGCTGCCGGGTGCAGCAGGCGACTTCATCACATACGGTCTGGACGGCCTCGCCGAACGGCTGCACGCCTACAAACTGCTCGGCGCACGTTTCGCCAAGTGGCGCGAAGTTTATGCCATCACGGCATCCAACCCGACACAACTGGGGCTAACTGCCAACGCAGAAATGCTCGCACGCTATGCAGCCGTTTGTCAGGAACAAGGCATCGTGCCCATTGTTGAACCGGAAGTGCTGATGGATGGCGATCATGAAATTGACCGTTGTGCCGAAGTGACCGAGCAAGTATTACACGCCGTTTTCCACGCACTTCATCTGCATGGCGTGAAGCTGGAGCATATGCTACTCAAACCCAATATGGTTTTGCCGGGAAAAGATTGTCGCCGTGCTCCGGCAGATGAAGTGGCCGAAGCCACGCTGATCGTATTGCGCCGGACTGTACCCGCTGCGGTGCCCAGCATTAATTTTCTCTCAGGCGGCCAGGGGCCAGAAGAAGCAACAGAAAACCTGAATGCGATTAATCAGGCGCGCAACCACGCCCCCTGGCAACTCAGCATTTCCTACGGCCGTGCCCTGCAGCAGCCTGCCCTGCAAGCCTGGGGAGGAAAGGCTGAAAACCTTGAAGCAGCTCAAGAGGCGTTACTGAAGCGCGCCCGACTCAATAGCCTGGCACGAGAGGGGAAATATCACCCCGGGATGGAAACTAAAACGCCCTGAAACGCCACCCTTCAAAGCGCTGATAAAACGACCTACGTTATCTCCTCGCCTGGGGCTAGTCAGTCCCAGGCGACGTAGAAACGATTAGGGATGTTCCTTTACCCAGGACTGCCAAACGCGACCACCTCAAGGACGAGCCACAACCTCATCATCCCGGTAATGCTCGTCCAGCCAACACCTGGGTAAAGACTCACCAGACTGGAAAAGCACATCCGTCTTCTTAAACATTTCCGGATCGGGCAGATCTTCTCCAACACTCAACCGCCCTTTAAACTCTTTTTCGAATGGATCAAACAGTTGCTTAACATCCAGCACTTCAACCAAATGACCGGTATCGCGTTGCACAAGAAACATGACTTATCTCCTTTATTAAAAAAACATCTGTATATTAAGTATGGGTCGAAAACAGAAAATATCAATAGACTGACTGTAATACCACACTGGGCAACCATCCTTTAAATCTGTTAACTTTACGGCTCCGACCATTAAACAAGAAACCGCATGCCTGAAACACGAAAAATTCTGGTCACCAGCGCCCTGCCCTACGCCAACGGCCCGATCCATCTGGGACACCTGGTCGAGTACATCCAGACAGACATCTGGGCACGCTTTCAGCGACTGCGTGGGCATGAGTGCATTTACGTTTGTGCTGACGACGCTCACGGTACGCCGATCATGCTGCGTGCGCAGCAGGATGGCATCACGCCCGAACAGTTAATCGAAAAAATCGGCCAGGAGCACCGTGAGGATTTCGCAGATTTTCACATCGCTTTCGATAACTACTACAGCACCCACTCAGAAGAAAACCGCGAGCTCTCTGAAACCATTTATCGACGCTTGCGTGACGGCGGACATATCACCACGCGCACCATCACCCAGGCATACGA
This sequence comes from Thiotrichales bacterium, assembly GCA_012961935.1. Taxonomy (GTDB): domain Bacteria; phylum Pseudomonadota; class Gammaproteobacteria; order CAZUMV01; family CAZUMV01; genus UWMA-0217. The sequence goes on along the minus strand of DTYI01000254.1, from coordinate 2,849 downwards.
TCCGGAAAAAGAAATGTTTCTGCCGGATCGATTCATCAAAGGCACCTGTCCAAAATGTGGCGCAGAAGATCAGTACGGCGACAACTGCGAAGTTTGCGGTTCAACTTATGATCCGACCGAACTGATCAACCCCCGTTCCGTCGTCTCCGGCGCAACGCCAGTCGAAAAAGACTCCGAGCAATACTTTTTCAAACTTGGCGACTTCCAGGACTGGCTACTAAAATGGCTCGACAGCGGCCACACCCAAAGCGAAATCGCCAACAAACAAAAAGAATGGTTTGAACAAGGCTTGCAGGACTGGGACATTTCCCGCAACGCGCCCTACTGGGGTTTTGAAATTCCCGATGCACCCGGTAAATATTTTTATGTCTGGCTGGATGCGCCGATCGGTTACATGGCCAGTTTTAAAAACCTCTGCGAAAAAACCGGGCGTGACTTCGACGAATTCTGGGCGGCCGATTCCAAAGCTGAACTGGTGCATTTTATCGGTAAGGATATTGCCCGCTTCCATACCCTGTTCTGGCCTGCGGTTTTATACGGTGCCGGTTTCCGCACCCCGACCGCAGTCTGGTGTCATGGCTTCCTCACCGTGGACGGTCAAAAGATGTCCAAGTCGCGTGGCACCTTTATCATGGCGCGCACTTATCTTGAATATTTAAACCCGGAATATTTGCGTTATTATTTTGCGGCAAAACTGGGCGACGGCATCGACGACATTGACCTGAACCTGGAGGATTTTTCCGCGCGGGTCAACTCCGACCTGGTCGGCAAAGTGGTTAATATTGCGTCGCGCTGCGCAGGATTTATTAACAAGCGTTTTGATGGAAACCTTTCCGAACAAATCAGCGAACCAAAATTGTACGAAGAATTCGTTGCTGCCAGCGACAGCATCGCGAATAAATATGAAGCCCGCGAATACAGTCATGCCATGCGCGAAATCATGGGCCTGGCTGACCGCGCTAATCAGTACATCGACGAACACAAACCCTGGGTACTGATCAAGCAGGCAGGTGAAGAAAAAACCGTTCACGATGTTTGCTCAACTGGCCTGAACTTGTTTCGCGTCCTAATTACTTATCTGAAACCTGTGCTACCTAAACTGGCTGCAGATGCCGAAGCATTTTTAAATGCCGACGAATTAAACTGGAACAGTATTTGCACGCCATTAGTTGCCCATAAAATAAATCCTTTTAAACCACTGATGACCCGAGTAGAACAGGATAAAATAGACGCCATGACCGAAGCTTCCAAAGACAACCTTGCTGCAGTAGAAAACGACAAAACGATTTCCGGCCCACTGGCTGACGACCCCATCAGCGAGGAAATAAACTTTGACGATTTTGCAAAAATCGATTTACGCATCGCAAAAATTATCAAGGCAGAGCATGTCGAAGGCGCGGATAAATTACTGCAACTTACACTGGATATAGGCGGCGAAAACAGAAACGTTTTTGCCGGCATTAAAAGCGCCTATCATCCTGAAGACCTGGAAGGAAAACTAACCGTTATGGTTGCCAATCTCGCCCCTCGGAAAATGCGTTTTGGTTTGTCCGAAGGGATGGTGCTGGCAGCCGGTCCAGGTGGTAAAGATTTATTTATTCTCAACCCGGACGAGGGCGCGCAACCCGGTATGCGAGTAAAATAATTATAGCGACAGACCATGCTCAGTAAATTATTTAAACCCAGGTGGCAGCACAAAGATGCGAGTATCCGAAAAGCAGCCATAGAAAAAATGCATGATCAGGAAGCGCTGGCAAGAATCGCCACCAACGATCATGACGCCACAGTACGCGAGGCGGCGATTAATCAACTGAAAGACCTTGGCAGCCTGCTCCAGTTGCGCAAGCAAGACGCGCTGACAAAAGCTGCCGACCAGCGCATTTCACAACTCATTCTGTCTCAGGTAAAAGCCCTGCACTATTCGCCAGAGCTGGGCGAATTCATTATCGAACATGCCACGCCCGAATTACTGACCAAACTGGTTGATGAGGCCGACGACGAGCAGATACGTCAGACAGCAACAGAATGCTGTCAGAACCCAGAAACTTTACTTAAACTTTGTACGACGGCGCAATCCAGCGAAACCCGTTCGGCAGCGGCAAAAAAACTTCACCATGAAGCAGCCATTCGTGAAGCATTAAAAATACTTGGGAAACGCGACAAGCGGGTCACCCGGCAACTGCGTGAGAATCTTAATCGCGTACTGGAACAAAAAAATAAATCGGCGGAAATTGAAGACATCATCCTGTCACTGGGAAAGCTGGGGCAGAATAAACACTGGCAACACGATCAGGCCCGGCTGAAAAAATTACAGTTGCGCTGGGATGACTCACTTAAACAAATTGCAAGCAAAGACCAGCAACAACGTTGGGAAAACGCATCCAGTCAACTGACAAAAAGACTGGCCGACTGGAAAGCCAGAACGGAAGCTATCCAGCCGATTATTGAAAATAAACAGTCGTTGTGTGAACTGGTTGCAGGGTTTATTGGCGAATTAAACAAGCGCAGCTATTTACGCAAACCAGAAGCCACAGAACTTACTGCTACGCTGGAAAGCTTTTCTGCTGACTGGGACGCCTTGCCCCAGCTACCCCCAGAAAATGAAACGCTACTTGCAAAACGTTTCAATAAAGAACTGTCACGATGCTATGAGCTCATCGACACACTCAGCAAAAACGCACAGACCAGTGCACAATTTGAACGCCTGATTGATCGTGGAAACAATTTACTTGAGCAAAAAAGCATCTCTACTCACGCCGTTAATAAACTGATTACCGATTGGGAAAAGCTAACACCGCCTGAAAATAAAACACTGGCCGACAGCCTGCAGAATGATTTTACTCATTTGC
>DTYI01000253.1 GCA_012961935.1 Thiotrichales bacterium | reverse complement strand
GCTGCGTCTGTTTGCGAGCATAGTCCACCTGTTGTTTTGAAATATTATAGGCAGTCACCCTGACGCCATAATGCCTGGCCATAAAGCGCGCCAGACCACCCCAGCCACAACCCGCTTCCACGACCGTATCACCCGGCCTCAATTGTAGCTTGCGGCAGACATGGTGCATCTTTGCGATCTGTGCTTCTTCAAGACTCATACCAGGTTTTGGATAATAGGCGCAGGTGTACTGCATTGCTTCTGTATCCAGCCAAAGCCGGTAGAAATCATTACCGATATCATAATGATAATGAATATTTTCTTCGGCTTTTTTACGCGTATTTGAAATACGCCGGTGACCTAACCATTTATTAGCCCTGGCAGGCAGACTGCCGTTTCCTTTTTTTCTGAGGTTGGTGTAAATGATCTGCATAAAACCCGCAAGATCACCTTCAAACTCAAGCCGCCCCGTGCAATAGAGATCCCCCCAGTGCAATTCCGGGTTGATAATTGTTTTAAGCATGGCTTTGCGATCGTAATAGGTGATGGTGGCTATCGGATTTTCACAGGGTGGAGAAATCTCAACACCATCCCACAGCTTGAGTACCACAGGTGGATTGCCGACGACGTCCATCATCTTCAGTGCGATCCAGCGATCCATGGCGGTGACATTGCCATGAAATAAAGGAGACGCTACCTGGCTTGATTGCCAGTTGGATTTTACATGCGTTTCATCATGTTCGCTGTCTTTGATAAGATCTTGTAGCTTCATGTCTAAACCCTTAGTCTTTTTATGCTGCTCTCTTTGGGCTTTTTCAAGAGGTTACTTATACTTTTTTCCCAGCCGTAAATACCGAGCTGATGACCGGAAGCTCAGGTTTTTCGTAAACCCCAAAAGATGCCGTTTGACACGCTTTCTGGTAAACCGACACTCCATATTTTTTCTGGCCATTTTTAATTACGTAAGAATCTATGCTGTCAGACTCAAAATTAATTACTGACATTAGCTATGATGACACATGCAGATAAAATGAGTTCCTGGCAGCCTAAAGATTTAGTTTACCCTTTGTCGAGATATTCATAAAATCCCGCACGCTTCACTCCAGGCCTGTAAGCGTCTAAACTCTTTATAAAATATCCACAATTATTTAATGCGGCAGGCACTATATTATGAATCCGGAAAAAGTTGTTTTTGGTTTTTTTATTGTACTGTCGCTGACGCTCAATTTTGGTTTTTTTGTCGGTGAACTGGACAACCCGGACCATCATCATGTTTATGAATTGTTCGCTGTGCTGGTTGTCAATCTGATCGCTACCATTCTTAAATTTGGTGACCGTAGTCAGATGGGCGCGGTGTTGCTCGCGACCAGTCTGGCGGCAATTTTGCAATTGATTGCGGCGACTTTGGTGTGGACGATAGCGGTACATGTTAGTGGAGCAGGTTTAACGCCAGTGGTGATGGCGAGTATTGTTTCCCTGTCTGGTGGGGCCATGCTGGCGAATGTAATTTCAGTGATTTTGCTGATTATTGAAACTGTTATGTTGCGGCGATAAAAAAGAAACTTTGCACGATGGATAACATCGTTTTCCTCATCCTCCGGCGTATGCGCCGGCCTCTGATTACCCTGACGCTAGTCTATTCCATTTCGGTATTGGGGTTGGTGCTTATCCCCGGTCAGGATGCTGATGGCAATCTCTGGCATATGGATTTTTTTCATGCCTTTTATTTTGTCAGCTATATGTCGACCACGATAGGTTTTGGTGAAATTCCCTATGCGTTTACTGATGCGCAGCGTCTGTGGGTGACGCTGTCAATGTATGCCGGTGTGATTGCCTGGTTGTATGCCTTTGGTACGATTTTGACTTTACTACAGGACAAGACTTTTCAGCAGGCGCGAGCTGAGAGCAAGCTGGCGAGAAAGATTCGTAATTTGACAGAACCGTTTTACCTGATATGCGGATATGGTGAAACCGGGTCAGTGCTGGTGAGAGGGCTGACTGATTGCTGCCAGCATGTGGTCGTGATCGAGATTGATGAACAAAGGAGCCATTTGGTCAGGCTCGAAAGCCTGAGGGACTATGTGCCTGTTTTGCATGGTGATGCAGAAAAACCTCTGCATCTGCAGGAAGCCGGTCTTGAGCACCCTTTGTGTCGGGCCGTTGTTGCTGTGACAAATAGCAATGAAGTGAACCTTAAAATTGCGATTACCAGTAAATTATTGCATCCGGATATTACTGTCATCTGCCGCTCAGATTCGCATGATGTCGAAAAAAATATGGCATCATTTGGTACTGATTATATTTTTGATCCCTACGACACCTTCGCGACTTATCTGGATACAGCTTTACGGGTTCCTTGTTTATATCTGCTGCAAACCTGGTTAATTTCCGGTAATGAAGAACAGGAACTGGATGAACCTGTCTATCCCCCGAAGGAGGGCCACTGGATTGTCTGTGGTTATGGGGAATTTGGGAAAGCTGTCTATGAGCGTTTGAAGAATGAAGGTATCGAGGTGAAGGTGATTGAAGCCGATCCTGAGAAAATGGGCGCGCCTGAGGAAGGTGTTATCGAAGGCCGCGGTACTGAGGCGGATACTTTGCTGGAAGCGAATATTGAACAGGCCAGTGGATTAATTGCCGGAACCAATAATGATGCCAATAACCTGTCGATTGTGGTGACGGCACGTGATCTGAATCCTGAGCTGTTCACGATCGTGCGGCAGAATCATTCGGAAAACAGCGCTATCATCGACGCGGCTGACGCCGATATGGTGATGCAACCGAGTAAAATCATTGCCGACAAAATTCGCGTGTTGCTGGGTACGCCAATGTTATATCAATTCATTTCGCGGGCTTACAATGAGCAGAACGACTGGGCCTGTGAGTTGATTAGCAGAATATCCGCGCTGGTAGGTGAGCATGTTCCCCGGCTGGAAGAAATAACGATTGATCAAAATTATGCGCAGGCCATTGTCAACACTATCAACCGGGATGAAACTGTTTTGCTCGGGGATTTGTTGCGTGACCCATGGCATCGGGATAATGAATTAAATTGTATTGTTCTGATGCTGGAAAGACAGGATGAGCATATTTTATTACCTTCGCCTGAAACCGAAATAAAAAAAGATGATCGCTTACTTGTTTGCACTGGTCGCCAGGGTTTTACTCGCCTGCACTGGAACCTGCAACATGATGATAATCTGAGTTATGTAAGAACTGGACAGGTGGTCAAACGTGGCTGGCTGTGGCGAAAATTCAGCAAAAAAATGAAATCTTGAGATGCTCTTTTTTATTGCAACATGGCAGTATTTGTATCTGCATTGGGTTGCTGTTTAAATAAAACCCAAGTTTGCTGACCACGCGTATAATCTCCTTTTATGACGAATGATTTATCTCAACATCTTTATAACGCAACACAGATTCGTGCGATTGAGAAAGAGGCCATCGAACATCTGGGTATCCCGAGCTATGAATTAATGACCCGTGCCGGTGAGGCTGTGGTCAAGTTTCTGCGGGAAGATTTACTGCCAGATTCATCGCTGCTGATACTTTGTGGCCCTGGGAATAATGGCGGGGATGGTTTTGTCGTTGCGCGCTTACTGCATCAGGCAAATTATGCTGTCACGTTAATTTGTCTCACTGATTCAGGTTTGCTGAAAGGCGATGCCGCCCATGCCAGGGATGACTGGTTAAAAGCAGGCGGCAAAATTGACCATTACTCAGGGCAACTACCCACTGCTGATTTTATAATTGATGCGCTTTTTGGTATCGGTCTGACGCGGCCACTGGAAGGAAAATTTCAGCAAGTTGTCGAACAGGTGAACGCATCCGGCAAGCCCGTGTTAGCCATCGACATACCCTCAGGGCTTTGCAGTGAAACAGGCACCGTACACGGCGTGGCTGTGCGCGCAGATAAAACGGTTACTTTTATCGGTTTGAAAGCGGGGCAATTTTTACTCGATGGCCCGGATTGTTGTGGTGAATTATTGCTGGACGATCTGGCCGTCCCCCATACGGCCTATGCCGATCAGTCGCCTGTAGCCCACTTGCTTGATGAGTCAGAAATTCCTGCTCATTTGCCCCCCAGAGCCAGAAACTGCCACAAGGGTGACTTTGGGCATGTGCTGGTGATCGGTGGCGGGAAAGGCATGCCGGGTGCAGTACGCATGGCTGCAGAAGCTGCCGCGCGGTGTGGTGCTGGCCTGGTGAGCGTGGCGACACACCCACAGCATGCGCAGAGTATTCCAGCGGCGTGCCCTGTGCTGATGGCGCATGGGATTTCAGATTCCAGCCAACTTCAGGCTTTGTTGAAAAAAGCGACGACCCTGGCTTTTGGTCCTGGACTGGGACAGGACAAATGGGCGAAAATGCTGTTTGCTCGCATCATGGAATCAGAAAAGCCAAGGGTTGTTGATGCCGATGCGCTGAATTTACTCGCAGAAAATCCACAGCAATCTGATCAACAAATTATCACTCCGCATCCTGGAGAAGCAGGCCGATTGCTTGGCGTCTCGACAGCCGAGATTCAGCATGACCGGATGCTTGCGGTAAAAAAACTTCAACAAAAATATGGCGGCATCGTCGTGCTCAAGGGACAGGGCACGTTGGTCTTTGATGGTCATGAAATCTGGCTTTGTCCGTTTGGTAACCCCGGCATGGCCAGTGGTGGGATGGGCGATGTGTTGACTGGAATTATCGCCGCTTTGTTAGCGCAAAGGCTACCATTTCTAGCGGCTGCAAAATGCGGCGTTTTGATTCATGCGTTGGCTGCTGACAAAGCGGCGGCAACACAACCGCGTGGGTTATTGGCGACAGATTTGATTTCAGTACTCAGGGAATTCATCAACTGATGGAAATATTTTTAGCGGATGAGGCTGCAACCCAGGACTTCGCTGTCCGGCTGGCGCCCTTGTTAAAGCATCTTTCTCTGGTGACGCTCTCAGGTGATCTGGGTAGTGGGAAAACAACCCTGGTGCGCGGAATTCTCATCGCGATGGGTTATGAAGGGCGCGTAAAAAGTCCGACTTATAGTCTGGTTGAGCCTTACACAGTTAATGGTCAGCGGATTTATCATTTAGATCTTTATCGTCTGGCCGATCCGGAGGAGCTGGAATATATTGGCGTGACAGATTACCTGGATGGCGAGGCGCTGGCGCTGATCGAATGGCCGGAAAAAGCAGCAGGCTGGCTCCCAGAGCCGGATATAAAAATAAACCTTAAAGTGCAGGGGCAGGGGCGTAGTTGTGTGCTGAATGCCGGCTCAGATGCGGGAAAATTAGCGCTGATTGCGTTACAGAATGATAAATGACTCAAGATAAAACGGCTATCCCTCTAAAAATAAAGGAAAAAGACTTGATTTTGTTCTGATTTTGTCCACAATAAGGCAATAACCCGGACAAAATAACGAAGCCTGATGAAAAAACGGCCACATAGCCTTAATAGACGCCAGTTTATACAACTGCTGACCAGTACAGCAGGTGCAGGTTTGTTGCTCCCCGCTTTTTCTTTTTCGTACGCTGCAGGGTGGGTGCGCGTTACCCATGCCCGAATAGAGCAGGAGCCGGGGAAGACGCGGTTACTACTTAATCTGGATGGCTCGGCTGAACACAATTTATTCATGCTGAAAAAACCGGAACGTGTGGTGATTGATTTACCAAACACCGCTCTGGCAAAAGGCGTCAACTTTAATCAGAAGCTGAAGCAGCCGGTTAATCGTATCCGTCATGCGATTAGAAATAATTCTGGTTTACGCATCGTGCTGGATGTAAGCCGTCCAGGCTTGCAGGTCAGAAGCTTTAAAAATAAATCAGGAAGCGCTGCTCAGCAATTAGTCATTGAGCTTGTCGATGAAAAACTGGCTGCGTCCGCGCCAGTTAAAACAGTTAAACAGGCAGCCCAGAAAAAACGCGATCTGATAATTGCCATTGATGCAGGGCATGGTGGTAAGGATCCAGGCGCGATCGGTAAGAAGGGCACAAAAGAAAAAGACATCGTCCTGAAAATTGCGCGCGAGCTCGAGACATTAATCAAACGTGAACCCGGTTTGAAACCCGTGTTGATTCGCGATGGGGACTATTTTATTCCATTGCGTGATCGGATTAAAAAAGCGCGTAAGCACCAGGCGGATTTATTTATTTCAGTCCACGCGGATGCGGCCCGAAACCGCAAAGCCCGAGGCTCATCTGTTTTTGTTTTGTCACAGAATGGCGCCTCAAGTGAAGCGGCACGCTGGTTGGCTAAAAAAGAAAATAATGCGGACTTGATTGGTGGCATCAGTCTTGATGAAAAAGATCCCATGCTGGCCTCGGTTCTGCTTGATTTGTCTCAGCGTCATACCAATGAAAGCAGCTCAACCGTCGCGGGAAGCTTATTGCAGGAGCTGAAAAAAGTTGGAGAAGTGCATAGCCGCAAGGTGGAAAGGGCAGGATTTGTAGTATTGAAATCACCGGATATTCCGTCAGTACTGGTCGAGTCTGCATTTCTCTCAAACCCCAGAGAAGAGAAGAAACTGCGTACCAGGGAATATCAGCAGCGCGTAGCAAAAGCAGTCCTTAAAGGCGTAAAAAAATATTTCGTTAATAATGCCCCTCAAGACAGTTTATTTGCCAGTCTGCGCAGTCAGGAACACACGATCCAGGCGGGTGATACGCTTTCCGGGATTGCGCATCGTTATCAGGTTAGCCTTTCGCACTTGCGTGCCAGTAATAATCTAAAATCGGATAGATTGCGTGTTGGACAGGTGCTTAAAATTCCGGTCTCTGATACTTAAACATATTGCCCTGCGCACCACCCCGATGCCCAGGCCCACTGTAAATTGTATCCACCCAGGTGTCCGGTTACATCAACTGTTTCACCAATAAAAAATAATCCTGGGACTTTATTGGACTCGAAAGTTTTCGAAGAGAGCTCATTTGTGCTCACACCCCCTAATGCAACCTCTGCCGTTTTCATACCTTCTGTTCCTGTGGGTTCCAGTTGCCAGTGACTGAGTTGTTCTGCGAGTTGCGAAATGTTTTGTTCAGTAAATTCATTCATCGTTTTATTTTTAAAATGGGCTTCGCAAAGAAATAATGCGAGCCGCTTTGGAATAACAGTTGAGAGAATTTTTTTTAGTTCAGCATTTGGATGTTGTAACTTCTGTTCGACTAACCATTCAAATACATTGGTGTCTGGTAAAAGGTTAACTGAAACAGTATCGCCTTTTTTCCAGTATGAAGATATTTGTAAAACGGCAGGCCCACTTAGTCCTTTGTGGGTGAACAACAAATTTTCTCTGAACGATGCGCCATTGCAGTGAATTTCAACATCAGCAGATACGCCAGCAAGTGATTTGAAATGATTGCTGATTATTTTCTGCGAAAAGACAAAGGGTACAAGTGCGGCAGAAAAATTTATATTTTTAAGGCCGAACTGTTTTGCAATTTGCAAACCAAAATCTGTGGCCCCCATACGAGGGATTGAAGGGCCGCCAGTTGCGATTACCAGTGACCTAGATTCAAACAATCCCTGTGAACTATTTATCTTGAAGAGGTTATCTTTTTCGACAGAATTAATTTCACAGTTTAAAGTTATCTGAACGCCTGCGGCTTCGCATTCTTGCAGCAACATATCTACCAGTGCAGGTGCTTTCTGGTCACAGAATAACTGGCCGAGTTTCTTCTCGTTCCAGCTCAGAGAATATTTTTCCATCAACGCTATAAAATCCCAGGGCGTATAACGGGCTAGTGCAGATTTACAAAAATGGGGGTTTGCAGATAAAAAAGCAGAAGGGCGCGTATCAAGATTTGTAAAATTACAACGGCCACCACCGGAAATAAGAATCTTTCGCCCGGGTTTTTTGGCTTTTTCAAGCAGCAATATGCGCTGACCACGTTTGCCCGCTTCGATGGCGCACATCAGGCCAGCGGCACCGGCACCGATAATAATGGTATCAAACAGCGATGTGCTCATGGGTTGGTAAAATAGTTGGTTGGGTTGTTACGGCTGGAAAAAATTGAAGGATTAGTTTAACTGCTTATGGCCTGGATGGCCAAGTTAAAGCTGGCTAAAAGCTTCTTCGAATGCTAACAAAAATATTACTGTTGTCTTTGAATTGTCCAAAAAAATTGCTTTCATTATCGCCATAGAAATTATTGCTGCCAATTTCAGCATACCAGTTATCGGTGAATTTATAGCTGGCGTTCAGGCGTAGATAACCATCTTCCTGGTTAGGGCTCCAGAAATTAAATGCACTCAGCACCAGGTTCTGGTTAAAGGTAAGTTTGGTGAGTCTGACTGTTACGACATGACGAGTCCGGTCATCTTGCTGGTTATTAACTGGTTGTGACTTTCGGAATGCGTCATAGTCGTTTATGCGTTCCGCATAATACTGAAACCCGACTGTCAATTCAGGTAGAACCTCGCGTTCGTAACCGACTAAATATCGCCATTCACTATTCGGGACGAGTGGGTTGTCGCCATCTGGATCATCGCGGCTGTCATAGTAGCCCAGCTCTGTGCTTAGAATTCCACCTTTTACCGGCCCCCGCAGGCTTATTCCCCAGACGGTTAATGCCGGGAAAAAGGCTTTGCCACTTGTGGTTTGTCCAACCGGACTTTTCCAGTATCCATCATAGAAATAAGCGGCAACTTCAAAGTTTTTCAGGTTGCGATAAACCCGGACTGCAGTCTCATCATCCTGCGGGAATTTTGGTTCAATAATTGCGTCTTGTCCTGTGATGCGGCCAAGCTCGGTATTAAAGTAAGACAAGCGTTTTCCGGATATAAAACGATCGGCATCGAAACGAGGTGTGTAGGCAATATCCAGATTAACCGCATGACTAAATAAAGAGATGCGTGCTGCATCAGATGGCGTTTTGAGATATTCGCTGTCACGACCAACGAAAAAAGATACAAAGTCTTTTGGAAACAGGTCGTTGATAAATACCAGGTCGCCTGTCCCCCAGGTTAGTATTTGTCTGCCGACTTTAAGATCAATAAAGCTGGTTGGGTGAATTAAAACATTGGCTTCGCGTAAATCAATCCAGCCTTCGCCACGATCCAGATCAATATCTCGATCATTTTCGAGATCGTCATAAATAAAGTCAGTTGTTAGCTGGAAAGTCGCTGGGTCGGTTTGCCATTGATTTTCAACTTGCAGACGTAGTTCGCTGATTGATGTCTGGTCTTCATGGTCGTCTGTTTGAAATCGAGTTCCACCACGGCCTTCAAGAAAACCCGTCGTACTTAGTTTTCGTCGTGACGATTTACCAAAAGCGGAAGGTTTCTCGGTTTTTGTATCGGTCAGACCTTCCGGGAGTGGTGGTTCGATATTATTTGTTTCGGCCTGTAGTGGGCTGAAAAATAAAACGGTAATGCATAAACATAATAGCCGCATTTTTTTAGTGTAGATATTGATGCGGTGGATTACGCAAGTAACGCTCAGTAAAAATTGTTTCTGGCAGGGCGACATCGTATTTAATCGAGTTGTATGTCAGTTCTGTTTTTCCGCCCCTGAGATGGTCTTCCATGCTCGCTTTCACCACGGTTGGCCAGCCCTCTATGTTTTCGACTTTCAGCGCTGCATAGCTTCGATACTTTTCATTATTGTGGTCATAAAATTCCGTTTTAATGGGGATGTATTTTGTTTTTTCGATCCAGGTTATGTAACGAGAGAATTCGACGGATTGTGGTTTTTTGGGTTTGCTTTCAACGATATAATATTGGTCTGTTTCCTCGATTAAAGCATGTGCGTCAGCATTTGGATTGCGACCAGAGACATCCTCATAGTAGAAATGAGAACCGACAAAACTGTTGCGACCGTTATTGGCGGCGATACGTTTAACCAGGTCGAGCGCGGGTAAATAAAGCCAACGGTCATCATCAGTATTAATGTTTTTCCATACCATTAATACCATGCGGTGAACGTCAGATGGGCGATTAAATAAAACGTAATATTTTTGTTCACGGTTGTCCTGGTCTTCGATGTCGGTACGCAGGATCGTAAACTCACGTTTTCTTTCTCGACCGAGCGCGTCGGTTATGGTCATTTTTACCTGTGCCTTACCATCCTGCCCCTGGTAATAAGCGGTGGCGCTGGCGCTGTTGACGATATCCTGAACGCTTTTCTCGCTGGCGTAAGTGGTATAATTCAGGAGTAGCAGGGCGACTGCAGTAATGCCTGGTTTAATCATGATTTATCCTCCGTGATAAATAGAAATCGTTGTAACAGTGTAATCAATGCCGGCAGACCCAGCAGGGTGGCAAACCCCGCCATGACCAGAATCGATGAAATAAAAATGCCGACAGTTTGGTAAGGTACTAAAGGCGCAGCCAGTAACGGCAGAAAGCCGACACCAATGATAATCATGTTGCGTGAAATGGCGCGTGCCGGTTCGCTGAAAACAGCCTTGACCGTATCGGTCCAGTTGTCCAGACGCGAGAAGATTTGGCGGCTGCGAGCATTGAAGTGGATGGCGTAGTCAATCGCCAGGCCGAGGCTGAGAGAAGACAATACTGCGATGGGCATGTCGTAATCTTTTCCGACCCAGCCGATGATGCCGTAAATCATGGAGATGGTTGCGGTCAACGGCACCATGCTAAGCAGCCCCCAGGCAAAAGAGCGGAATAATAAAACCATCAAAACCAGGACAACTGCAAAGCTACTGAGAAATGCAACCAGCATTCCGCTGACCATTTTTTCTTGCCAGATAACATTAATATAAGTCAGCCCGAACCAGTTATGCCTGAGTGCAACGGGCGCTGCGTGTGACTGCATGAATTGATCGACCGCTTCGACCACCGCGTTCATATCGACATTGTCACCGCTCTTGAGCTGAATCCAGACGTTCGCTTTTTGATAATCGGGCGTGACCAGTTTGTAAAGATCTTGTGGGCGATGGCTGCTTTCAAAAGTTAATAATGTTTGCGCCACGGCAGCCTGACTATCCGGGATGCGAAAAGCGCTGGCTTCACCCAGCAATTCTCGATGAATGGTTTTGACTACATCCGGCAAGGCGTTGGATTTTCCGACCAGACCCGTTTTATTCAGATGCGTTTGCAGTGCTTCGATAAAGCGCAGCATATCCGGTCGTGTAAAGAGTTTCTCAGTCGTCGGCGTTTCAGGTTCGAGTACCAGATAAGCCATATAAGTGCCGGCAAATTTTTCGTTCAGGGCTTTATCCGCGACGCGAATTTCGTGATCTGCAGAAAACCACTTTACCGGGTTGTCATTAATAATTATTTTATGAATACCATATACCGTGCCTGTTAGCAGGGCAGCGAGGATGACCAATATCGGTCGTGCGCGAAGGTGGCTGAGCTGGCCGACTGCCTGTAAAAAACATGAGGATACTTTATGTGTTCGGCTTGCGCCGACAACGCTAATACAATCTGGATGTCCAAAGTTTTCAAAAGCCGTTTTCGGCATCAACATGATGTAAGCGGGTATCAACGTGATCGTAAATAACCAGGCCAGAAAGACACCAATGGCGACAAATAATCCGAATACCTGTACCGGTGGAATAGGCGTCAACATCAGCGAAGCAAAACCGGCGCAAGTGGTCAGCGTTGTAAAAAGCATCGGCGTCCAGAGTTCCTTCATCGATTGCTGAATCGCTTTTTTGCGGTCACGTGTTTGCGGATAACGATCATAAAATTCAGATAGCAGATGCACCGCGTCGAGCACCGCAATCGGCATAATAAAAATCGGAATCATTGAACTCATGATGTGTACCGTATTGCCCGTGATTACCAGCAGCCCCATAGCGCCGATCACCGAAGCCATGGCGACAATCATTGGCGAGATAACCAGATTCAGATGTTTGAAAAACAGCCACATCAGGAAGAAAATCAACAGCATGGCCAGCGGTGCAGAAATCGCCATTTGCTTGAACATGTCGATACCGAATTGATCCTGAGCGATGGGTAAGCCTGTAATGTAATAAGTCGCGCCATCATCAAAGCCCGCGATTTTTTTGCGCAGTTCCTGGCTCACGCGATAACTGACATCTTTTGCAGTAATCGGAATATAAAGCGCAATGGCCTGGCCATCACCAGACACGACTGTGTCATTCAACATGGGGATACGCGCCGCTTTTTCTCGGACTGCAAGCGCTTCCTGTTCGGTCGTTGGCGGGCCTGGCAACAACCAGTCGAAGCGAACCGTGCCCGGGCTGACTTGTTCAATATTATCGACTGTTGATGGCGTGATCAGATCAATACCGATCACGCCTTTAATTACATTTTTATTTTTCCAGCGCAGTGTTTTTGCAAACTCTGTTAGCTCTACAATATTCTTGAGTGTGCGGGGGTTAAACACTCCGTTTTGATGTGTTTTATTTATAATGCCGACAACCACCAGATCATGCAGCGCAAATTCATTTTTCATCTGGTTATGAAAAACACGTACAGGCTCACTGCTGTCGAGCATATTCTCAGGGTCGGTATCAATCTTCAGAGGTTGCAGATAAGGAAAAGCGCCGGGGGAGATAGACGGCGCTGCGACCAGCGCAATCATGATCAGACAAAATATCGCGGCCAACCATAAAACGGTTTTAGGTCGTGAAAGAGCATTCCTCAATAGAGTACCCATTTGCCCCTCCTGCTGTCGATAACGGTGATCGAGTTAAGGAACCTCTGATCAACTCATGAATGAGCATCTTACTGCTAAAATTTTACGCAATCATTTGATAAAACAAATAAATCCAAATTCAGGAGCCGCCTTCATGCAATATGCGGGCTAGTTAGGCGGCGGACGCCATCGCTT
>DTYI01000252.1 GCA_012961935.1 Thiotrichales bacterium | reverse complement strand
TCGGCAATAAAGAAATTGACGCGGAGGCGCAAAGACGCAGAGGTTTCTGAAAAAATTATTTTCTCTGCGTCTTTGCGCCTCTGCGTCAAAAATGACAATGACACAAAATGATCGAATTTACCCACGTCGGCAAACGTTACCCCGGGGGCACTGAAGCGCTGCTGGGGATTAACCTGGAAATCGATCAGGGCGAGATGGTTTTTCTCACAGGCCACTCCGGTGCAGGAAAAAGTACACTGCTGAGGCTCATCTCGCTCATCGAACGCCCCACACGTGGCAGCATCACGGTCAATGGCCGCGAAGTCTCCAAACTACCCCATCGCAGTATTCCTTATTATCGTCGCAAGCTGGGCGTGATTTTTCAGGATCATCGGCTGTTGCCGGAACGCAGCGTTTTTGACAATGTTGCCCTGCCCCTGCAAATCTGTGGTACCGATCCACGCACCATCGGCAAACGCGTTCGAGCGGCGCTTGATAAAGTCGGCCTGTTGCACAAGGAAAAAGCGCTGCCGGATATGCTTTCCAGTGGCCAGCAGCAGCGCGTCGGCATTGCCCGCGCCGTCGTCAACCGCCCCGCCATTCTGCTTGCAGATGAGCCGACTGGAAATCTTGACCCGGAATTATCCGAAGAAATCATGCAACTGTTTGTTGATTTCAATCAGGTCGGCGTGACGCTTTTAATCGCCTCACACGATCAATATTTGATTCGTCATTTCAGCAAAAAAATTATTGAACTCGAAAACGGCCAGATAAAAAATGAGGATAACGTATGAGCGTTTTCTCGGCCGTTGATTTTATCCGTCAGCACCGCGAAGCGGCCCAACAGGCTTTTCGCGAATTATTACGACGTCCGTTAACAACCATTTTAACTTTACTGGCGATCGCACTCGCACTCGCACTGCCAGGCATGCTATTAGCCATTCTTGGAAACGTTCAACAGACGACCAAGCCCTGGGAGGATAACCGTCAAATAAATGTTTTTATGAAACTGGATGTGACTGAAGACAACCTGGCAGAACTGGCTAACGAGTGGCGGGATGATGGCGAGATTAAAAGTGTGAAAATGATTTCTCAAAAACAGGCGTTGGAACAATTCAAACAAAACTCCGGCATGGCTGACGCACTTGAGTTACTGGAGGTTAACCCTCTCCCTGCGGTATTAATTGTCACGCCGAATGATAATATTTCTGATCCCGAAAATATAAAATTATTAGGCAAGCGTCTGGCTGCCAACCCTGCTGTTGACCAGATACAGCTTGATCAGGAATCGCTACAACGTTTGCAATCATTTTTGAACTTTCTAAACACCAGCATCTTGTTGCTCGCATTTTTGTTTGGCCTGATGGTCACGCTGATTATTATTAATAGTCTACGCTTTGAAATTATCCGCCGACAAAATGAAATAAAAGTCGTCAAACTGGTTGGCGGTAGCAACGAATACATTCAGCGACCGTTTCTTTATACTGCTCTCCTTCTTGGACTGATGGGCGCTATTCTTGCCGTGATTATTATTCATTTTGTTTTCTTGTTTCTTGCGCCTTATCTGGAATCGCTACTCAGCCTTTACGGCAACACCAACTCTCCACTACATCTCAATCCTGAAACAACGATGACTATTCTACTTGCCGCACTTTTACTTAGTCTCGCCTCAACCTGGGTCGCCGTGAGATTTAATTTACGACAGATCGAACCGCAATAACTGAGCTCAGTATTACTCTGGATTTGCGTCTATACTTTTATTAGTTCTTATCCATAGGAGGGAGAAGTAATGTCTGATCCAAGAAAATATCAGTTCAATTTACCTAAAAAAGGTCGTCCGTCACGTATTGGCCTGGAAGAAGAATGGTATCCAGAGATTCATAAGTACTACGGCAAATGTACATCCAAACGCATCTATCATCCTATTAATGGAATTCGCGCAGTCGTCATTCATGCCACGGCCGGTGGGTCGTCAGTCGGCGCGGCTTCTGTCATCAAAGCTGGAAGAGCCAGCTTTCACTGGCTTGTTCCTGACGAGGATGAGCCGCAGCACGGGCATTTTGTCTGGGCCACGGCGCCTGAAAAACTCGCAGCCTGGCATGTCAGAAATTCCACCAGCCATCCCGATGTTTTTGATGGCCACAACAAAGTTAATCACTTCTCTCTCGGTATTGAGGTTGTGAACACGCAAAAATCATCCGATGAATTTTCCGACTGGCAAATACAAACGACCGCCCGCATCGTCAGATACTGCTGGGCAAAATATCCGAACCTTAAACATGTGGTTTCTCATGCAAAACTAGACCCCAGACGACGCAAAGATCCGGGTACTAATTTTCCCTGGCAAGATTTTAAAAAACTCGTATTGGTGGGAGATGAAGACCCCGTTCCAAAACTGGTTTCCATTGCAACTCCGGCATCTCAGATAAAAGAAACAGATTTTCATGGCAATTGCACAGGATAAAAAATATATTTTTATCAATCTGACCAGAGGTCTCATTCAAACTATTTTTTTAATAGGCCTCTTCTCCTGCCACGGAAATAATCAGCCTGGAAATGATCATCCAGGCACTATAAATTTTGTTGACGCAAAATTTGTTGATTGTGTTTTTTATGCTGGCTCAACCCAGTTTTTTTTCCAGCATAAAAATGGAGAAGAATTTATGGTTTCGCAATCACACGAACCTGATGCGTTAAAAATTATCAATGCAGACAGCTTGATTGAGCCGAACCCCGTCGAAGGTCCGCCCGGCCCGAATACAGAAATCCTGGGGAAACTCATCCGCATCCATTATGACAAACAGGGTAAGCCAATAGCGTTTAGTCAACTCGAATAATTCGGACTTTAATTATCCTCAATCTCAACCTGGCGTAACTGTTCGGCCGCATCTTCTGGACTGATGGTGCTGACAAACAGTCCTGATCCCAGTTCAAATCCACTCGGAATCGTCGTGCGTGGACAAATTTCCAGATGCCAGTGGAAACTGTTTTCGCAATCTGCGTACTCATCACCATGTGGTTTAGAATGTAGAAAAAAGTTGTACTGCACGCCACCAATGACGGCATCCAGCCTTTTCATGGTGCGCTGTAAAACACGGGCGAAATCATCTAGATCGGTTTGCGTTGCCTTAAGAAAATCAGCCTCATGCCTCAGTGGCAAAATATGGATTTCCCATTCAAAACGGCTGGCGAAAGGTTTGATGGCGATAAATTTTTCGCCCCGCTCGATGACATACTGGCCGACATTAATTCTGCGCCGCACCTCACCCGAGCCGCGATCGTAAATCGTCGCTTCAAAAGTCAGCGCCTCATCAATCAAAGAGCAAAATACGCAATGATTAAATTTCTGATGATAGGCGCGACTGTGAAAGACTTCGTTCTGCACATTTTCCGGCACCACCGGCATGGCAATAATCTGGCTATGAGTATGCGGGATGCTGGCGCCCGCAGCCGGGCCAAAATTTTTGAACACCAGTACATATTTCAAACGCGGGTCATTGTCATAAAGCCGCTGCATACGCTGCTGGTAGGTCAGGAACAGCTTACTTAAATGCACCTGCGTCATCTCATGAATCATGATGCCGTGATGGGGATTGTCGATCACGACTTCATGGCGGCCATAGCCTTCGATCACTTGCTGTAGGCCAAAGGACAGGTTGGTGTTCTGATTGTCGTCCCCCAGCACCGGGTAAAGATTTTCAACGATACGCACCTCCCAGTTCTGTTCATCCGGCACAGCGCAAATGGTGGGGGGCGTCATCTCCTCATTCCCCTTACAAAAGGGACAGGTTTCAACGTGCGCAGCCGTATTGCGCTCGACTTTTTCCTCGGCCTTGCGCGGGCGCATACCCCTGGCGGTCGAAATCAGTACAGATTCGGTTGGAACAATGGGATTAATTCGAATTTCGCGAAGTTGATCATGTTGTTTTGTCATAAATTCAGGTCTGTTTTTGTTAAAATCCATGGAACTTTCAGGGTATTTAGCACTCTCACTACTAGACTGCTAATTTCAGTAACAACTTATTTAGGGAGGACTGTGATCAATGACACTGTCGACTCAACTTGTACCTAACAATTTGCCAATTGCGGTAGGCAACTTGGAAACCTATATCCAGGCCGCTTATCAGTTGCCCGTCCTGGATAAAGAGGAGGAGCAACGGCTGGCTATCGACTATCGCGAGCATAACAATCTCGACGCCGCACGTCAGCTTGTTTTGCATAATCTCCGCTTCGTCGTCCAGGTTGCACGTGGCTACACAGGTTATGGCCTGCCGCTCGGCGACCTGATTCAGGAAGGCAACATCGGCCTGATGAAGGCGGTCAAACGCTTCAAGCCGGATCTCAAAATCCGTCTGGTTTCCTATGCGGTTCACTGGATTCGCGCTGAAATTCATGAGTACGTATTGCGTAACTGGCGCATCGTTAAAGTTGCGACCACCAAAGCGCAGCGTAAACTGTTTTTCAACCTGCGCAGCAGTAAAAAACGCCTTGGCTGGCTGAACCAGCAGGAAGTGGAAAATGTTGCACATGATCTGGGCGTCAAGCCCGCTGAAGTCATGGAAATGGAATCCCGCCTGAGCGGTCATGACGTGGGTTTTGATGCACCGGCAGATGACGAGGACACTCAATATGTTGCGCCATCAGCCTGGCTCACCCAAAACCATGCTGACGACCCTGCGCAAATGCTGGAGTCAGATGACTGGGGCACGCACCATTCAGACATCCTCGCCAACGCTCTTGAAGGACTGGATGAGCGCAGCCGCGATATCCTGCAGCACCGCTGGCTGAATGAAGACAAGGCGACCCTGCAAACCCTGGCTGATAAATATGGCGTATCCGCTGAGCGAATCCGCCAGCTGGAAAAAAACGCGATGGGTAAACTGCGCGAGGCAATGGCATGAGGGTAATTTTTGAAAATAAAAAAACCACCGTTTAAGGTGGTTTTTTTATGCCTGATGAATTAATGATCAGTGCGCGATGATAACCGAAAAAAACGAAATCCACGCGGCGACGATCAACGCAACAATAATAACCATTGGCAAATTAGAAAAAGAAAACATCATAATGCTCGTATATCAGGACTTGTTAAAAGGCTACCTGATTAACGCTTTTCCTGCAACCTGGCGCTGCGTTTTGCTTTGCGTTCTTCCCCATATTTTGGTATCAGCGGGTCATCATCATCCATCAAAATACGATGCCCCGGCCCCTCCAGATCTTCATACTGGCCGCTGCGAACCGAGAAAATAAATGCGGCCACTGCAATGAATACAAACAGCACCGCGAGGGGGACAAGGAGGTATAAAATTTCCATAATCAAAGTTTACAGCAACTGACACTGAAACGCTTCGCCGTTATGCATTGAGATGGCATAATAGACGGATCAAAAAATGAGGAATTATCATGGCCAGAACAGCTTCAACCATGCTCGAGCTGGACACCGCAGCACCCGATTTTCATCTGCTCGAACCGCTCACCGGCAAGCACCACTCTCTGGATGATTTTCACGGAGATCCTTTGCTGGTCGCCTTCATCTGTAACCATTGTCCATTTGTCCTCCACATTCTCGATGGCTTCCTTGACTTCGCCAACGAATACGTAGCCAAAGGTCTGGGCATTGTGGCCATCAGCTCCAACAGCATCGAGTCGCACCCGCAGGACGGCCCGGACAAGATGGCAGAACTAGCCCGGCAAAAAGGGTTCCCTTTCCCCTACCTTTACGACGAAAGCCAGCAAACCGCCAAAGACTACCAGGCTGCCTGCACCCCTGATTTTTACCTGTTCGACAAAAACAGAAAGCTCGTCTATCGCGGCCAGTTCGATGACGCACGCCCGCAAAGCAAAACACCCGTCACCGGCGAAGACCTGCGCCGCGCCGCTGATGCAGTACTCGCAGGGCAAGCTCCCAGCCGCGATCAGATACCCAGCCTGGGTTGCAACATCAAATGGAAGCCGGGGAATGAACCGGCGTACTATGGCTAACCTGGCTTCACCAACCACCGGCCTGACGTTTTTCCTGCCAGCATTTTTTCGCAGAATTCAGGGATTTCTTCCAGCGACAAAACGCCTGAATAAATCGTTTCAAGTTCGGTGGGTTTTAAATCACTGGCTAGTCGTTGCCAGAGTTTTTGTCTCAACGGCATAGGACAGTCAACTGAATTGATGCCGAGTAAATTGATGCCGCGCAAAATAAATGGCATGACGGTGGTATTCAGTTCGTAGCCACCGGCCAATCCGATGCAAGCGATGTTACCTCGTGGTTTTATGTGACGAAGTAATCCTGCGAGTGTTTCGCCACCCACCGTATCGATAGCACCAGCCCATTGCGCTGACTCCAGAGGTCGCTTGCCGTATTTGATTTTTTTTCGATCGATTACTTCGGCAGCGCCGATTTTTTTTAGCCAAAGTTTTTTTTCAGCTTTTCCGGTAATCGCAATAACCTCGTAACCCAGATTGGCCAGCATGTTAATCGCGATACTACCAACACCACCTGTCGCTCCGGTGACGATGACTGGCCCAGCTTCGGGTTGTTGCCCATTTTTTTCCATTTGGTGAATGGCATATGCAGCGGTGAATCCAGCCGTACCGAGCACCATGCTTTTGCGTTTAGTTAAACCGCCCGGTATCACAACAATATTTTCGGCGGAGACTTTTACATATTCGGCGAAACCACCATTGTAACGCTCGCCCATCCCGCAACCAGTGACCAAAACCTCATCACCTTTTTTGAATTTTCTGGGTCTTGTTTTCACAATTTCGCCCGATACATCTATGCCGGGCGTCATGGGAAAGCTGTGTAATATTTTTCCTTTACCGGTGATCGCGAGTGCGTCTTTATAGTTAACGCCCGAGTAATGCGCTTTTATCAGGACCTCGCCTTTTCCAATTTCAGGGATGGGTAAATCTAGCAGATGAGCACCCTGGTCATGGTAGACATAAATTGCTTTCATTTTATTAACCTCCCCCCTTTTTGAAGGGGGATTGAGGGAGGTACGGTGTTTAAATCTCCCCTAACCCCTCTTTGCGAAAGAGGGGAATTTTTTGTTTGATAAGTAATTCGATAAATGACGCCGTTTTTATCATCTGAAATTAGCAACGATCCATCCGGCATGTTAAGTAAATAAGCTGGCCTGCCCCAGGCTTCTTCACCTTGCTTCCAGCCGATTGCAAAGTCGGTGTATGAGACAGGTTTATTTTCTTCGAGTTCAATCAAGCTGATTTTATAACCCGATTTTTTCTTGCGATTCCATGAGCCGTGTTCTGCAATGAATATCTGATTTTGATATTTTTCTGGAAATTGCTTTCCAGTGTAAAAAATAATGCCTAAAGGTGCGACGTGTGCAGGCAAAGCCTGCGCAGGTGGTGCATAATTTTTGCAGGATTTTCCTTTGCCATATTCGGGATCTAAAACTGTTCCGCCGTGGCAATAAGGAAATCCAAAATGCTGTCCTTTTTTTGCTGCATGATTCACTTCACCGGGCGGCTGATCGTCCCCCAACCAATCACGACCATTATCCGTAAACCATAATTCTTTTGTTTCAGGGTGCCAGGTAAAACCCACAGAGTTGCGGATGCCTTCGGCAAAAACTTCTTTGTCTGCCCCATCCGCACGCATGCGACGGATTTGCGCATAATCGGCTTCCAGACAAATATTACAAGGCGCACCGATGGCGATGTAAAGCCAGTCATCCGGGCCAAAATCGATGTAACGCCAACCATGGTGTGTTTCGATCGGCAGGTCATCATGAAGAATTTTTGGTTGTGGTGGATGGGCAAGGTTTTTTTCGATGCCATCAAAACGGAGGATGCGGTCAATCTCGGCCACATAAAGCGAACCATTTCGAAACGCAATCCCGTTTGGCATATTCAAACCACTTGCAATTAAATACTTTTTATCGGCTTTGCCATCCTTGTTTTCGTCTCTGAGTGCGTAGACATTTCCTGCCGTGCGAGTACCGACAAATACCGTTTTGTTTTCACCTAAAACCATTGTCCGCGCGTTGGGTAAATTTCCTGCGAACAAGCTGATTTTGAAGCCGGGTGGAAGTTTTATTTTTTCAAGCGGTAATTCGCGAGCAAAAAGATTACTTGCACACCCGACCAGAAAAAAAATAATCAGAAAAATATATGAATATTTTTTCATTTTACAGGTCGCGGATTTCCTTCATCATCAACTGCAACATAAATTAATTGCGCTTCTGCCACTTTGAGTGTGGTAACCGCTTCAGGGTTCCGTTCGACAAAAACTTCAACGTCAACGGTCATTGATGTGGTACCGACTTTTTTGACCCAGGCAAAAATATTAATCATGTCACCGACAAAGACCGGCTTGATAAAAACAAATCGATTCACCGCAACGGTGACCACCCGGCCTTTGGAACACTGAACAGCGGGTACGCTGCCACCGATGTCCACCTGCGCCATGATCCAGCCGCCAAAAATATCACCACCTGCGTTGGTGTGGTCGGGCGTGGCGGGCAGACGAATCTGCAAGTGTTTTGCGGGCGGTAATTTTTCAGTCATTATTTTCGATACAGCGTTTCTATTTCTTCAGCGTATTTTTTCATCAATTGCGGCCGTTTCATTTTCAGCGTGGGTGTGATTAATCCATCATCGACCGTCCAGGGCTCGAGCGTCAAAAATACACGTCGAATTTGTGCATACCCCGGGAAATCGCTCAATTGATTATTAATTCGCGTGAGCACGGCTTTTTCAATAAATTTTTCAGTCAATGATGCCGGGTTTTCCGCATCCACACCCAGCTCTGTGGCCAACTTTATCCATTCATCTGGATTCAGAACAGCCAGCGCAGCCAGAAAAGGCCGGGCTTCACCGATTACCATCACCTGTTCAATTAACGGATCCAGCGCAATCGCCATTTCCATATCCACCGGCGGGACTTTTTCTCCGTTGCCTAGAACAATAATATCCTTGATGCGGCCGATGATGTAATAGTGTCCGCCTTCGTCCACCCGCGCCTGGTCACCTGTATGCAGCCAGCCTTCGCTGTCGATGGTTTCATGGGTGGCTTTTTTATTGTTCCAGTAACCCAGCATGATGTTCGGGCCGCGCGCTAGCAGTTCAGATTTATCACCTATTTTCACCTCAATCCCGGGGGCGACCATGCCGATACTTTCCGGGATGTTGTCTTCCGGCCGATTGCCGCAAATCAACGGGCTGGATTCTGTTAGACCATAGCCCTGATAAACCGGCACACCCAACGCGAGGAAAGTGCGCGCAATTTCAGGTGGCATGGCGGCACCACCGCAGATTGCATACCCGAGACGCCCACCTAAGTGCGCCGTGATTTTACGCGCAACCAGACGATTTAAAATTGGCCACAACAGCTGTTTCGGTTGCCATTTAACTCGGCCCTGATGATATTGGTAATTTTGCCAACCCACATCGACTGCCTTTTTGAACAGACGACGTTTGAACACCGATTGTTTTTCCAGACTGTCCATGATTTTTGCATACACCCGCTCATAAATTCTGGGGACTGAAATCAAAATAGTGGGTTTCTGGTTCAACAGGTCTTCGCCCAGTTGATTGACCGAACGTGCATACACCACTTTCGCACCAACCATTATCGGGAAATAATAGCCCGTTGTGCGCTCCAGCATATGTGATAGCGGCAAAAATGACAGCAACACTTCATCCGATGTAAAGCTGCCACACTGATAGGCCGCATATGCATTCGACAGAATATTATTGTGGCTGAGCATGACCCCTTTGGGACGGCCGGTGGTACCAGAGGTATAAACAATCGTAGCCAGATCATCCGGATCGCCCTCTTCAGCCAGCAGCCTGCCTTCCAGACCAAAAATCCAGTCGTTTAGCGATTTCAGACGCGGCTCTTCGGGTTTATCTTCTTCCTCAATGGTCTGAATGCTGACTATTCTCAGTAGACCATCCAGTTTTTCGCTGACCTCCTGCAATCGCCGCCACTGCCGTCGCCCCTCAACCACCAGTAATTTTACCCCGGCATCGTGCACAATATAGGCAACATTTTCCGGCCGGTCTTCTGTGTACAACGGCACCGTTACCAGACCCAGGCCCATCGCAGCCTGATCGAACACCACCCACTCGCGCGAGTTTTTCAGCATAATGGCGACTTTGTCGCCTGCTTTTAACCCCTCTTTTTTAAACGCCAGTTGCCAGCGCGCGACTTCTGTAGCCATCTCCGCCCAGGTTGTGTCCACCCACGCCTGGCCGGCAAAATCATAATTGCGATAGGCCACCTTATCGGGCGAACGTTTGATGCGCTCACGGAACAAGCCTGGGAGAGTGAGCGCCTCTTGTGGTGTAATTGCGATCTCTGTCATGTTTCTCCTTCGGGTAATTTTTATTTTTTTCAATCACCTACATCAAAAACCGAAGTCACTCACAAAAATCAAAACGCGCTTTGATGAAGGCTTTATTATGCCGATTATCGGTAGTACTGTTCTACTCAATGGTCAACTGACCTTTTTGAATTGTACTTTATTGGGAGAACAATGATGAAGAAATTAAATTCTACAGCCCTGGCAGCCTGCGCTCTGGTTATTGGCTTGTCGGTGACACCCTCCGAAGCCCATGCAGGCTGGGGGAACTGGAGCTGGTCATCCTGGAACTGGGGTAACTGGTGGTCCAACTTCAAGCCTTACAAACCACAAAACAAACCTACTGTGGTTATCACCAGCAACAAGCCACAAAACACAGCGGTTCCCAAGCCTACTGTGGTTGTTGCCAGCAACAAGCCACAGGTAAATGCTCCAGAACCCATCATCGGCCTGCTGGCAGCAGGTGCTGCAGGTGCTGGTGGCGTCATGATGCGTCGGCGCAGCAAGAAAAAGAAGGCGCAAGCCTGACACGGCCGCATCATGGCCACATGCTAAAACATGGGTGACCTCTCATCACCCATGTTTTTCAGATGAACCCGAACTCTCCACTCTTTAAAAAGCCCACGCTTTTACTGGCCACAGTATTGCTTGGCAGCAGCCTGGCCGTAATCGCTATGATCGGCAACGCTGGTGATCTCACCATCAGCACACTCACCTTTATGGCAGTCATGTCTTTATTGCTGGATCACCAAGTCGA
>DTYI01000251.1 GCA_012961935.1 Thiotrichales bacterium | reverse complement strand
TTTCCATCAACCCAGTTAAATTCAGTATTTAACCCGTGGCGTGCGGCCTGATAAAAATTATCTTTGGCAAGGTTAAAATCCAGTAGTGCCTGGTGATTATTCGCATAGTGATAGCAAAGACCAAAATAAAACGCAGCGTTGGCGACGGTATCGATTAGACTGGGGCCGGCTGGCAGGCAGCGGAATTCAATTCGAACATGCGGTGTCCCTTGGCGGTTAAAACCAATCAACGGTCGGTTCCAGCGCCAGAGTGTGCCATTATGCAGGCGGGCATGGGAAAATTCTTCGGCGTCAGTGTCAAATTCCATGGGTAGTAAAACCGGATATTGCTCAAGATTTTCATGGAAACATTCGAGAATATTGTCTTGCGCATAGCCGTTGCCAAAGCTCACGCGTTGTTTATTGTTTCCAGTCGCTACAGCCTGTTCAAACAGCGGTATGCGCGTTTCTTCCCATAGTGTTTTACCAAATAGCAGCGGTGAGTTAACACTGGCTGCAAGCAGGGGAGCCGATACCATAATTGACGCATTATAAATGTCGGTCGCTTCTTTCAAGGGCGTTTTAAAATGGATTTGAAAAGAAGTTGCGGCTGACTCCAGCATGACATCGTCATGTAATAATTCCAGCTTGTCCTGTCCATGAATACGCAGGTTGATGGGCTTGCCTTTTCTGGATTTCAGAATCTGGCGATTGAGTGCTGCGTAACGTTTCATCGTGGAGATATTATCCAGCCCAAGGTCCTTGTCTTGCAAAGTCGGCAGGATGCCGCATAGCAATACTTGAGCATCCAGTTTCTTAGCTGTTGCCTGTGCTTTTTCCCATGTGTTTTTTAATTGCTTGTGCAGCAGGCTGAACAGGTTTTCTGTAATGGAAAAAACGGGCGTATTAAATTCGATGTTGAAACGCGCCAGCTCCATGGTTGCCAGCTCAGGGTCGTTAAATAATTCTAAAAATTCAGCATTTATGGGTGCGGGTTGGAAGCTGTCTTTGTCAACCAGGCAGGCCTCCAGTTCAAAACCAACGCGATATTGATCGTCCTTAGCCACATCGGAGTGTGAAAATCTTTCTTCGAGTAATGCAGTTTCAGCTGTAAGTTTTTCATGGAACCGCTGGAAATCCGCTTCGCTGAATTGAGTGCTGTCTATTTCCTGTCCCATAATTTTAAATCAAGTTGTTTTGTAATTGTCGGAGGCGTTCTGGCGTACCGATATCCTGCCATTCGCCCTGATAGTATTCACCACTGACCCGGTTCTGTTCAGCCGCTTCCCGCAACAGCGGCGCAAGTAGAAATTTACCGGGTTTACAGTCTGCAAATAAATCAGGATGATACCAGCCAATGCCGCTGAATGTGAGTTGTGGGTTTGTATTTTTTACCAGGCCATTTTCGAGGGAAAAATCACCCTGCGAGTTGTGTTGAGGATTATCGACCAGGATTAAATGAGCGAGGCAATCTGTTTTAAGCTGTGGAGCAGATAATGGGTGGTCGCACCAGACATCGCTGTTAACTACAAGAAAATGGCTGCTACCCAGCAGCGGTAACGCCTTGAAAATACCACCGCCGGTTTCCAGCGCGGTTTCTCCTTCGTCTGAGTACTGGATGTTAACTTTGAGTTTCTGGCCGTCGCCCAGTGCTTGTTTTATCTGTTCACCCAGCCAGGCGATATTAATGACGATATCGATGTAGCCTGCATTTTTAAGCCGGCGAATTTGATGTTCGATGAGACTGGTGCCGCCAATTTGCAATAACGGTTTCGGCCGGTGGTCGGTTAGCGGGCGCATACGTTCGCCGCGACCCGCTGCAAGAATCATAGCCTTCATGCAGTGAGTTTCTGTTTGATTTTCAGATCCTGGAGTATTTTGGCCAGTGCTGTCGTGTCGGCATAGCGAGGAGCCACCTCAGTAATGTAATTGAGTGCTCGGGGTATTTCTTTTAGATAGGCTGGTTTACCGTCACGATGATTCAGGCGGGCAAAAATGCCAATGGCCTTGAGGTGGCGCTGCAGGCCCATCAGGTCAAACCAGCGCAGAAATGTGTCGTCATCCGTTTTAGCCAACAGACCCGTTTCAACCAGGCGGTCACGATAGCACAAAGCCCAGGTTTGTACCTTGTCCCCTGGCCAGGCGATGTAACAATCACGCAGCAGTGAAACCAGATCGTAAGTAATTGGCCCTATCACCGCGTCCTGATAGTCAATCACGCCCGGGTTATTTATTGGGGTCACCATGAGGTTGCGTGAATGATAATCGCGATGTACAAAAGTCTGTGGCTGGGTCAGCGCGTTCTTGCTCAAGATGGAAAAGAGGCTATTCAGCTCCTCGTGTTGAGAGGGAGTCAGCGAAAAGCCAAGATGCGTTTGCAGAAACCATTCGCGAAATAATTCCATTTCAGTGTGCAAAAGCGTGTTGTCATAAGGCGGTAATCCAGATTTCTCAGCCTGCTGGATTTTCAGGAGTGTATCCAGCGCCTGTGTATAGAGCTTGTCTGCCGTTGTCGGGGTCAGCTGGCTTAGGTAGTTTTGTTTTCCCAGGTCGTCCAGCAGCAGGAAGCCCTGCTCAATGCTGGATGCATGTATAACAGGCGCATGTACACCGGCCGTGAGCAAGCGCTCAGTCACCTGAATAAAAGGGTGAATATCTTCCTTTTCCGGCGGTGCATCCATGATAATGTAGCTGTCATTGTGATGGCTGATTCTGAAGTATCGACGGAAGCTAGCATCTTCTGATGCGGATGAGATTCTCCAACCAGCGAGTGCAGTATTATTCTGTGTCCAGGTGACCAGAGCATCTTTTCGGGCATCGGCAAGTAGAGCATTCATAAGATAGAGGTTTTCATGATAAAGAATCAACGTCCATTGTATCAAAGCCAGTTGAATCATGATCGGATTCACGCTTGTAACCTTCTTGTTTGACAAGCATAAACCCGCTGTGAGAAATTTCATCAGTTCGATAAAGAACTTATTTATAGACGAATGCCGCAATTAGAGCCTGCATAGACTAACGAGATATTCATGAGTAATCAGATAAAAATCCCAATTGTAGTTTTCATGGTCGTGCTGGCGGCAAAGATACTACTAGTGATGATGGGTAGGAAAAAAAAGGAAGATACCGAAATCCTTGTTTTATGGTTGCTGATAGCAACAGTTACTTCATTGGTACATAGTTTTTATGTGCTTGTACTAGTGCTTATAATAATAAAAGTAACATATCTTAGAAACGATTTGGGGAAAAATGTAGTTGCATTTTTTGCGTTATGGGCGGTTATACCTTTCCACTTTATTATTCATTTTCCGTTGCCGTCAGTACCTTTGATGAATGCTACTTATCAAAGAATGGCATTTGTTATATGGATACTCCCATTGTTGCCGAAATTATTAGACCAGGCAAGAATGAAAGAAAGGCGGGTATTTTTTGATGTTCCTGTGCTTTACCTCATTGCAATGGGGATTTTCGTCGCATTTAGTGAGCACGTTGGGTATCCGATTACAATAATTACCAGCATTAAGGAAGTGATGCAACTTTTCATGGATATGGTGATTCCTTATTTCCTGATTGTGCTATGGGCCGATACCTGGGCAAAACTAAAGAGGGTTTTGTTTGCTTTTTTACTGGCTGGAATAGTCCTGTCGACTTTTGGTGTATTTGAGGCAGTATTTTCCTGGAATGTCTTTACCGAGCTTGTGTTTAGGGAAATGATACCGGTATCCGAAACAGATAAGTATCGGGCATTCTTGCGATCTAAAGCTGCCTTTCCAGAGTCGATTGCTTTTGGAATCTATATTCTAATTACACTGGGAATCGCATTGGCAGTCATGTTCAGGGACAAAAAAAACATGATGGGAAAGCTTGTAGTTGTCGGTGCTATGCTCGCAGCTCTTTATGCGACTCAATCAAGGGGTGATCAAATAGCAGCAGTATTACTGTTATCCTTGTATTTCTTTTTTAAAATGCAATCCTCCTCAAGATTCATTTTGTTGATTTTCATGGCGATTGTTTTTTCAGTGGCTGGATATACTTATAAACAACAGTCGCCCGCAGGGGCTGGAACGGATCTTGATGAAGTTGATGAGCATGGTACATTTGACTATCGGAAAAGACTCTTCGAAACAGAATTGGCTCTAATACCAAAGCACCCGTTTTTTGGCAACACTACATACATGAAGGAACCTAGCATGGAGGCACTTAGACAAGGAGAAGGTATCATTGATCCCGTTAACACTTACCTAACTATTGCTGTAGAACGAGGTCTTGTCACATTATTTTTCTTTATGTTTTTTATTCTACGAAGTGTAAGAGCCTGTCTTAGTTACGTAAAGTATGGCTATGCGGTTAATAATCAGGTCTGGGTAAACTTGGGCGCTGCTCTAACCGCTACAGTTTTTGCGTTAAGTGTGGCACTGATATTTACGAGCTTTGCTGATACAAACCCCCCGGTTTTCTGGTTTGTAATGGGCATTGCTAGAGCAATGCAGCTGAATTTAAATAAAATGCGTGAGATAAGCAGGGGCAAGGACGAATATGATTTGGGTTATGCTTGACGAGCATTTCTATTGGTCAATCCAGAGAAATTAAATGCATCTAATCACGCTGGTTTTTATTTCTCCACTATCAAGCAGTTCTAGTTCCCGGTAAGCAGGGGGTGAGTTGTCCAGAGCGAACTGATCTTCCTGGGCTTTGAACTGCCGACAGGTGGACGGTGTACCTAGGAATAAAATCCCGTCCATTTTTTCTTCAAATTCCTGGTGTATATGCCCCCAGAGTAATCCTTTTACCTGCTTGTGTTGTTTAAGAATGGAAAATAGTGCGGCGTAATCTTGCAACATAATGTCATCCATCCATTTACTGCCTGTTTTGACTGGATGGTGGTGCAGACAAACCAAAGTGTATTTGTCAGGGTTATTGTCGAGTGTCACCCTTAGAAAATCTAGTTCATGTTTTCCCAGTTGTCCGTGGATGACTCCTTTTAGATAACTATCAAGCATGATGATGAGCCAGTCGCCTGCCTCGATTATTTTTTCCCAGATAAGTGCTGTTCCTTTACTGATTATTTTGGCCAGGGCTGGATCGTCATGATTGCCGGGTAAACAAAAAACAGGTGAGTCGAGGGGCGTCAGTAATTCGATTAAGCGGCGATAGGTTTTTTCGTCCGGAGTATCTGCGAGGTCGCCAGTGCATAAAATCAAATCCTTGTCGGATCGTTCTACGTATTTCAGTACCTGTATTAAAGTGTCTTCCGTAGATCTTGCCATGCCTCGCAATGGGCCGGGTGGCATTCGCAAATGCATATCAGTGATTTGGACAATGCGAACGACGTCTGACATTCAGATATTCTTAAAGAAAATCTTCGACTTTCTCTGGTAGTTATAAAGCTTAGCTTTTTTGACTGGCAGTTCTGATATTTTACCGACTGCAAACCCGCGCTCGCGAAACCAGTGCATTGCCTGAGTGGAAAGCACAAAAAGTTTTTTTAGACCCAGGGTGCGTGCACGTTTTTCAATTGCATCAAGTAACACATCACCGCGGTTATCACCTCGGTAGTCAGTGTGAATAGCCATGCAAGATAATTCACCCAGTTTTTCTTTTTTGAAAGGGTAAAGCGCAGCACAACCGATAATCATTCCATCACGCTCAATTACAAAGAAGTGACTGATTTCAAGTTCCAGTTGTTCGCGTGAACGACGCACCAGTTTACCTTTTTCTTCAAGTGGTTTGATTAAAGCAAGAATGCCTGCGACATCATCGGTTTCGGCCAGCCGGAGACCTTCGTAACCATCTGCAGAAATCAATGTGCCGACACCATCTCGGGTGAAAAATTCCTGCAATAAGCCACCGTCAATGCTGCGATTAATAATATGGCAGCGGGGCACGCCATTTAAAATAGCATCCTGTGCATTGTGTAAATGTAGAAGGGTTATGTCAGGGAGCTTTCTGCGTTTAACCAGCGGCGCAATTTCTGAAAGTGTCAGCTGAGCAGGTAATGGCCGGTTTAGCTGGCCGTCATTTAAAAGAATTAATTTATCAGCATGCAATGCGCAGGCTGTTGCTGTTGCAACTTCTTCAGCGCTTAAATTGAAAACTTCGCCGGTAGGTGAATAACCCAGCGGAGACAACAACACGCACTGACCACTTTCAAGCTGTTGTTGAATGGCTTTAACTTCAACACGGCGTA
The DNA here is from genome assembly GCA_012961935.1 of Thiotrichales bacterium. Taxonomy (GTDB): domain Bacteria; phylum Pseudomonadota; class Gammaproteobacteria; order CAZUMV01; family CAZUMV01; genus UWMA-0217. The sequence goes on along the minus strand of DTYI01000251.1, from coordinate 2,885 downwards.
CTTCGCCCGTGTGTCCAAAATCTATGCCGTCCTTCACGCCCAAAGGCCGGGCGACAATAAAGTTGCCACTGGCGACGCGGATACGACTGCCGGACATGGGTGTATTTTCCATACTGGTCGTGAGTTTGGCTTCAATTAAAACGCGCAAGCGACCAGCGGCCTCAATTACGGCATCCAGTGATTTTTCATCTGTAATCCGCAGCCCCTGTGCATATTTTGGTTTAATATTTTCCAGTTTTAGCCGGGACTCAATCTGAGGGCGTGCACCATAAACCAGAACCAGTTTAATGCCCAGGCTGTGGAGTAGAGCAAGATCGTTTATTAATTCATCGAATCCTTCACTGGCGATTGCCGTCCCTGAAAAAAATACGACAAAGGTTTTCCCACGGTGCTGGTTAATATACGGTGCGGCATTTCGAAACCAGCTGACGATATGTTGGTCTGATTTTTTTGTCATAGCGGCAAAGTTATCTTTAGTAGTTTCCATTAAACCATGAATCAATAAAAAACTCAGCAATCATGCGGCTGTTGTTTGCTATGATAGGGCAAAAATAAACTCAGGAGTTATTTGCACATGTTTAAAATAAATACAGATTCCTTAAAAAAAGTTACTGCATTCCTGTTGCTGATTACACTTGGCGGCTGCGGAATAAATAATGTACCCACTTATGATGAGGCTGTGAATGCTGCCTGGGCTGAAGTGCAAAATCAGTATAAACGCCGCGCTGATTTAATTCCTAATCTGGTCGAAACCGTCAAGGGTTTTGCCGGACAGGAGAAAGACGTATTGCTACAAGTGGTCGAGGCGCGTTCCAGGGTTTCGCAGATGAACATCAGCCCGGAATTATTAAATAATCCGCAGGCATTCCAGGCCTTTGAGAAAAATCAGGCCGCGTTAAGTTCTGCATTGTCACGATTGATGGTGGTTGTCGAACGCTACCCTGAGCTTAAATCCAACCAGAATTTTTTAACATTACAGTCCCAGCTCGAAGGAACAGAAAACCGCATTGCAGTGGCTCGTCGTGATTACATTGCCAGCGTACAAAAATATAATACTGAACTGCGCACCATTCCCGGTCGCTGGATCGCCGCTATTTTATATCCTGACGCCGAAGTAAAACCTGTGTTTGCTGCAAGCGAGAAAGAGCAACAGGCACCTGATGTCAATTTCACGCCGGATGTGCAATTTAATAAAAAGAAAGCGCCTGATAATGTGATAGACATGACAAAGCAGAAAACAGAGTCGGTCACTTATTAGTTCCCGTGCATTTCAGCAAGTACCTCGCCGGAATTCTATTATCCTGGCTGATTGTTCTTACAGGGCTACAGGCTGCGCCCGACTTTCCTCAATTAACCGACCGGGTCGTTGACCAGGCCGGACTATTGTCAGCACCTGATGAGGCGGCGCTCAACGCAAAACTTGAACAGCACGAAAAAGAAACCAGCAACCAGATTGTCGTCGTCACGTTGAAATCCCTGCAAGGTTACGACATCGCTGACTACGGTTATCAGCTAGGGCGGCACTGGGGTATTGGTCAAAAAGGAAAAGACAATGGCGCGTTATTAATTGTCGCGCCGAACGAACGCAAAATGCGCATCGAAGTTGGATATGGCCTGGAAGGTTTTCTCACAGACGCCATTAGTAGCGACATCATCCGCAACAAAATTCGCCCCGCTTTTCGCGCGGGTAATTATCCTGCGGGTATCAATGCCGGTGTCGATGCCATGCTTGCCGCTGTCAAAGGTAGTTACAAGCCAGCGCCACGTAAACAATCTTCCGGCACCTTGTCCGACTTTATCGGTGTCATCTTCCCGGTATTTTTTCTTTTAATATTTGCCTCGGGTGAATTAATCAAAGGCAGAAAAAAACAGCAATTAATTCAAAGCCTGATACCGGCCGCATTTACCGGTGGCATCGCCTGGATCATCACAGGGTTGATTATAGTTGGATTACTGGTCGCCGCTCTCGTCTTCATTATGAGCCTGCTGGGTGGAGGTGGACGGGGCGGCAACTCGGGGAGAAGAAGCGGAACGTGGGGCGGAGGCTCCTGGGGTGGTGGCGGATTTGGAGGCGGCGGCTTTAGTGGCGGCGGCGGTGGATTCGGCGGCGGTGGCGCGTCTGGTGGCTGGTAAAGGTGAAAAAATGACTCGTTTAACACAAACTGAAAAACAGAAAATATCAGAAGCCATACGCGAAGCAGAAGCGAGCAGTAGTGGTGAACTGGTGGCTGTCATTGCGGAAGCCAGCGACGACTACCTCTACATTCCCATCCTCTGGGCTGCCGTCATCGCCCTGGCCTTGCCAGGATTCTGGGTGCTCATCAATCATGGCTGGGAAATATTCAGCTACAAACTTTACGTAATACAAGTGCTGACCTTTATCGGCCTTGCATTATTATTTCGCTGGCCACCGCTAAAAATGCGCCTCATCCCAAAAAACGTAAAACACCGACGCGCCTCTGCGCTCGCACGGCAGGAGTTTCTAACGCTTGGCCTGCACAGCACACACAACCGCGCTGCCATATTAATATTTGTATCCGTTGCCGAGTACTATGTAGAAATAATCGCCGATCAGGGCATCAATGAAAAAGTGAATAATGGAGAGTGGCAACAAATTGTTGACGACTTTATCCAGCAGGTAAAAGCCGAACAATTCGCACAAGGTTTTTTAAATGCCATCCAACGCTGCAAAGAAATACTCGAACAACATTTTCCACCCGGCACAGGCGGTGAGGATGAATTACCGAATCATTTGATTGAATTATATTCAGACCATCCTTAACGTCATATATTGTTGCCGGATTAATAATAAGGAATCTCTGATTTATTCAGAGATTCCTACGGCACAGGGATGTGCCGCCAAAATCAATCGCGGCAAGCGATTG
>DTYI01000250.1 GCA_012961935.1 Thiotrichales bacterium | reverse complement strand
GCCATGGAAGACGATGCAAGTTTCGCCAGGGCAGGGCAGATATTTGCTCCTGCAATATCTGCATACACCACATCCGTGTGGATAAAGCCCTGTCGAAACGGTTCCGAATAGCAGTCTGTCGCAAAGCAGGAATAAAGCCGTGATGTGGGGTGTCCTTTCTTTTGGTTCGTTTTGTAAACACCATCCATGGTGTTTACCCTTCGGGTCAGCTAAAGCTGTCCTAATTCGCTCCCGGCGAATTAGTCTTTGGACAAGCAAAGAAAATGATCTCGTAGCCATGCAACAATATCTGAATAAGAAATAAAAACTTAATAGGCTACGAAACATACCTATAACGCTGATGGATTAGGCAATTTTTATACGCACAACTTTCATGATTTCAAATTCAATTCCGGCTACGGTTTCTGTTTCAGGGTAGTAAGTCAGGTTGACGCGCTGGCCTTTGATGTTTTTGTACAATTTTTTGCGTTTGTATTTAAATGGTACATCACAACCTTCGATCATGATGGTGTTTAAAATCCAGTCGTCTACTTCTCTTTGTATATGCGATGTCACTTTGCGCATGTCGGAATGGATGAGTTCTCTGTGTTTTTTTAATGATTTCTCGGGGTTTGTTTTCATGGGAAATTAATTGCGATCCTCAAGAAGCGTTATTAATTTTTGTTGTTCTTCGCGGGTTGAGTCCCATATGTTTTCCAATTGCGTGGCCAGTGTTTTAATTGTTTGCTGGATACCTGATTTTATTCCTTTGCGCGCTGCGGCAATTACTGAAGGTTGTAGTTGTCTTTTGATTAACCAGGGTATGAACCAGCTTAGGCCGATCAGGAGGGCGCTGTGTACGGCAAAGTTGCTGCCGAGGAATTCCTCCGTTCCTTGTGTGCTCGTATAAAATCTCTGCACGACATGGGTGATGACCCAGCCGGCAGCGGCAAGTGGTAACAAGCCGCTTAGCCAGCGCATTAATTTCCAGCTTGCTCGTTGCAGTGTATTGCCAGGTTTTGCGATGGCTGTTGTGAGTGCAGTGTCGAGTGTCGCGTTGAATGTATTTTGAAGTTTACCGCGCCAGTTCTCCAGTCTGGTTCCAAAAGGTCTGGCAGGTAAATGTTGGCTTTGTAACTGGTTTTCGATCTGGTGCGTCAAATCTTCGAACAAAGTTTCGATTCTATGTGACCATAATTTTGATGAAATTTTCTCGACGCCGGGCAGGTTTTTCTCTGTGGCCTGCTTGCGGAATAAATTAAAAGATGTTGTGCTGTCTTGCAATAAAGTTTGGTTGACAAAATCAGATTGCGTGTTGAGTATGGTCTGGATACTGTTCAGTGTTTCACTGGTCGTGACTGTCCACTGTTTATGTGCCTGCTCCCATTGTTTCTCTGTGCCCAGTATTTTTTTATATTGATTGATCTGGTTTTTCAGGTCGTCCAGCCGTGCTTGCAGTCCGATTTGTTTTAATAAATCCAGGCCATGTTTTTCCAGCGCATTATTAATTGTCTGTTCCAGTTCCTGAAAGTCATCCTCAACAACCGGTGTGATACAGCTTGTGCGCAAAATAACAGGGTCGGTAAATTTTTCCTGTATTAATTTATTTCTTAAATCTTCAAGCTGTTCTAGCGATGCTTCGTCCCAGTGATTGAGAACAAATAACCAGTGGTGGCGATGGCTGCGCTGTTGCAAAAAACGCCAGCCGATATCGTCCTGATAGCGCTCGGGTGTCATCACGTAAACCAGCCAGTCGATATAAGGCAGCCAGGCTTCTACCAGTTGCCGATTTTTTGTTTCGGTGCTGTCAATGTCGGGCATATCCAGCCAGGCGATTAATTTTCGTTGGTCGTCATTGTGGTACTGGATCTTTATTTTTTCTGTGGGTAAATCCTGGGGCAGGTCGCCTAGTTGATAAGCCTGATGTAAATAAAGTGTCACCTCATGCGAGGTCGGACGTTCTACGCCAACCGTTGCAATACTTTCTCCGGCGAGCCGATTCAGTAAACTGCTTTTACCTGCGCCCGTGCCACCAAAAAGCGCAACAATGAGTGGGCGTTGACTGCCTTGTGCAAACAGATCGTCAGCCGTTTGAAGTTCAATTCGTTTCAGCTCATCCAGTTGAGATTGATTAATCCATCCGGATTGATGCGCCTGTTCCGCCCAGTTATTGATTGCGTTAAATTGTTGGGTGAAATTATCCATTCAGTTTTTCCAGTGCCGCTTCCGCGCTTTCCAGTTCTGTTTTTGTAAAGCCGTAAAGCCCATCTTTGGGCAGGCGGTCCGCCAGCTCCAGAAGGTTTTTCATGAGACTGTTTTTAAAGACATGTTCTTGCACAGAAGCCAGTTGTTTCTTTTTTAATTCGGCTTCAATTGTGCGCATATGTTGACCGACTGCGCCTTCGGCCAGAAAAGAAGTAATGGCGACAAAAGCGGGTGCCAGCGCCAGGTCATGCAGGCTGAGTCCGCCCGTTTTGATGGCCAGCAATACGGCGCCTGCATCGGCAGAAATACGCGCAGTTCGCAAACTGTTCAATGTGACCGGGTGCTCTGTTAAATATTCATAGAGTTTGTTAGCGGCGAGTTCAATTTCAGGTTCAAATGCCTGCTGGTGCTTCTGGATTGCACTACTAATCTGCTTTTCCAGTTCTGATTTGTGATGCTGCAATTCGTGATCAATGTTTTTCCACCATTGATTTTCAGAATGCTGCATAATTTGATTTTGCAGATTAATTAAATAGTGGTGGCAGGCTTCTTCTAAAAAAACTGTTTCCTGATCAGCTTCTTTTTTATCATCTTTAAACCGTGTCTGGTCTTTAATTAATCCGCCAAGTTTTCTGGCGGGCCAGGTGACGATTTGTCGAATTGTTTTTAAGCCACCTGCGACACCTGGTATTTCGAGTAACTCCAGCAAGCGGAGAATCGCTTTCTTTTGTGTTTCAGAATAATGCGGGTCTTGCAGATAATCACGGTCAAATTGTTCCAGCGCTGATTTTTGTTGTGCGACAAGTATTTCAGTCCACTCTTGCCGGGCATCTATTTCATTCCTGATCGGGGCTGTCCAGTCGCTCCAGTATTTTGTTAGCCAGCGCTTTAATATTGCCGGTGCTGTGATCTGAAAAGGCTGGTCAATAAAATTATGTATCTGTTGGCGAAGCAACCTCATTTCTTCGGAATCAGAAAGTGGCTGCTTGTCTGTGGTTTGGTGTTGGTAGGGTAGTGCAAAAATATCCTGATATTGAATGTCACTGTTATCCAGTTTGTTTTGCATCGCCTGCTTAATGATTGGTGTTGTATCTGTTGCCGTTTTATTGATGACAATAAATAGTGGTCGTTGAATGGGAGAGATAAGATCGAGTGTGTCCCACACGCTTTGGTCAGCATATTTTTCTTTGCTGACAACCAGTACGATAGCATCCGCCATGGCGCACATGACAGGTGCTGTTGCCCGATAGTCTCGGGAATTAACGGAATCAAAATCCGGCGTGTCCCAGATCATGAATTTATTGTTGGTAAAATAGTTTGTTTGAATCTGGGCGAGCGAAAAGGTATTCAGTTCTTCATTATTTAATTGCGCTGGCGAAACAGCTTTCCAGTCCGGTAGTAAACTTTGAATTTTAGCGCTGAGTGCATCGGTTATTTCCTGTGTTGTAAAACCCTGGGCATGACGGGTAAACCCTGCAAGTGGGCTGGCCCTGGCAGCCTCGGTATCGAGCAATGAATTCACAATGGTACTTTTTCCTGCCTGAGTCGGGCCGATGACGACGATTTGTGCGGGCAATGGCTCCAGATTTTCTCGCATATAGCTGGGGCGCAGTAAAGCATCTGCGTAGGCTAGAGATTGTCTGTTGGGAACAGGTTTGTTTTTGCCAGTATGAAGTTGTAAATTGCGCTGCTTCAGATTTGAGATGAAATCATATAGCTCGCCAGTCGCCTGCTTGCTTTCCATGGTATGACTAATCGGGTAGCTGCTCGGTTTGAAGGGATGGAAAAATATCCGTTTTATGTGCCGCGAAATATTCCAGCGTATTGCGAATACTTTTGACGACAATTCTGGGTGATATGGTTGCGCCGGTGAACTGATCAAAAACACCGCCATCGCGTTTGACCGCCCATAAATGCTGTGGAGGGTTTTGCAGCGACTTGCCGTTAAACCCGAGCACCCAGTCAGAATGCCTGAGCTCGATGGCGTCTCCTAGCCCAGGCGTTTCCTTGTGGCTGAGAACCCGCACGCCGCTGAGTGTGCCGTCCAGCTTGACGCCGACCAAAAGATAAATAGGCCCGCTATAACCTTTGGGTGCAACGGTTTCAAAGATGGCGGCTACGGGTTGTCCGTCTTTTCTGGCGCGGTAGATGGTGACGGGCCTGCCGTTGGTTTGTAGCATCTCATCGGAAACCACCAGCTTGTCCTTGAGTATTTCGTTGTCATAATTTTCAGGGCTTAACACCTGATTCATATTCCGCAGGCGCATGGCTTCATGATTGGCGGCGATGCGGTCTTTCGTCGCCAGGTTAAGTCCCGCCACGATGGTAGTGCCGACTAATGCAAACAACCCAAGCAGGATTGAGGAAGTGAGGATGTGTTGAAAACCGATTTTCATTCGGGCTTGTGACCAAATACACGGGGTTTTGTATAGTAGTCGATGGTGGGTGCCGCCATGTTCATCAACAACACGGCAAAGGCAATGCCATCCGGGTAACCGCCCCAGGTTCGTATGATGTAGGTGAGAACACCGACGCCTGCGCCGAAGACGATCCGGCCTCTGGGGCTGGTTGCGCCGGAGACGGGATCGGTGGCAATAAAAAATGCGCCGAGTATGGCGCCACCGCTGAAAATATGAAAAGTGGGTGGTGGAAAATTATCCGGATTCCCCAGCGAAAATAACGCAGCCATCACCCCCAGTGAAACGATCAGGGCGACTGGCACATGCCAGGTGATGATCTTTTTATACAACAGCCAGAAGCCGCCGAGGAAAAAGAAATTGGCTGCCCACTCCCAACCCTGACCGGCCAGTGAGCCGTAGAGTGGTTCAGCACGGATTTCACTCAGGGTTTTACCCAGACTGGTTTCAGTTCTCAGGTTGTCCAGTGGTGTCGCCATGGTGATCGCATCCCAGCTCAGTGATGCGGGCAACTGGCCTGTGAGGATGGTCTGCAACGAGGCTAAAAATCCAACAGAATGCTCAGCCAGCCCTGACGGTGCAAGCCAGCTTGTCATTTGCACAGGGAAGGAAATCAGGCAAACAACATAACCCACCATGGCGGGATTAAAAGGGTTGTAACCCAGGCCGCCATACAGATGCTTGGCGACGACAATGGCGAAGAAAACGGCAATCAGCGTTAACCACCAGGGTGACAGAGGCGGCATGGTGACCGCCAGCAGCCAGGCTGTGACCACGGCGCTGTAATCACCCAGTGCTGCTTTGACAGGTCGTTTGCGTAGCACCATCACCAGTGCTTCCAGAGCTGTCGCAAAAATGGTTGCCAGCACCAGATTGATCAGCACCCCCCAGCCAAAAAACCAGATCAGCGCCAGCGTGCCGGGCACCAGCGCATAAAGTACCTGGCGCATCATGGCGGCGACGGAATTCTCGCCTGCCAGATGGGGTGATGTTTGCGTGTCAAATTGCATGTGATTATTTTTAGCGCTCTATATTTTTTTGTGTTGTAGTCTGTTTTTCTTTTTTCGCTTTCACCCGTGCCAGGGCGGCCTCGATTTCTGATTTTTTTGCCTCGGCGTCACCGACTTTGGGCCGGTTTTTTAACGCTGCTTTTTTCTTCGCCAGCCGCTCGGCTTTTTCTTTTTTGAGCCGTTCGAGTCTTTCTTCATGGAAGATATGACGCTCTCTTGCGATGTCGGATTTGACTTTCTCGCGTTCCTGGTTCCAGATTTCTGTTTTCGCAAAACGGTAGTATTGCACCAGTGGAATATGGCTGGGGCAGACTTCGGCGCAACAACCACATTCAATGCAGTCGAACAGATGATAATCCTGTATTTTGTCAAAGTCCTTGGCCTGCGCATACCAGAAAAGTTGTTGAGGCAGCAGCAGCGCCGGACAGACTTGCTCGCATTTGCCACATCGGATACAGGGCTGCGCCGGAGGCTGTTCAACTTCTGTTAGCGCGAGGATGCAGTTACTGGCTTTGATGATGGGGATTTCGTCTGTAGCGAGGGCGAAACCCATCATGCTGCCGCCCATGATTAATCTTTTGACGCCGGGTTTATAACCGCCCGCCTGTGCGACCAGTTCAGCCATGCTTGTACCGATCAATGCGAGGAAGTTTTGTGGTTGGGCGATGCCTTCGCCCGTTACCGTGATCACCCGATCAATCAGCGGTTGGCCGTGGATAACGGCATCGTAAACAGCTTTTGCAGTGCCGACATTCTGACAGACAATGCCGATATCGGCGGGCAGGCTGTCACCGGGTACTTCCTGGTTGGTGAGAATTTTGATTAACTGTTTTTCGCCGCCGGTTGGATAAATGGTCGGGATGGCCACCACTTCGGCTGCAAGCTCACTTTCTTTAACGGCCGCCCGCATCGCAGCAATCGCTTCAGGCTTGTTGTCTTCGATACCAATGATGCATTGTTCGGCTGATAGCATGAATTGCATGATCGCCATGCCTTCGACAATATCGGCAGCGTGCTCACGCATCAGCATATCGTCGCAGGTGATGTAGGGTTCGCACTCAGCGCCGTTCAGAATCAGGGTGTCGATGCTACGACCGGGATTAAGTTTGACCGATGTGGGGAATGCGGCGCCGCCCAGACCCACGATACCGGATTCACGGATATGATTTCGCAGGGTGACGATGTCGGTATTGCGAAAATCCGGGTAGCTGACTTTTTCGCCCCATTTGTCCTTGCCATCGGTCTGAATTTCTATGCACAGCGCTTTCAGGCCGGAAGGGTGTGGAACGAGGCGTTCTTCAACCGCTGAAATGATGCCTGAGGTGGGGGCGTGGATCGGTGCGCTGATATAGTCGCTGGCGCGGGTGAGTTTCTGACCTTTGAAAACCTGTTCGCCGGGTTTGACGATCACATCAGCCGGTTGACCGATATGCTGCTGTACCGGCAGTAAAAGGGTCGCAGGCAGTTCAGCTGTTTTGATGGGGTGTGAGGTTGAGATCGCCTTGTGCCCGTCCAGCTTCAGACCGCCATGAAAAGTATGGAGTTGTATGGACTGACTCATGTCGTAACAGTTCGTGTCTGGATTGCCGGTTGTTCCGGGTATGGCCAGCGCCATTCTTCAATCCTTTGTTTGAGTGGCACCATTTCGATGCAGGAGACCGGGCAGGGATCAACACATAATTCGCAGCCGGTACACTCAGATTCAATGATGGTATGCATTTGCTTGGCGGCACCGAGAATCGCGTCGACCGGGCAGGCCTGAATACAAAGCGTGCAGCCGATGCAGTATTCCTCGATGACGACAGCGACCTCTTTGACGTCGCTGTGTTCGCCATGCTCCTCGTTGAGCGGTTTGGGATCAACTCCCAGTAGATCAGCCAGCGCCAGGATCGTTGCCTCACCACCTGGCGGGCACTGGTTGATATCGGCTTCGCCTGCAGCCATGGCTTCAGCGTAAGGCCGGCAACCAGGAAAAGTGCATTGACCACACTGGGTTTGCGGCAGGAGCGCGTCAATCTGGTCAACAATCGGATCACCTTCAACCTTGAAGCGCTGGGCTGCTACGCCCAGCAGCAAGCCGAAAAGCGTGGCGAGCAGACTGATGCTGAGGATGGCGATGATCAAACGCTCTTATCCTTTTATCAGGCCAACGAAACCCATGAAGGCCAGTGACATCAAACCGGCGGTAATCAGTGCAATGGAATTTCCCTTGAACGGGGTGGGCACGTCTGAGACTGTAATTCGTTCGCGCATCGCGGCAAACAAAACAAGCACCAGGGTAAACCCCAGCGCAGCGCCGATGCCATACAGAATGGTTTCGATAAAGTTGTTTTGTTCCTGAACGCTTAATAGTGCCACACCCAGCACGGCACAATTAGTCGTAATCAGGGGCAGGTAAATACCCAGTACTTTATAAAGCAAAGGGCTGGTTTTGTGCACGATCATTTCAGTCAGCCCGACAATCGCCGCGATCACCAGAATAAAGGCAATGGTACGCAGGTACTCAAGCCCCAGCGGCACAAGCAGATAGTTATTGACCAGATAACTGGTGACAGAAGAAAGGGTCAGCACAAAGGTTGTCGCCAGTCCCATACCCATCGCTGTTTCAAGTTTGCGCGAAACACCCATAAATGGACACAAGCCGAGGAATTTCACCAAAACGAAATTGTTGACCAGGATGGTGCTGACAAGGATCAAGGCAAATTCAGTCATAGCATTAAGCTAACCCAATTTAGTCTGCGAAGCGAGTTTCCTGATGATGCAGTGGGGGTTATTTTTCCTGCTGGGCAATAGAGTTGTTTCATATGATTCCATCACAATTTTTCTGAAGACTGGATGGCGTTACGAATTGCATCAATACGTTTCGTTAAATCGGGTAAATCCGCCCCTGCTTTTCTTTGCTGACATAATTGTTTGGACAAACCGAGCAACTCTTCAAAATAATTCTGCGCGCCAGACGAAGACATGGCGTCTGCTAATCTTTCAACCTGTAACTGCATGCGCGCATCAGCCTGGTCTTCAGGTGAATCAATTTCGAGAATTATTTCCATCTCCAGCAGTAATAAATTGAGTTGCTCTGTGTCAGGGGATATGTCCTCGGCAGTACATTCGCCTTCAAGTTGCTTGATGATTTGAGTTTTCTTTTGTGTGTGCAGTTGTTTTGCATAGGCGTCCTCAAACGATTTCATCGCGCGCTGGTAGCGGCTTTGAATTTTATTGTATGGTCTGATTTTTATATCACCAAGGTCATCCCATTTTTGTTCGAGTTTATGAACTTCACTTTGTGCATTGAGCAAATCATCGTTTTTGAGTTCAGCAAGTTTTTCGAGGGATCCGCAAATGGCCTGCTTTTCCCGCAACAAGGCATTTGTTTCCTCAGAGTCGGATTCACGGCGTTCCTTGTCGCGATCAAAAATATGATCAATCGCCGCACGAAACTGCTTCCATAGTTTTTGTTCGTCGCCACGCTTTCCAGTCACAGTAGGTTGCCAGGATTTTTGTGCGTCTTTTGCTGTTTGAATGGCAAGCGCCAGGTCTTCGTTATCCTTTATTGCCTCAACTTTTTCGATTAATGCAACGCGCCTGTTGTATGAGATTCGGCGTTCATTATCCAGATGTTCATCCAGCTCAGTAACAGCGGCATTGAAACGTTCATTGATGGCATTCCAGTCTTTTCGGTTAACCGCTCCGGCGTTGCGCCACTGGCTGCGCAATTTATTAAACCGCTTGTCGATGTCGCGCCAGTCAGGTGTTTTCCAGTCCGTGTCAGCCGTTATTTTTTCGAGTTGTTCGCAGATGGTTTTACGGGTTTCCAGATTTTTATTACGCGCATCCCGTTCGGCGGCGGTATGACTTTTTACAGGCTCATATGCCTGGGTACAGGCCTGATCAAATTTCTTCCACAATGCGCGGCCTGATTTTGGATCGATCTTACCGAGTTTTTTCCAGCGGTTACGCAGATCTTTAACTGTATCCGCACGTTTTTTGATTGTAATTTCAGCGGTAATTAACTGGGTCGCCTCGTCAATAAGTTCTTCGCGGGCGCGATCAGTTCCCCAGTGCCGCCAGCCTTCCAGTTCACGTAAATGTGGTCGAAACTCCGCCAGCCTGTTTTTAATTTCATGTTGCGTTGCCTGAGGAACTTCCGGCAACGAACGCAACGTTTGCTCTATTTTTATAAAAAGTCTAGATGCCTGACTGATCTTG
>DTYI01000249.1 GCA_012961935.1 Thiotrichales bacterium | reverse complement strand
TGTTGATGAGCTGAAGTATAGGGTTAAAGGTACAGCTATTAAAAGACTGATAGCAGCTGTTGCAGCTGGTCTAGATGTTGACGTAGACAAGGTTTTAGAGTTTGGTTTGAAGATGCGTGTTTTCGAAGAAAACGAGGAGGGTAAGATAGAGTTAAGAGAGGAGTGGCGGAGAGGAGTTGTGCGTTCAAGCTGATTTTTTCAGTAAATTGGGAGAAAGATTAATTAATTCACCGCGCAAGGAATTCGGCAAGGCCTCAGTAATTTTCACATCAACAAATTCGCCGATTAAATGCGGTTCGGCTTTAAAATTAACAACGCGATTATTTTCAGTGCGTCCAGCCAGTTGCCGCGGGTCTTTTTTGGAAGGCCGCTCCACCAGAACGGTTTGAACACTACCGATCATTTTTTCACTGATGTTTGCTGCCATTTGCAGAATACGTTTTTGCAATTGCGCCAGCCTTTGTTTTTTAATTTTCAGAGAGACATCATCCGGAAATGAAGCAGCTGGCGTACCTGGTCGCGCGCTGTAAACAAAACTGAAAGAGTGGTCAAAACCAATCTCCTCGATCAACTCCATGGTCGCTGCAAAATCCGCGTCGGTCTCACCAGGGAAGCCGATAATAAAATCTGAAGACAGGCTAATACCCGGGCGCGCTTCACGCAGCTTGCGGATTTTGGATTTATATTCCAGCGCGGTATGGCCGCGCTTCATTAACGACAACACACGGTCTGAACCACTTTGCACCGGCAGGTGTAAATGGCTGACCAGCTCCGGCACCTCGGCAAACGCCTGAATAAGTGAGTCTGAAAATTCAACCGGGTGCGATGTGGTAAAACGAATTCGGTCGATGCCGTCGATAGCGGCCACATAATAAATCAACAAGGCCAGATCGGCTGTTTCACCATCGTGCATTTCGCCGCGATAAGCGTTTACATTTTGCCCCAGCAGATTAATTTCGCGCACACCCTGCGCTGCCAGTTGGGAAACCTCGGCAAGAATGTCGTCGAACGGCCGGCTGATTTCCTCGCCCCGTGTGTAAGGCACCACGCAAAAGGTACAGTATTTACTACAACCTTCCATCACCGAAACAAAAGCGGTTGGGCCTTCAGCGCGCGGTTCAGGCAGACGATCAAATTTTTCAATTTCCGGGAAACTGATATCGACCACAGATTTGTTTTGCGCTCGGACAGACTGGATCATTTCAGGTAGTCGATGCAAGGTTTGTGGGCCAAACACGAGATCGACATAAGGCGCACGCTCTCGCAGGGCATCGCCTTCCTGGCTGGCCACGCAACCGCCTACGCCGATTAAAGTGTCGGGATTTTTCTCTTTAAGCATGCGCCACTGACCCAGTAGGGAGAACACCTTCTCCTGCGCTTTTTCACGGATGGAGCAGGTGTTCATTAGCAGCAGGTCAGCTTGTTCGGGCTGGTCCGTCAGCTCCATACCCAGCTCATTATTCAGCACATCCAGCATTTTCGCTGAATCGTACTCATTCATCTGGCAACCGTGGGTCTGGATAAATACTTTTCCTGTCATGTCGTTATTTTCGCACACAACACCAGAACTTTCAGCCAGGTAGTGATTAGGCTGTTTCCTGTTTTCCACCTTCACCGCAAAAGAAGTTCTTTTCCCACAACCAGGCATGCTTGATGATAGTCGAAAGTTCTGCGTATTCAGGTTTCCAGCCTAGTCTTTTTCTGGCCAGACTGGAATCAGCTACCAGTCTGGCCGGGTCGCCTTCGCGGCGCTCGCTTTCGACGACCGGAATTTCCTGGCCGGTGACTTCGCGTGCGACATCGATGACTTCCTGCACCGAAAAACCCTGACCATTGCCGAGGTTGAAGGCCATGCTGTCAGCGCCATCCATGAGTTTTTCCAGTGCCAGCAAGTGTGCCTGGCAAAGGTCGGTGATGTGAATATAGTCGCGGATGCAGGTGCCATCCGGCGTGTCGTAATCCTTGCCGAAAACGGTAATATTTTTACGTCGGCCTGAAGCGGCCTGCAACACGAGTGGAATCAAATGCGTTTCGGGGTCGTGGCGCTCACCCAATTCACCTTCCGGGTCGGCTCCCGCGGCATTAAAATAACGCAGGCAGCAGGATTTCAGGCCATGCGCCTTGTCAAAATCTGCCAGCACCTGTTCGATCATCCATTTGCTTAACCCGTAAGGATTAATTGGCTGCTTTGGATGTTTTTCGTCAATGGGGGTGTATTCCGGCTCGCCGAAAATAGCGGCTGTTGAAGAAAATATAAATGCATTGACGTTGTTGGCCACCATGGCGTCCAACAGGTTTAACGTGTTGGCGACATTGTTCTGATAATATTTGCCCGGGTTTTGCACCGATTCGCCTACCTGGATATGGGAGGCAAAGTGCATGACACCTGCGAATTTGTTTGCCGTGAATAAGTCGTTCAGGCAGTTGCGATCTGCCAGATCACCGAGAACAAATTCACCACCGACAACGGCATCCTGAAATCCATTTTCAAGGTTATCCAACGTGACGACTTCATAACCTTTGGCCAGCAACATTTTGACCATATGCGAACCGATGTAACCGGCTCCACCCACCACGAGTATTTTTTTCATGCTGATTCCTGCTTCCTCACAAAGTCAGGCACAGATATTAATGCAGTTTATCGGCAGGCGCCGGGATTTGTGTCTCAACCTGAGCAGTACGCGAACGATTCTTTTTCCAGATGTGGTCTTCAATATCATGCTGCGGTTGGTAGCCTTTTACCGCTTCCAGCAGCAGCGCCCTCAGCTTGTCAATATCGTGTTCCTTCATGCACTGCTTCATATCGACCAGTAACTGTTCGAGCTCATTCCAGGGCAGCATTTCTTCCTCGGCACGCATGATCATGGGATGTCGCGTACCGCTGACATTTTCACCAATCAGCAATTCCTCATAAAGTTTTTCACCCGGACGAAGACCGGTAAATTTAATCGCTATATCGCCTTCAGGGTTTTCTTCATCCTGCACTTTCAAACCCGCCAGATGAATCATTTGTTTTGCGAGATCCAGGATCTTCACTGGTTCACCCATGTCTAAGACAAATACATCTCCGCCTTGCGCTATCGCACCCGCTTGAATGACCAACTGGACTGCTTCGGGAATGGTCATGAAGTAACGAATGACATCTGCATGGGTAACCGTAATAGGTCCACCCATTTTAATCTGCTTTCTGAAAAGTGGTACTACTGAGCCCGATGAACCCAGCACATTTCCAAACCTGACCATCGAAAGCGTAATCTCAGGGTGACTTTCTTGTAGTGCCTGCAATACCATTTCTGCCATGCGTTTAGTAGCACCCATTACATTAGCAGGTCGCACAGCTTTATCAGTGGAAATCAGAACAAAATCAGAAACGCCTGCCTGAATCGCCGCTTCTGTTGCCTGCAATGTCCCAAAAACGTTATTGGCAACGCCTTCTGCAGGATTATGCTCAACTAAAGGTACATGCTTATAAGCCGCGGCATGGTAGACGGTTTCAACTGCATAA
Source organism: Thiotrichales bacterium (assembly GCA_012961935.1). Classification (GTDB taxonomy): domain Bacteria; phylum Pseudomonadota; class Gammaproteobacteria; order CAZUMV01; family CAZUMV01; genus UWMA-0217. The sequence goes on along the minus strand of DTYI01000249.1, from coordinate 1,484 downwards.
GCAGACAAGATATTTTGTAACCGGTTTTTATGGGTAACACTTCCTAAGACAGGGATAATCTCAAGATCATGCCCATTTATAATTCTCATTTGCCGCAGCTCATGCTCAATCTGATACAGTGCGAATTCTGATTGCTCAAATAAGACCAGGACGGTTGGATTCAGTGCAAATATTTGGCGACATAATTCGGAACCAATTGAACCACCTGCCCCCGTCACCAGAACTGGTTTTCCAGAAATACACTTACCTAGCAATGCCTTATCAGGCGCAACTGGATCTCGACCTAATAAATCTTCAAGCCGCAACTCCTCAAGCTGGTCTAGCTGTGCTTTTCCCGACATAATCTTTTGAAAGTCAGGAACTGTACGCACATAAAAAGGAAGTGGCTCGAGCCGTTTGATGATTTTCTTTCTTTGATCCATAGAAGCAGAAGGGATAGCCAGCAAAATCTCTTCAACTCCTTTACGTTGTAAAAAATTTAACTCTTCGCTTTCAGATGGATCAAAAACCTTTAACCCTTCTACGTCTCTCCCCTGTAACTGCGCATCATCATCCAGAAAAGCGACCGGCGTATATTCAGAGCCATTATGCAAAAGCCCCACCAGTTGCCGCCCACCATCACCTGCTCCATAAATGGCGACTGGTTTTCCTTTATTGAAATGGCTTTTAGAAGCACCTAGTAATCTGAGGGCTAATATTCTTACGCCACCCACAAGAATAAATAGCAGCGCACCATAGATAATAAACACTGAACGAGGAAAACCTGCCTCTTGACCTAAAAAAACCAGGGCTATCAAAATCCCCGTTGAAGCAAGCACACCTACACCAACGGTTTCCAGCATCTTAAGCCCAGCATATCTTAAGACCGCCCTGTGCATCCCAATAGAAACAAATACTGATAGAGAAAGTACTGTCAGGCCAGCAAACACAAGAAAAGATGTGTAGGCAAAGTCAGTATAAATTTTTCCATAACGCAGAGATAATGCCAGCCATAATGAAAACGGAATAGCAATTCCATCAATCGAAAACAGAAGCAATTTTTTAAAGAAAGGAGGTATATTTAATAAAGTCAACAACATTTCCTTAACCTCTCATATATATCTACATTAATTCCGGTTAACACAAATTATGATAGCATATTGCTATTTAGTTCATTATATTTCTTCACGAACGCCTGCCTTGAAGATTAGCGCGAGCATTAATAGCGGGAAGTAAGCTAATAGCACCCCTAAAATGCCTTCTATATATTTCATAGCTACTAGATATGCAATTGGGAATAACCACATCACATTTATACTCAGCACTGCCAGAGTCACTGGCAAATGTGCATTGTATTTCCGGGAAGCATATTGATAAGCGTGAGACCTATGTGCTTGATAAAATTTTTCACCCTGTAAAACACGACGGAGTAGCGTGACTGTCGCATCTACAATAAACACGCCAAGCAAAATCAACCACGCCCAGAATAGCTGAGATGCGACCCA
>DTYI01000248.1 GCA_012961935.1 Thiotrichales bacterium | reverse complement strand
GCAGCATGTTGGAGAGATCCCGTCCGTGAATCGCAGCGGGTGAATCGATAATGATGAAGTCGGTATTCTTCCCGGCACGCGCTGGTTCTTTGAATCCGGCAGCGCCTTTGATGGGTGCTTTGGCTGGGGAGCGTGCGTCCAGCCAGGCGAGGCTAGAACCTTGTGGATCGTAATCCGCCAGTACAACTTTTTTGCCCTGCTGGGCAAGATAACTGGCCAGGTTGGTGGCGATTGTGGTTTTACCTGAACCACCCTTGGCGTTGAGTACCAGGACGTGGCGCATTGTTTCCTCCTGTGATTTTTGCTGGTTTTATTAGAGGCTTAGTGTACGCCACTTGCAAAAAATGCCAAGTTTTAGGATTTGGCCAGATTCTTCAGCCCGGACTGACCAACCTTTCGACCTGCCAGTTCACAAGCATAGCTGAGTGCTTCAACCAGTGTTTTCCCACTGCTGAATGAGTGGATGATGCCGGCGTTAAACGTGTCGCCTGCAGCGATGGTGTCAATAACCCGTGGCGGTTTCCAGGCTGCCTGCTGGATAATATGTCTGTCCCTATCCATTCCCGTTGCGCCTGCTTCACCCCAGCTGCAGATTAAAATTTTATTGTTGAATTGCCTCCGTGTGGATTTAAGAAAAGCGGCAGCATTATCAAATTGCTGAAAGCGTGCATAGTCACGCGAGAAGAGCAGCACGTCGGCCAGTTCAAAGAGTGATTCAATATTTTCATGGCATTTTTCCACCTCCAGTGAAATGCTCTGATCCACTTTTTGCGAACGTATTGCTTCAAGCATTTTTCGCGTTTCGGCCACATTGCGGCCTTCAAAGTGAAACCAGTCGAAAGTTGAAATAGCATCCATCGGGAAATCCGGGGCTGAGAATTCTGGTAGATCTCGGTAGTGAATGATGGTGCGTGAACCGTTCTCCTGATTCAGGGTGATGTAGGAGGTGGGTGTTGAGCCGGTCATGCGTGGGCAATGCTGCGTGTGTATATTGTTGTTTTGCATTTCCCTGATTAAAGCCTTGCCTGCAGAATCACTGGCAACGGTGCCAAGAAAATGAACATCATGGCTATGCTGCGCCAGTACAGTTGCCGTGTTGGCGGCATTTCCCCCCAGGCGGATTTCCTGTGACTCGGCACGCATCTCCTCATCTTCTGCAGGATAATGCGAGACGGTATGAATGATATCGCGTGCAGCGATACCGGTGACGAGTATTCGAGCCATGGGATAGATCTGTCTTTATAATGGTTGAATTCACATAACGATAACAGACAATGTCGCATCACGGCGCGGTAGCAGCAGGTCATCCTTTAACAGCACAAGCGGCTGAACTAATTTTACGCGCGGGTGGTAATGCTTTTGACGCTATCCTTGCCGCGCATTTTGCGGCCTGTGTGGTCGAGCCAGTGCTGGCCTCACCGGGTGGTGGCGGTTTTATGCTGGCTCAGCCTGCGAATGGATCTGCGCAGGTATTTGATTTTTTTGTTCAGACTCCGCGCAACAAACGTCCGGCCGATGAGCTGGATTTCTATCCGATTGTGGCCGACTTCGGTACAGCGCAGCAGGAATTTCATATTGGCCTCGGCGCCTGTGCAACACCGGGATCGGTGCGCGGCATGTTTGCCATCCATCATTCGCTGGGCAGCCTGCCGATGCGCGAGATCGTTGCGCCTGCGGTTCAGTGCGCGCGCGAGGGTGTAAAACTGAATGCTTTACAAGCCTATATTTTCAGTATTGTTGCGCCGATTTACAGCGCGACGCCGGAAGCACATGAGATTTACGGCAACAAAAAACCGGCCAACACGTTAGCTGGTGTGGGTGATGTTTTGTTGCAACCTGAACTGGCCGATCTTTTGGAATGTCTGGCCATTGAAGGTGATGCGCTTTTTTACAGGGGGGAGGTTGCTCAGTCGATCGCGCAGCAAAGCCAAATGGGTGGCGGACATCTTGATCTGAGTGATCTGGAGAACTATGCAGTCATCCGTCGCAAGCCCTTGTCAGCCAATTACCGGGGTGTGCAATTTCTGACCAACCCACCGCCTTCATCGGGCGGGCTGTTGATTGCCTTTGCGCTCAAACTACTGGAAGCGACCGACTTTTCAACACTTGAATTTGGTTCAAAAACACACCTGCAATTGCTGACCAAAATCATGGCGCAAACCAACAAGGCGCGACTGGATGCCCATGTGGAGTCCGGCGCAAGTCCGGCAGAAATGGCAGGCATGCTTGATCCGGCGTTTGTCGATCTCTATCGCCGGGAAATCCATGGCCGTGCTGCCGCACAACGTGGTACCACCCATATCAGCGTGATGGATGACCAGGGCAATGTTGCCGCGATGACCGTATCCAACGGTGAAGGCTGTGGCCGCATGGTGCTTGGCACTGGCATGATGCTGAACAATATGCTGGGTGAAGAAGACATCAATCCAGGCGGATTTCATCGCTGGCAACCCAACCAGCGCATGACTTCAATGATGGCGCCCAGCCTGCTGCAATGGCCGGATGGTCGACAGGTCGTTATGGGTTCCGGTGGTTCCAACCGCATCCGCACGGCGATTCTGCAAACGCTTTCCAACCTGGTAGATTTCGAGCTGGATCTGGAACAGGCGGTTATCCATCCAAGAATTCATTTCGAAAAAAATCGTCTGAGCATTGAAGGTGGTTTTGATCAGGACGAACTGAAACAATTACTCGAAAATTTCCCGGACCATCATTTGTGGGAAAGCTGTAATTTGTTTTTTGGTGGCGTGCATGCGGTCGAACATAACGGAAAAATTTTCCGAGGTGTGGGTGATCAGCGCAGGGGAGGCGTTTCTTTAATTGTGTAATGTTTATCGGCCAACCAGATGAGGAGTAAAACTGGCACGCCCATTAAAGCGGTGAGCATGAAAAAATTGGGGTAGCCGATGTTATCGACCATGCTGCCGGAATAACCGCCGAGCAATTTTGGTAGCAGGGTCATGAGTGAGCTGAAGATGGCGTATTGCATTGCCGTAAACGAAATATTCGTCAGGCTGGAGAGGAAGGCGATGAAGGCGGCGGTGGCCAGGCCGGCAGCAATATTGTCTGCTGCAACCACCAGATAAAGCATGCCGAGGTTGTGCCCCATCCCGGCCAGCAGCATGAATAATAAATTGGTCGCTGCGGATAATACCGCGCCTAAAAATAAAATCCGTATGACGCCATAACGTATCGACAACAGCCCGCCCAGAAAACCGCCCAGGATGGTCATCACAATGCCAAAGGTTTTGACTGCGCTTGCAATTTCCGCTTTGCTGAAACCAAGATCCTGATAAAAAACGTTCGAGATGACGCCCAGCACAATATCGGAAATCCGGTACAAACCGATCAGCGCAAGCAACAGCCAGGCAAGCTGTAAACCGTGGCGCTGGAAAAAATCTTTCACCGGATCGATATAAGCTTCCTGCAACATAACGCGATTGATGGCGCCGGTAGAGACGACAATTTTTGCGATAAGCCATGCAACCATTACTGCAAATGCAAAGCGGAATAGCTCAATCAGGAAGCTGGAAAAGGGTTTGTTGTTGATCATTGAAAAGAGCGAAGATTTTGCGGTTATTACTGTCTCGTTGGTGAAAAAGAAAGCCAGAATAAATCCACTGACAGCCAGGAAAAATAAAAATAATAAACCCAGATAATCTTGGGTGCTGTGCGTGAATACGCTGTTTCTGGTTACGTCTGGCTCACGAATAATGAGTGTGGTGGCCATGCCCACCAGCATTACCAAAGCCATTGCATAATATGTCCAGCGCCAGGCGTTGTAGCTGTAAGCGCCTTCGACTGAACCAAGATGCTGAGCAAGAAATATAGCGCCAGCGCCCGCAACAATCATGGCAATTCGATAACCTGTTATGTAGGTTGCCGACATCAATGCCTGCAAATCTTTATCCGCTGATTCAATCCGGTAGGCGTCGATAACGATGTCCTGCGTTGCGGAAGAAAACCCCAGCATGATCGCGGCAAATGCCATCAACGTTAGAGTGTGTTCGCCTGCGGCGGGATTGGTTGAGGCCATCCAGACAATAGCGGCGATGATGGCCAGTTGCGCACAGAGCAGCCAGGCGCGTCTGCGGCCGAGCATTCTTGTTAAAAAAGGAATGGGTAATTTATCGATTAACGGTGCCCAGACAAATTTGAAGGAATAACCCAGAGCCGCCCAGCTAAAAAAAGTAACGGCGGATCGCTCGATGCCGGCTTCGCGTAACCACAACGACAGCGACGAAAAAATTAACAGGAGCGGAATACCGGCAGAAAATCCCAGGAACAGCATAGTGACAACGCGTGGGTGACCGAAAGCACGCAGGCTTTCCCGCCAGCTATGCACGGCTGGCGACTCTTTCACTCAAAGTCCTCGAAATCAAAATCATAATCCATGATAAGTGGTGCATGATCTGAAAAGCGTTCTGCCTTGTAAATGGATTCTGCGATGACTTTGCCCTTCAGGCGCGGGCTGGTGATCTGATAGTCAATCCGCCACCCCACATTTTTGGCCCAGGCCTGTCCGCGGTTTGACCACCAGGTGTATTGATCGGGCTCCTGATTAATTTCACGGAAGGCGTCGTTGAATTTCAGTTCGTCAAAAAGTTTATCCAGCCAGGCGCGTTCATGCGGCAGGAAACCGGAGTTTTTCTGGTTGGACTTCCAGTTTTTCAGGTCGATATTTTTATGTGCGATATTGAAATCGCCGCAGATAATATATTCACGTCGTTTACGTTTCAGCGATTTCAGATAAGGCAGGAAAAATTCCAGAAAGCGGTCTTTGGATGCCTGACGGTGTTCGCCGGAAGAGCCGGAGGGCGCGTATAGAGAGATCACCGACAACTTGCCGAATTGCGCTTCGATATAGCGGCCTTCGTTATCGAATTCCTCGCAGCCCATTTCGTCAATAACCGTATCCGGCTCGCGTTTTGCATAGAGCGCCACACCGCTGTAGCCTTTTTTCTCGGCATCGACGTAGTAGCAGAAATAGCCTTTTGGCCAGAATATTTCATCTTCAAGCTGGTGTGCCTGTGCCTTGGTTTCCTGGATGCAGACGATATCGGCTTTCTGTTTGGGCAGCCAGTCAAAAAAGCCTTTGCGTGCAGCGGCGCGGATGCCGTTGGTGTTAACAGTTATTATTCGCATAGCTTGTTTTAATCCGGTGTTTTAATAATTATTTTTATGATGCATCATTGTACATGAATGCACCTTACGGCAAATATTGAAATGGGTTTGGATTGTGCCTGAGAACTATAAAAATGAATTCCTGCGACTGGCAATTGAAAATGAAGTGCTGCGGTTCGGGGAATTCACGCTCAAGTCCGGGCGGGTCAGTCCTTATTTTTTTAATGCCGGTTTGTTTGCCACCGGCAAAGCGATGGCACTCTTAGGGCAGTATTATGCGCAGGCGATTATTGATTCGGGACTTCGTTTTGACGTGCTTTTTGGCCCGGCTTACAAAGGCATCCCGCTGGCAGCCGTGACGGCAGCGGCTTTGTATGAAAAGCATGGTCTGAACATTCCCTGGGCTTATAATCGTAAGGAAAAAAAAGACCACGGTGAGGGTGGCCAGCTGGTCGGCGCGCCCATGCAGGGTAAGGTTTTGATTATTGATGACGTTATTACGGCTGGCACCGCCATTCGTGAAGCGGTCGATATGATAGAAGATACGGGTGCTGAGCTGGGTGGAGTTGTAATTGCACTGGATCGGCAGGAAAAGGGGCAGGGAGCATTATCTGCTGTGCAGGAGGTCGAACATCGTTTTGGGGTTCGAGTAGCCAAAATTGCCGGGCTGGATGATCTAATGGATTTTCTGGCGCAGGACCCCAGCCTTTCTGGATTTCTTGAGCAAATGCAGGCCTATCGGGATACCTATGCGGTTAATGGCTAGTGTCGAAAATGGTCGTAGTGATAATGGAGTGCCTGGACAGGCGGGGTATTTGGACACAAAATTTTGCAAATTAGCGGTAAACTATTCATTCTGTGTTCTACGTCCTTGTTTGAGATAGTGAGTTTTAGTACAACCCGTTCATAGGTACTTATGAATATAAAATGGATAATTAATTGTTCCGTACTTGCCTGCCTGTTGGCGTGGGCTTCGGCTGTGGATGCCCGCCTGTATCGCTGGGTGGACGACCAGGGTCGGGTGCATTACAGCGATCAGGTACCGCCCGAGCAAAGCAAGAAAGGTCACGAGGTGCTGGATAAGAAAGGTATCAAGCTTGATGAAGTAGCACCTGAAAAAACCCGCGATCAGTTGATAGAAGAACGGCGCAAGCAGGCCATACAGGCTGAAAAAGACGAGCGCATGCGCCTGATCCGTGAACGGGATGAAATGTTATTACGAACGTTCACCAGGGTTGAGGATCTTGACCGGGTAATCAATGACCGTTTGACGGTGCTGGATTCCATCATCAATATTACCCAGGCCAAGGTGAATAAGTTGCTCGGGCAACTCAAGGCGGCTGAAGAGCGCAAAATAAATTATATCAAGCAGGGTAAAACTGTACCCGAACAGCTCACCCGCAATATTGTTGAGCTACGCCAGCAAATCAAAAACAATGAAGGCCTGGTCGTCAGAAACCAGCGTCGCAAGGAGTTGATAAAACAGAAGTTTGCTCTGGACAGGACGCGTTTTTTAGAACTGGTTAAAAAGCGGGAACGGATTCGTCAGGAGACGGCAAAAGAGTTTTAATGTTCTTATCGCTAGCCTTTCAATAATGTACCAACACCCTTGTCGGTCAGCAATTCCAACAACACAGCATGCTGAACCCTGCCATCAATAATGTGCGCGGTTTTTACGCCTGACTGGACGGCATCCAGCGCGCAATTAATTTTGGGTAGCATACCGCCGTGAATCGTTCCATCGCTAATCAGTTCCTTGATTTTTCCTGCGGACAAGCCAGTCAACAACGTACCAGATTGGTCCAGCACGCCGGGCGTGTCGGTGAGCAACATGAGCTTTTCTGCCTGCAGCACACTGGCTATTTTTCCCGCTACCAGGTCAGCATTAATATTATAGGCTGCGCCATCTTCGCCGACGCCGATGGGTGCGATGACGGGAATAAAATCACCCTGATCCAGCATATTAATAATATCTGGATCAATACTACTGACCTCTCCGACATGGCCTAAATCGATAATCTCACTGGGTTGAGGTTCCGGGGAGTCGTTTTTGATTTCAAGTTTTCTCGCTCTGATCATGCCGCCATCCTTGCCGGTCAGGCCAATGGCGCGCCCACCATGTTGATTAATCATCGTTACGATTTGCTTGTTTACCAGCCCACCGAGCACCATCTGCACGACATCCATGGTTTCACTGTCGGTGACGCGCATGCCCTGGACAAACTTGCTTTCCTTGCCGAGTTGTTCCAGCAGCTGACCAATCTGCGGTCCGCCGCCATGCACAATCACCGGATTGATACCCACCTGTTTTAGCAAAACCACATCACGGGCAAAGCTACTCTTGAGCAGCTCATCGGTCATGGCGTTACCGCCATATTTGATGACAATGGTTTTGCCAGTGAAGCGTTGAATATAGGGTAGCGCCTCAGTGAGGACCCGGGCGATATTGTCTGCGGAGGGTTTATTCATCAGGTCAGTTTAATACTTTGTCAGGTTTTTAAAAAGGCAGGGATAACTTCGGCTCAACAGTGAGCAATTGCTGGCGAAATTCTGCCTGTATTCTTTTCAGTGTTTTTTTATCCTTGCCTTCAAACCGCAACACCAGCGTCGGGGTCGTATTGGAAGCGCGCACCAGACCCCAGCCATCATCAAAGTCAACGCGGATGCCATCGATTAAAGTGGTTTGCCCGTTTGCAAATTGTCCGTGTAATTGACGTAACTCGTGCATGAATTGTGCGAGTTTTTCATAATTATCAAAGTTGATACCCAGCTCGGGTGTGCTGATGGCGTCGGGCCAGTGCGAAAATTGTTGTGCGCTGTCCTGATTCTTCTGGGCGATGAGTTCGAGCAAGCGCGCTGCGGTGTAAAGTGCATCGTCAAATCCATACCAGCGATCCTTGAAAAAAATATGACCGCTGAGTTCACCTGCGAGTTGCGCGTCAGACGTCTGCGCCAGTTTTTCTTTCAGCAAGGAATGCCCCGAACACCACATGATCGGTGTGCCACCCTGCGCCTGAATGATGTCGGATAAATGCTGGCTGGACTTTACATCGAAAATGATTGATGCACCCGGATGTCGGCGAAGTACATCTTCGCTGAACAACATCATTTGCCGATCAGGCCAGATAATTTTTCCACTGCTGTCCATTACGCCGAGGCGGTCACCGTCGCCATCAAAAGCAAGGCCAAGATCAAAATCACCAGACTGCAATTGGCGTTTCATTTCAGCCATGTTGTCAGGAACGGAAGGGTTGGGGTGATGGTTGGGAAAGCGACCATCTGAGTCGCAATAAAGTGCTGTGACATCGCAACCGAGTTGGCGCATGAGTTCAGGTGCAACGGTTGAGGCCGTGCCGTTTCCGCAATCAATAATGACCTTGAGTTTACGTTTCAATTGAACGTCACGGGTAATCCGATTTAAATAGTCAGGCACAATGTCTGCTTGCTGACGGTTTCCTTTTTTATCTACAGGAAAATCAGCTCGCGTTCTCCTGAAAAGTCGTTGCAGCCCTTCACTGTGTAATGGCTTGCCTGCCAGCACACATTTAATGCCGTTGTATTCAGGTGGGTTGTGGCTGCCGGTGATGATGAGCGCATTGGGCGTATTGAGCTGATGGGTTGCGAAATATGCCAGCGGTGTCGGCTGTTCGCCAAGGTTGATCACGTCAATGCCAGAATCTGTCAGACCCTCGATCAGGGCAGTCATTAATGCCGGACTGGAGGGACGGTTATCGTGTGCAACGATAACGCTTTGTTCATCTGCCTCTTGCATGAGTAAAGCAAATGCCTGACCAATAATTTGTGTGCTTTCAGGGCTTATTGTGTCCCCGACAATCCCCCGAATATCATATCTGAGAAAAATCGAAGCAGGTGGTTGTGCCGACATTATAATTTCTGGATTAATGCTTGCCGGTATGGCCGAAACCACCTTCGCCACGCTGACTTTCTTCAAAGTCATCGACGACATTAAAGGTTGCCTGAATGACAGGAATAATTACCAGTTGTGCGATACGTGCGCCTGGTTCGATCACAAAACTTTTATCGCCACGATTCCAGCAGGAAACAAAAATCTGCCCCTGATAATCCGAGTCGATCAGCCCCACCAGATTGCCCAGCACTATGCCATGTTTATGCCCAAGCCCTGAACGCGGCAAGATGGTGGCGGCAAGCCCGGGGTCGCCAATATGCAGGGCAATACCGGTCGGGATCAAGATGGTTTCGCCGGGAGAAATTTCGGTGTCGGTATCGACACAGGCGCGTAGATCCATGCCGGCAGAACCTGCGGTTGCGTAGTCGGGTAAAGGAAAGTCATTACCGATTCGGGGGTCGAGAATTTTGACATCTATTTGATGCATGTTGGTCCTTATGTTGAGTGATATTGTTCGGCAATTAAACTAATTAATTGCCGTGCCAGTTTATATTTTGTCGTCAGTGGAAAACGTTGTTCACCATCAGACCAAAAAACAGCGAGCTGGTTTTCGTCCTGATCAAAACCCTGGTTATCGTTCACCGGGTTGGCCGCAATCATGTTCAGTTTTTTGCGCTGTAATTTTGCTTGCGCATGTTTTTCCAGTGACTCGGTTTCAGCGGCGAAGCCAACTGTAAAAGGTGGTTTTTCCAAAGCAGCAACTTCGGCCAGAATGTCAGGATTAGGCAGCAATTCAAGCGTTAAATGTTCGGCGGATTTTTTTATTTTCTGTTCAGCAGCAGTAACAGGCCTGTAGTCACTGACGGCTGCGGTGGCAATAAAAATATCGCTTCGATCGATGGTTTCAAAAACGGCTGCACGCATTGCTTCAGCGGTTTCGACATTTATGCGTTTGACAGAACGCGGTGTCGTTAAATTAACCGGGCCGGTGATAAGTGTGACAGTAGCGCCCGCTTCAACGGCTGCCTGCGCTAACGCGTAACCCATTTTGCCCGAGCTGCGATTACTTAAAAAACGCACCGGGTCAATCGGTTCTCGTGTCGGCCCCGCCGTAATCATGATGCGTTTTCCTGCCAGTGCGCCCGTATGAAAATGTTGTTCGGCTAGTTGAAGAATTTTCTGGGGTTCCAGCATTCGCCCAGGGCCGACATCGCCACAGGCCTGATCGCCCTCAGCAGGGCCAATGATTTTAATATCGCGTTTCAGGAGTATTTGCACATTGTCCTGAGTCGCTTGTTGTTGCCACATTTGTTGGTTCATCGCGGGCGCCAACATGATCGGGCTGGCTGAAGCCAGACACAGGGTACTCAGTAAATCATCGGCACGCCCGGTGGCCAGCCGTTCAATAAAACTGGCCGTGGCAGGGGCGACCAGAATCAGGTCAGCCCAGCGCGCTAACTCGATGTGACCCATAGCGGCTTCGTGCTTAGGGTCGAGCAGCTCGGTTCTGACCGGTTCGCCGCTTAAGGCCTGAAAGGTCAAAGGCGTAACAAAAGCTTGTGCTCCACGTGTCATCACCACGCGCACAGATGCTCCGGCCCTGGTCAGAAGGCGCGTCAGTTCAGCGGTTTTGTAGGCGGCGATCCCGCCAGTTACCCCCAGCAGGATTTGTTTGTTTTCCAGAGACATGCGGCGAGTTTATCAAAAAAGCTGTGTTGATAGAGTGCAAGCTGTAGATGCTGATCACAGAATCAGGCAGATAAAATTGTTTACACGTGAGAAAGCCGTTAGGCTTCGGGTTTGTATTTGGCCGATGTACCTTCAATGCAGCAGGACGATTTTCCTAAACCGGGACTCAGCAGGCCTACTCTGAAAAGGCGTGTTTTACACAGGGCGCAACAGGCTCTCTATTTGTCTGGCCTGGCAAGCTTGTATGCAAAGTTAAGCCGCCCAAATGGTGCGTTGATATTGATGTACCATAGCGTCGTTGATAAGGAAATTTCAGTTTTTATCGACCCGAATAACAGCGTCACGGTTGAACAGTTTTCCTCACAGATGCAGTTTTTAAAACAGCATTGTAATGTCATAAGCCTGGCAAAAATGCTGGCACATATTCAGGAAAATAAACCCTTGCCTGAAAGGTCTGTTGTCATCACTTTTGATGATGGGTATCGAGATAATTTAACCCTTGCTGCACCGTTGCTGGAAAAGTATCAATTACCGGCAACATTGTTTCTGTGCACAGGTTATGTAGAGCGCGCAGAAACACAATGGATAGACCAGCTTTATACGGCGTTTCAGTTACGTACGCAGCATGATTTGAAAACGCCGTTTGGCGATAGACAGTTTAATCTACTTTCTAAAACAGAAATGCAGCAGGCGCATCGCGAAACAGTACAGCAACTTTTAACCGCCGGGCTGGATAAAAGAACAGAAATACTACGACAGATAAAAACACAGCTTCAGCCAAAGCAGGAGACGCCGAGGTTAACGCTGAACTGGGATGAAGTGCGTCAGTTAAAAGACAATTTCCCACAGTTTGAACTCGGCCTGCATACACGGGATCATATGGATTTAGCGATGCTAAATCAGGCTGATATAGAAACGGAAATAAAAAGGTGCCAGTTAGACTATGAGCAGGAGCTATCTGCCAAAGCGAGGTTTTTTTCATACCCCTATGGACGCAATAATGAAATGATACGTGCGAAGGTAAAAGCAGCCGGTTTTGATGGCGCCGTGATAACCCAGCCTACGGCATTGGTTAAAACAACAACTGATCGTTTTACGCTGCCACGGCTTGAAACTTCTGCTTCAATGCTGGATTTGAGACTATGGACAACGGGTGCTTTCCCCGCGCTGTCAAAAAATATTTTTGGGCGTGCTTATGAATAACAAGAAAGAGACAGTTGTATGAAAATATCTGCGATACCTGCAAGGGAAATGGATAAAACATTACAGCAACGCTGGCAGGAAATTCAGGCCAGTAATCCGGCGTTGGCCAATCCTTATTTTTGTGTTGAATACACAGAGGCCGTGGCGGCGGTGCGTGATGATGTTTTTGTAGGCATCATGGAAGAAGATAATCGCGTTGTTGGATTTTTTCCATTCCAGCGAAAAAGTAAAAAAATTGCAGGTCCAGTTGGCGGCAGGTTGTCGGATTACCAGGGCGTTATTATTTCTCCAGAGCAGGAATGGAGCGTTGAAGATTTAATGCAGGGTTGTGACCTGAATATATGGGATTTTGATCATTTGTTGGCAGCGCAGCAGCCTCTTGAGAGTTTTTACGAGAAAATAGCCTCTTCGCCTGTTATGAATCTTGCAGAAGGCTTTGAACGTTATGTCCAGATCAAGCGTGAATCAGGTAGTAAGAAAATAAAACAGTTACAAGGGTTATGGCGAAAGTTTGAACGCGATATTGGTGAATTCAGGCTCGAACTTTATTCTGAAAATTCTGCAGCATTTCAACAGGTTATTCAATGGAAGCACGAACAGTGTTTGCGCACTGGCGTGGTGGATTTTATGAGCTGGGGCTGGACTACCGGGATGCTGGAACAAATCTGGAAAAAAAGAAGTGATAACTTTGCTGGCATGTTGTCTGTTTTATATCACGAGGATGAGATAATTGCTGCACATATGGGCATGCGTTCCGCCACTGTCTGTCACTGGTGGTTTCCTGGGTACAATCACAGCTTCTCCAAATTCTCACCCGGTGGCTTGTTGCTTTTGAAGGTCGCTGAGGAAATTGCAGGGCAGGGGATTATCAGCATTGATCTAGGGAAGGGCGATGATGCCTATAAATCATGGTTTACAACAGGATCAATAGCGCTCGCAGAAGGCAGCGTGATGCTGCCTTCAATCACGACAAGTTTACGTAAGGCGCAAACCGCTTCAGATACATTTTTACGGCATTCACCTTTAGCGCTGCCTGTCAGGGCGCCCTTGAAAGCGGCGAAAAAACTCAAGCGCCGTTTGATGAAATCGGGCTAGCTGATTTCTCGCTCACTCCAGAATGAAAGTCACTTTCATTCTAACGCGGTATTCAGAAATTTTGCCGTTCTTGACGCTGACCTGATGGTCGGCAACCCAGGCGCTGGTGATGTTCTTCAGTGTTTTGCTGGCGCGTTTGATACCAGATGAAACAGCGTCATCAAAACTCTTTTTTGAGGTTGAAGTAATTTCTGTGACTTTAGCAACGGACATGATGTGACTCCTTTGTGGTTATAGAAATTTTTCAGGTTTAACCTGGCGGATAGCCGCCACAGTTTTGTTTGTAAATTTCCAGCGCCTCTGGCATCCATTGTTCAAATTGCTGGATGCGGGTTTTCGGGCTGGGGTGTGTCGAGGCGAATTCTGCCGGTGCGCCGCCGCTGGCTTTGCCCATTCGCTCCCAGAGTTTAGG
>DTYI01000247.1 GCA_012961935.1 Thiotrichales bacterium | reverse complement strand
GTGACGCTGGGGGAGGACGGCGACCCGCGCGTCGAGGCGGTAGTCGGGATCGCCATGACCGTGGAGACCAGGAATCTGGAGGTGACCAGTGCCACCGGTGGGGTCTCCCCACTGACCGAAGTCTATCGGCCGTAATCGTAACCTGTACTCAATCCTATGTCGGTTCAGACTGCCAATTGAAATAACACATTTCACTCTTTCATCATTGAATGTGAAAACCCATTCAACCATAAAAAGTTTCGTGAATATTTTTTGTAACAGACTGAAACAGATTGCTGTGGTCTGGAAATAGGCGGGAAACATCTGACTAGTAATTTATAGGCAACCAGACGGAAATATCTCCGCTGGGAATATTCTTAAATTACAGGAGCAACATGATGAAACACAGAAAACTTATGACCACATTAATAACCAGCGCTGCAATACTCGGAGCCACCGCTGCATCTGCAGCAGACGAGTCACAAACCCAGGAACAGCTGCAAACTCAGGATCAAATCCACATGACGGATGATGCTAATCAGGATCGCGCTCAGCTAAGAGATCGAGTTCGCAAACACACAAGGGATCAGACTAATGCCGTCGACAGTTCAGAGCAATTAAATGAACAGCGCCAGACTCAAAAAAGAAATCAATTCCGTAGCAGCGAAACTGATGGCAATAAGGTCGAGAACAAATATCGTAAGCAGGAACGTATCGAGTCCAGGCTAAGAGAGCGCAAGCAAATGGACAGGCCAGCCATGCAGCGAGCTAATTCCCGCATGGAGATGCCGAGCGGGGGTTTTAGTCGCGGAAATGGGGGGGACGTCGATAACGAAGCACATTCTGTTCTGAGTTAATATCATTACAAAGCTGATTATCAATCTCCACAATTCCCAGGCAACTCGCCTGGGAATTCCCCTGTTTCTTAATACCTACACTTTCTTAAAAAAACAGTATTTAAGGTTAGAACAAATTATTTTTTCGGCAAATATTTTAATGGGTCAACTGGCTTTCCATTTTCCCGAATTTCGAAATGCAGAATTGGTACGCTGGCACCCGTATTGCCCAGTTCGGCAATTTTCTGTCCGGCATTTACGATCGTACCTTCTTTTACAGTACGTTTCCGATTATGCGCATAAGCACTTAAAAACGTTTCATTATGTTTAATAATCACCAGCTCGCCGTAGCCTTTTAATCCATTACCGCTATAGACTATTTTGCCACTCGCTGTTGCCGTTACAGTTTGACCTGGCCGGCCACGAATATCGATCCCTTGCTTGCCTCCTTGTGACTCTGAAAAACGTCGCACCACTCTACCCTGAGTGGGCCATTTCCAACGAATATCTTTAACGCCAACCCAGGGAGTTGCCGCCGGTTTCTGTGATTTTTTTACAGGTGCTTTTTGAGATTGTGTTGGCGCCGGTTTTTGAGTCGGCCTGTTCGTGGATGGCAAGTGCACATCCGGTATGTCTGTAGGCAGTCTTTGCACAGTCGGTTTTCGAGGTGGGTAAGTTTGCTGTTGCGGCGGTCTTTGTACAACAGCTACCTGTGGCCTTGGCGGGTAATAAGAAATCCCGCGAGGTGGGCTTAAATAAATTCTTTGACCGGGATAAATTGTAAAAGGTGGCGGGATTTTATTCCACCAGGCCAGCAATTTGTGATCTAGATTATATCGCCAGGAAATTGAGTAAAGTGTCTCACCACGTTGCACTTTGTACTGGCTGATATTTTTTCTGGGAGGCGTTGGTGAATCGTCATAAACGCAGCCAGAAAACGAAGTAATCAAAATAATATTGATCAGAAATATTTTGAACAGGCGACGCATGTAAACTGTCACTATCTGAAATTTAACCAGAGCACTATTCCGCCGATGACAACAACTGATCCCCAGCCTAACCACTCGACATACTGACGGATTTTAGGTTCCATTGTTGGACCGAGCCAGTAAGCCAAAGCTGCAATCAGATAAAACTGTGAAGCCCGGGCAATAATTGATGCCATCACAAATGGAATAAATGCCATGGTTAATGCCCCAGCCGTAATGGTAAATATTTTATATGGGACGGGCGAAAACCCAGCCATCAAAACCACCCAGATTCCGTATTCTGAAAACCATTCCCGTGCGTGTTTTATTTGCGTTGCGTAGTGATTAACAAAAGGTTCTATCAATTCATAGGCGACAGCGCCAATTACATATCCAAGGATGCCACCGAGCACTGAAAAAACCAGTGTTAAGGATGCGAGATACCATGCACGATCACGTTGCGCCAGCGTCATGGGTAATAACATCACGGCAACGGGGATTGGGAAAAATGATGACTCGGCGAAGCTAACAGTCGCAAGATAACGCTGCGCATGCGG
>DTYI01000246.1 GCA_012961935.1 Thiotrichales bacterium | reverse complement strand
GGCTGAGATGGAATGGTTCCAATTTGTTTCGAAGTGAGCAGGAAAGCTACCGCTCCTGCTCACGCTCCTTACCTACGTCCTGTAGGCAATAGCCCGGCTATTGCTGCGATCTTCGGGACGAATTGGGGCCATTCCAGCCAGCGTAAAACAATCATGACTTGTTTAGAGTATCCCTGGCGTTTATTGATGCTGAATAAATTCCAGACCATTACCATCCGGGTCCCTGCAAAATAATGCGTCACGGCCGGAAGAACTCAAAGTATAGGGAACACCTGCATGATTCAATTGTGTTTTCAGTTCCTCAATATCCTTAATATTAAACGCCGTATGCCTGTCACGCCCAGCATGATCAGGTCGGCCATTTTCGGGATCTGGATTCGGCAGTTGCAATAAGTGGATCTGCTGATTTTCTCCGACGGTTAACCATGCACCAGGAAATTTCATATTGGGTCGGGAGGTATCGCGTTGCAAATCCAAAACACCACAATAAAAATCCAGTGACTTTTTCAGGTCTGAAACCAGTAAACTGGCATGGTGTATTGATAAGATCGAAACAGACATAGGCTAATCTATAAATTCACTACCGTGCCGCAGTAAACCTTTGCTACGGGGAATATAAACATCCACACCACGAATCGTATCAAACACCAGCGTTAACCCAGGCAGCGCAGGATAACGAACATCTTCATGGTCATCATCCATTCCGGCCTCCCCTGTATCCTGCCTTTCGGGTGCAATAAGCGACAAAGATATCGGCAACTGTTCTTTATCAATATTGGTTAAACAGCTCGCTGGTAAATCTTTCAAGAGGATATTAACCGTATCTCCTGGTGTCAGCATTTCATCAACCTCATGCTGAAAATTGTCCGCGCCTTCAATACGCCAGATGGCTATATCCTTGTTATCACGATTGGTGATTTGCAGCGAGAAATTTATTTTATCTTTATCATTTTCCTGCGTACTTACGTTTAACTGGAAGTCCATTTTCCGCTGCATCATTAAACGACTCGCATCGCTCAGAGGAAGATGATTTTCTGTATTCAGATAACAATCCAGAATGGAAACCCAGCCAGTCGAATATTCTTTCAGCACACCGGAATATTCTATCCGCTGCCCATCTTCCTTGCCTGTCTCGTACACCACCCGACGATTAATATAATGCTCCAGCACAGGATCATACGCAGCTGTGCTCACCATACCCAATGTGTTGGTTCTGATCTTTTTTAAATAATCGTCCTGCCCTTTTAAAAGAGCTGTTGATGCTTTTTTTTGCACCCGACTCATTAATAACCCAATTGACTCATCAATCGCTTCACGAAAAGCGACCATAAAATTACGCGCCGAGCGTTTTATTCGACGAAACAAACTGGGATGTTTAATCTGCTCAATTTCCATCAACCTGCGTTGCTGGTTTTTAGGTGTGAGTTCATCATGGAAGCGGAAGATCGTATCAATATCATTCATCTGCTCAGAGAAAACAATAAAACTGGTCAGCAAATTTCCACGACGATTTGTATACGGCCGGCTGAAAATAAACTCGATCGCGTTGGAAAACAGATTAAACCGGCCCCAAATACGTTTTCCCTGTATCCGCGCAGTCACGTGGAAGCCACGCAGGTCTTTCAAAACGCGATCAAGGCGCCGGTGCTGCATGACGCTGCCGACCAGCGCACCCGCAAACACCAGCAGGATGCTGAAAAAGAGAACTTTATCCATAAAGGTTGATTATCCAGATATAGCCTGAATCGTCCACGATTTTTATTTGCAATGAAGGTATAATTCCGCCCTTGTTTTATCAGATACCCAACTGCCAATGAATCCGGACCTGGACAAACTGCAACCTTACCCGTTCCAGAAGCTCTCGACACTTTTTGATGGGATCACGCCTGCGTCTGATAAATCCCCGATCAGGTTGTCAATCGGTGAACCCAAACACCCGACTCCAGATTTTATTCACGCGGCCATGCGCGCCAACCTGAATGGGCTTGCAAGTTATCCCCTCACACGTGGTAGTGATGACTTGCGTGAGGCCATCACAAACTGGTTAACGCGGCGTTTCAATTTACCCACAGAAAGTCTGAACCCGGCCAGACATATTCTGCCCGTAAACGGCACCCGCGAAGCGCTATTCGCATTTGCACAGACGATGATTGATCGAAACAAATCAGCCAGGGTATTGATGCCCAATCCGTTCTATCAGATTTATGAAGGCGCTGCTTTATTGGCCGGAGCAGAACCGGAGTTTTTAAACTGCACAGCAGAAAACGATTTTATTCCAGACTTTGATGCCGTCTCTGAACAAACATGGCAGGATTGCCAGTTGCTTTATCTCTGCTCACCCGGCAATCCAACCGGCGCAGTCATCCCGGAATCGACACTGCAAAAACTGATCGAACGCGCCATAAAATATAACTTCGTTATTGCCTCTGACGAATGCTATTCAGAAATTTATCAAGATGAAAAAAATCCGCCACCCGGTTTGTTAGGCGCAGCGGCCAACATGGGCAATACCCAATATAAAAACTGCATGGTGTTTCATAGTTTGTCGAAACGTTCCAATGCACCCGGCATGCGCTCCGGGTTTGTCGCGGGCGATGCTGAACTGATTAATCGTTTTCATCTGTTCCGTACTTACCATGGCTGCGCCATGTCAGCGACGACACAGGCTGCCAGTACCGCCGCGTGGAAGGATGAAACACATGTGCAGAAAAACAGAGAGGCATATCGTGAAAAATATAGCGCCGTTCATTCAGATGTTCAGTGACTTTTTGGCTTAACATTTTGTTCTCCAGAATTGTAACGCCCGGTAAAGTGGGGCTGAGATAAGTTGATTGTCGATTATTCGTGACT
>DTYI01000245.1 GCA_012961935.1 Thiotrichales bacterium | reverse complement strand
ATCCGCAAGGTTGCCATCATGATCCTCGTGGCTATGTGTTATGATGATCCGATCAATTCCGTTGACGTTTGTGCCTGAATGGTTTTCTGGAAAAACTCAGCTTCACAGCTTGCACAAAATCGCTCAAGCCATAGCCTGCTATGGCTTTCACGATGTTTGTGCAATCTGTTTTGCTGAGTTTTCCAGAAAATCCATTCCCTTCATGCAATATGCGGGTTAGGCGATTCATGGTTATTCTCCTGTAGCTGTGGTTTGTGAAAGTTTGCCTTTTCCAGGTAGGCGAACGTCAGGCGTGAGTTGATACCAGTCGATGCGTTTGGTCAGTAGCATGACGCTGGCGAGCGCAGCAAACAGCAGACCGGAACCGACCAGCAGCGCGTGGTCTTCGAGCATTAAAATGACGTAGCAGGTGGCATAAAGAAGCGTCAGCCCGAAACCCAGAATGATCGCATTGGCCCTGCCTAGAACCGGCGCGATGTACACGCTGATGAGTCCAACACATGCGGCAGTGGCAATGCTGTAGGCTGATGCAAAACCGGTATGCTCCGAGAGTGACAGGAGCAGTAAAAAGAAGATCGCCAGCGCCAGTCCAACCAGCCCGTATTGCAGCGGATGCAGGCCGGATTTTCCTAATATTTCAAAGAGATAGAAGGCGGCGAAGGTGAGCAGAACGAATAGCAAGCCGTATTTTGTGGCGCGGTCGCTCGGGGTGTAAATATCCACCGGTTCGAACAGGCGCACGCCGACGGTGTTGGGTTGCTGGGGTGCTGCGAAGGCGGTATTTTGACTGACCCGTTCAGGCGCGAGTGAGATGCCTGCGGCAAAGGATGACACCGACCAGGTGGCCTGAAAGCCGTTGTCGTTGATATCGTGTTCAAGCGGCAGAAAGCTGCCCGTGAAACTCGGGTGCGGCCAGGTGGAAGTCAGGTTAATCTGGTTATCGAAACCGACTGCTGTGGCAAGAAATTGATCAAGGCCACGCAATTTAAATTCGGCCAGAAAAGAAAATTCCTGCGGCTTTTCAATCACGGCTTTCGGCAGCTCGGCATGAAATCCAGGCAGGTCATTTAAATCGGCACCGGGAATTACTTCGACAGACTGCCCTGCCCAATCCAGCGTCGGAGAGCTGGCAATGCCGCGTGCATCAGAAACGCTGACCGTCGTATAAACCCGGTCGAGCGTAATTTTTCCATCTGCCTGCGTCAGTGCATCGCTTGCTGCTTTTGTGTCGAACACTGCGGTAAGAGAAACATCCCCAACATAAACCGGCACGGCGAAAATACCCCGTTTGCGATGACTCACATCCAGCGCATTGGCAAGCCGGGTCTGCTTTGGTCTGAGCAATAGTTTTTCGTATTGCGTCCACGGCGTTGTGATTTTCATCTGTGTTTTCTCGTCCCAGTGGACTTTTTCAGTCGTGCGGCGATACTCCACCACCAGCCAGGGGCCGCTGAGCGTTTGCGCGCCCGTCCACGAGCTGGCAATGTTCGCCCGAACCGCATCACGGTTATAACTCCGCTCCCGCACCGTGCCCTCAATCATGGCCAGCGGAATCAGCAGTAACAAAATCAAAGCCGCCAGAACAGCAGGCTTAATCAGGCTTTTCATAAAAATCTCCCGGTCGTTGTGATCAGCCCAAAAGATTAAAGCGCCTGCATAGAGTCAAGATGTGGTTTGTGTGGAGATTGTGTGAAGAACAAACCACTCCCCTCTTTAGCAAAGAGGGGTCGGGGGAGATTTGAAACGCTAATTCCTGGTATCGCATTTCCCCACAACCTGCAAATAGAAGTTGTGTATGGTGGTGTGTATGTGTATACTTAGCTTATCGACATTTGTGAGGTATGAGCCATGCAAACAGCACAATCACTGGTTAGAAAGCAGTATCTGGTGACAGAAAAAAACGTCAAAAAACTGGAGCGCATCGCAAAAACCAAAGGCACATCAGCAACAGAAATAGTCCGCCAGGCCATTGATGCTTACGACCCCGAGAATTTTAATTCGGTTGGTGAAAGTGAATTAATGGAACTGGTTTCAGCGCGACTAAAAGAGACTATCGCCGATACGCAAGCTACGCGCAAACGCTTGCGCAAGACACTTTCCAAACTGGAAGCCAAATAATGTCGGGCTGGAAAGAACTGTTGGTAGATACTTTAAAATTAACCGACGAAGTAAAACGCCTCAACCGGGATATCGAACGACTGGAAAATCATGTGGTCGATGTTGACAAGCGCGTTGTTCGCCTGGAAACAATGATTGAGGTTGCGAAGATAAGGCAACTTCCAAAGAAGTGAATTGAAGTCTGAAGACATGTCACAATTGTTTAGCGATGATCTGGTGCTTGAAGTATTAATTGATCAAATGCAAAAAGCGACTTAAAGCGCAGAAAAAGCAATTGGTGAAACGCTGGAGTTTGTTGTCGCATCTAACAAATGAATTACAGTAATGGAATCAACACATGAAGCGGAAAAAGGTTCTTCTGATTCAGAAGAAAAAATCAAATGGGATCGATTTTATTTGTCATCTTCATTCGGGCAGAGAGCAATAAACTTTAACCAATTAATTGGAGTACATATTAATGAGCGATAGAATAATCATGCGAACTGGCGAGTCATTAGTTGCTGGAGGGCCCGCAGGTACAGCGGCTGAACCTGAAATTATTATCGGTGAGCTTGACGGCCCGGTTGGGACTGCATTGGCAACTTTAACGGGCGATCAGGTTAAAGGGCATTCAAAAGTTTTTGCCATTCTGAATACCGATATTCAGGTTCGACCGGTTACGTTGATGGTGAGTAAAGTAACGGTTGATAATAGCCGCTACACCAATATATTGATGGGGACTGTTCAGGCAGCAATCGCCAATGGTGTTCTTGATGCTGTTCGTGCAGGGGATATTCCAAAAGAAAAAGCAAATGATCTGGGAATTATTGTTTCTGTCTGGTTAAATCCAAGTGTTTCTACTGATGACAATCTGGATCATCAAATCCTTTTTGATATTCATCGAAAGGCAACTGCGCAGGCAATCCACAAAGCGATGACTAACACACCAGATATTGACTGGCTACTGGAAAACCAGGATAAGATTATCCATAAGTATTTTCAGATGGGGCTGGACGGGAAAATATAATTTCTGCTTAATCTATTGGGGTGCCTTGCGCCCCTTGATTTAGAAAGTTAATGGCCATTCTAGTTTTGCTGTAACGCCTTTGCTAAAGATATTTTTCAGCGAGACATCCCCATGATGTAAAATCATTACTTCGTGGACAAAACTCAGGCCCAGGCCAGTGCTTCGTTTTTGACTATCAGGCCGTGGTAAAGAAAAGAAACGATCGAATATTTTTTCTTTTGCGTAGTCGGGTATGCCGGAGCCGTTGTCTGTTACGGTAATTTTATATTGTCCATTTTCATTGGTGGCAGTGATTTCAATTTCACCGCCCTGCCCTGTAAAGTCAATCGCATTATCGAGTAAATTTGCGATTGCTTGTTCGAGTAATAATTTTTCTCCGGTGACTTTTAATTTATCTGGCGTCGCGTTTTTTATTTGAATATTTTTTGATTGAATTTTTTGTTTGCGTTCGGCCAGAATTTTTTTAATTGCAGGTTTAAGCAAAAATGTTTCTACATTTTCCAGCTTGTGCCTTTTTTCAACACTGGCTAATGCAAGCAAGCGCTCGACAAGTTGTGTCATGCGTTGCGTGGAATCCTGAATGTTGCCGAGGAATTTTTTCTGTTGCGCTGGTTCCATGTCTTCCTGCAATAATTCTGTCGCACCACGGATACTGGTGAGCGGACTTTTTAATTCGTGCGCCATGGTGTGAATATAGTTTTCAACATATTCCTTGTTTTCGAGTTCTTCGCGCATGCCGTCCATTGCGTTTGCGAGACGTTTAAATTCAGGTTCCCGGAGTTTGGGCGGTGGTATTTTTTCACCCGAGCCGATCGCGTCGGCGTAGGCGACGAGTTTGTGAATGGAGCGTGAAAACAACCAGGTCAGCAGCCAGCCGAACAGCAAAGAAATCGCCAGCACGATGAATGCGTATTGTGTGATGTTACGATTGGCCAGCAGGACAAAAGGGTCCAGGTTTTTGACTTCAGTGTAGAGTGAAACGACGCCTATAATTTTGTTGTTATGAATTATGGGTGCGGCGACGTACATGGTTTTATCTTCTGTCGTGGAGATAATTTGTTCAGGATTGGTTGGACTGGAGCGCGCGCCGTATAGACCTTGCAAAGTCAGCCAGACATCACGCCACTGTGAAAAATCCTCACCGCCGACACGCCCTGCCGAATCGAACAGCACCGTGCCCTGATCATCCGTGATGTAAATTTGCATATCCGGTTTTTGCTTGAGCACGGAATAAATCTGGGCGTTGATGTTGCGCTCGAGATAGGCGGGAATGAGGAAGCGAATTCTGTCGAGGTTGATCTTGCCGTCTTTAATATCCTGGCTGACCAGTTCTGCGACCAGATTGGCAGAATCAACCATGACCCCTTCGGCAGCCTGGCTGACGCTGGTGTCGAGAATGTCAAAAGCCTTGTGCACAATGAACCAGGCCAGCCCGCCTATGATGAGGAAATAAACCAGCATGAGACGAAAGCTGAAGCTGATTTTCATGGGCGTGCTTTCATGCGTTAAGGCTGTAGCCTATGCCGCGATGTGTTTTGATCGGGTCGGCATTTGTGTCGATCTTCCGTATTTTTGCGCGAATTTCCTTGATATGGGTGTCAATCACTCGTTCGTCAGAGGGGTGGTTGTGATTCCAGATTTGTGCGATGAGCTGTGCGCGTTCGAATACGCGGCCAGGCTGATCGAGCAGCGTGGAGAGCAATGAATATTCAGCGCGGGTCAGGTCAAGCGCCTGCCCCTGAAAGCGAATAGTCGCTTTTTCTTTGTCCAGTTCAAAGCCTGTGGCTGGGGGTTTGTCTGGTACGCTGCCTGTTCTTTTTAGAACGGCCTTGACCCGCGCTACCAGTTCACGCGGGCTGAAAGGTTTGGATACATAATCGTCGGCGCCAATTTCAAGCCCGACGATGCGGTCGATTTCCTCATTACGGGCACTCAGAAAGATGACGGGAACGTCTGATTGTTTACGAATCGACTTGAGTAGCTCAAAGCCATTTATATCGGGCAGGCCGATATCCAGTATCACAAGGTTGATGGGTTTTTGTGCCAGTTCTTTCAGCGCATCATGGCCGTTGTTGACCCAGCTTGTTCTAAACGACTCTGTTTCCAGTGCGTACTGAACAGTGTCGGCAATACCGGATTCATCTTCAACAACGAGTATGACGCGCTCCAAAAATTTTTACTCCTGTTCCAGAGTGGTATTCATAATATACTTTTCCACGATGGTGGAGTCAGTATTAATCCCGAATACTAATGCATCTAAGTTAATATGCTGCATCTGTGTACACGAAAAATAAAAAATTCAGGTATCTGAAGTAATACTTGTCGTTGGTATGGCACCACTTTGCGCCGGTTTGTTTCATATTTGGAAACCTGCTAACCAGTGTTGATCGTCACAGCCTTTGAAAGACCTTGTGTGTTAGTTCTGGTATGGTATTTGCTTTGGTTGACTACTTAAATATGAATAACCGGAGATGGCGAGCGAAGAATTTCCGAGGTCTGTGATTATTCTATTGACCCTCAAGCTGCAGAGTCATTATACTCCGCACACTTGAGCCTATGTGGCCTTGACGTGAATCAAGTCACCTGGAAAAGGCGCACAACGCAGTGGTCAAATCATGATTAATCGCCTGTTATTCATACAGGTAGCCCTGGTGCTAATCATCTCTGCGGCAGCATTTTATTTTCAGGGGATGTCAGGGTTGATCGGAGGACTGTATGGTGGGGCAGTAGCCCTGTTGAGTACCCTGATATTGCTTCGCAGGATTACACAGGCGGGGCGCATGACAGGCGCGGGCTCCCAGCACGGGATGGCCTTGCTTTATTTTGGTGCCATACAACGGTATGTATTTGTTTTGGTTGCGCTGGCTATCGGGCTTGGCGTGATCAACTTGAGTGCAAAGCCCTTGTTGGCGACTTTTGGTATCGCCCAGCTGGCGCACTTTGTGCCCTGGTTAGGGGATAAATAACAGGCAATAATAATCGCGATGGCGGCAGATACACTGACATCATCAGAATTTATCAGACATCATCTGACCAACCTGACTTTCGGGCGTCACGCTGATGGGCATTGGGGGATGGCGCATTCTGCCGAAGAAGCCAAAGAAATGGGTTTCTGGGCCATTCATGTCGACACCCTGTTCTGGTCAATACTGCTTGGCGCATTATTTCTTTTCTATTTTTCCCGCGTGGCGAAGAAAGTCACCAGCGGCGTTCCCGGCAAGATGCAAAATTTTGTCGAGTGGTTAGTCGAGTTTGTAGACGAAAGTGTCCGTGGCTCATTCCGCGGTAAAAACCCGCTGGTTGCGCCGTTGGCGTTGACGATTTTTGTCTGGGTGTTCCTGATGAATGCCATGGATCTGATTCCGGTGGATTTGATCCCCTGGGTGCTTGATAAGCTGGGTATTGCACATTTCCAGAAAGTTGTGCCTTCAACAGATCCCAATTTAACCTTTGCCATGGCCATCGGCGTGTTCCTGCTGACCTTGTTCTATTCAATCAAAATCAAGGGTGTTGGTGGCTTTGCAGCCGAGCTGACGATGCAGCCTTTCGAAGCGAAAAATCCCATCATTAAAATAATTATGCTGCCAGCAAACTTTTTCCTTGAGTTTGTTTCACTGGTCGCTAAACCCATTTCATTATCCCTGCGGCTGTTTGGCAACATGTATGCGGGCGAAATGATTTTTATCCTGATAGCATTGATGTTTACGGCCGGGCCTGTGATGACGGTGTTCGGCTGGGGTTTACATCTGGTTTGGGCGATATTCCACATCCTGATTATCACCCTGCAGGCATTTATTTTTATGACGTTGACCATTGTCTACCTCGACATGGCGCACCATAAACATTAACCGATTTAATTTGATAGAACTTTTTGGAGACGATGATGGATGAAGCAAACGCACTACTCTATATAGCTGGCGCACTTATGATGGGTCTCGGCGCACTCGGCGCGGCCGTAGGCATTGGTGTTTTGGGCAGCAAGTTCCTGGAAGGCGCAACCCGTCAGCCAGAGCTGATTCCCATGCTGCGGACGCAATTCTTTATTGTAATGGGTCTGGTTGATGCGGTACCCATGATCGCCGTAGGTCTGGCCATGTATATTCTGTTCGCCGTAGCTGGCGGCTAAGGTCAGGATGCAAAGAGGTCATTAAAAAATGAACATCAACCTCACATTGTTACTGGAAATGGTCGTCTTTGCGGTGTTCGTCTGGTTCACCATGAAATTTGTGTGGACACCGATCACCCATGCGCTGGCCGCCCGCAAAGAGCAAATAGCGGATGGTCTGGCTGCGGCTGACCGTGGCGTTCACGCACAGGAGCTGGCGAAGGAGAAGCAGTACTCCGCGTTAAAACTGAACCCCACCATCCAGACCCCTCTGTTAGAGACTGGGTAGCCTTCAGGATAATAGACACGAGCAAAACTCCACACCCACTCGTT
>DTYI01000244.1 GCA_012961935.1 Thiotrichales bacterium | reverse complement strand
GATGTCTTTTACTTTAGCTTCTGGATTTTTTGCTACGTAAGCACCTAATCTTAGTTCATAGTCTATTAATTCGCTAATTAGCTCTCTATATTTCTTCAAGTACGATCTATTAACCAAGAAAGATTTCCAATCGCTTAGTTCTTGAACTAAATTCTTCAATGGTTGTTCTAAAAGCGATGAGGCTTCAGCGATAAGGTAGTAATCGCTATCAGTATTACCTTCAAGAATATCACGTACGGTATATATTAAATGTTCCAGCTGCCTGTGTATTTCTTCATCTTCCACCTTCTCGATTTCTGCAATGTATTCCTTTACACCTAATCGTTCCTCAGGTTTTGCTAAGCTTAGTGAATATTGTTTTACTCTTTCCTTGTTTTCACCGGATCGCCCGTTTTGCTCCCAGAACGATCCGTACCGGTTCTGATACTATTATCACTGGTTTTTGACAGCAAGGATTTTATGCAAAAAAACGGTTCCTGGCGGCTGCCGGTTCTGTTGCTACTACTCGTACTCTCAACCGTGCTATTGCAGGCGTTGCCTGAAGCAGCTCAATTGCAGGTGCGTTATGACCGGGCGGCAATCCTTCTCGGTGAGGGGTGGCGGTTGTTCTCAGGGCATTTGCTGCATCTGGGCTGGGTGCATCTGGCGCTGAATCTGGCGGGGCTGGGGTTGATCGTGGCGTTGTTCTGGCAATATTGGTCTACGCTTAAATTTGTGTTCGTTTTTCTGTTCAGCCTGGCGGCTGTGGATGTTGGCCTGTGGTGGTTTTCGCCGGAGGTTGGCTGGTATGTCGGGCTTTCGGGTATTTTGCACGGGCTGCTGATTGCGGGAGCGGTTTTCAGCTTTCAGCGCGAGCGTGCTTTTTCCATCGCGGTGATGGTGATTGTCATCGGTAAACTGGCCTGGGAGCAGATTACGCGCACCTCGGCGGGTACTGAAAAACTGATCGGCGGCCATGTGTTGTTCGATGCACATTTATATGGCTTCACCGGCGGCCTCATTGCGGCCATTCTACTGTTGCTATCACACAAGGAGAAAAACACTTGAGCTGGCTCGGAGAATTCCCGATGCTCACGCAATGGATCACCTGGCTGGCGATCCTTTCGGCTGTCACTTTTATTGCCTCCCTGATACTGACCCCCTGGCTGATCGTGAAACTGCCCGCTGATTATTTTGTCGACAAAAAACGCCATCCTTCAAAATTGCGCAGGTTTCATCCCTTTATGTATTCCATCATTCGTCTTCTGAAAAATAGTTTTGGAGTCATTTTAATCCTGACCGGGATTGTGATGTTGGTACTGCCGGGGCAGGGTATTCTGACCATTCTGGTCGGTGTCGGGCTGACTGATTTCCCCGGCAAGTTCATGCTCGAACGCTGGTTTGCAAAACAACCTGCTGTGTTCAACACGATGAACTGGATTCGCGAAAAAGCCAAAGTCGAACCGTTGATAGATCCATGAAACAACCTATACTTTATTCACTATTGACTGGCTTGCTGCTGCTTTCTGGCTGCGCAACGACAGACAAACCTGCTGCAACAGAAAAACCTGCCGTAATTGATAAGCCTGCTCCAGCAGAAAAACCCACTACAAAAAAAAGCTCAGACCAACAAAAACAAAGATGGCTGTCCTGGCATCAGGGCTGGGTCGGTACACCGCATCGGCTGGGTGGTAACAGTCGCAGGGGTATTGATTGCTCCGCCTATGTGCAGCGAGGTTATCGCAAACTGTACGGCATTGAACTGCCACGCACCACAAGGGCACAACGCAAGCGCGGCAAAGCGATCGGTTACAATCGTTTACAAGCCGGTGACCTGGTTTTTTTCCGCCCTGACACCTACCCCAACCATGTTGGCATCTATCTCGGCGATGGCACTTTCATTCATGTTTCCAGCAAAAAAGGCGTGGTGCGCTCCTCTCTGGAAAAAGGATACTGGCGCAGACATTTCCGTCAGGGTCGGAGAATCCAGTAATAACTGCATATTTCTACCGGTTTTTCTTTTGCCCGAAATCAGCGAGAATGTGCGGCTGTTTATCCAGTCTTTCCCCTGATGAGTTTTAAAATCACTATCCAGCCCAGCGGCCATGTTTTCGAAATGGAGGCTAATGAAAAAATCCTTGATGCCGCCCTGCATCACGGCTTTGCTTTCCCTTATGGTTGCCGCGATGGTGCCTGTACAACCTGTGCCGGAAAAGTACTGGCAGGGAAAGTAGCCTACCCTGATGAATGGCCGTTGGGCTTGAGTGAAGAAGACCACGAAAAAGGACTGGCGCTGTTTTGCCAGGCGCGGCCATTGTCAGATCTCGAAATTGAGGTTAAAGAGATTGGCGCGGCAAAGGATATTGCCGTTAAAACGCTGCCGACCCGCATCATCAAAATGGAAAAACTCGCACCCGATGTCATGATGCTGCACCTGAAACTGCCCGCCAGCGAGCGGCTGCAATTTCTGGCCGGGCAGTACATCGACATTCTGCTCAAGGACGGGCGCGCCCGTAGTTTTTCGTTGGCTAATTCGCCTGGCCATGATGAATTTCTGGAATTACACATTCGTGAAGTGCCGGGTGGCGATTTTACCGAACGCGTTTTTCACGGCATAAAAGAAAAAGACCTGCTGCGGATCAAGGGTCCGCTGGGCAGCTTTTTCCTCCGTGATGACAGCGAAAGGCCGATCATCATGATGGCGGGCGGGACCGGGTTTGCCCCCGCAAAGGGAATGATCGAGCAGGCCATTGAAATGGGTCTGCAACAACCCATCACACTTTATTGGGGTGTACGCGCCACAGCCGATTTGTATCAGCGCGAGCTGGTTGAAAAATGGGCGCAGGAACATGAGCACATTCACTTTATTCCAGTATTGTCCGAACCCGATGAGGTTGATAACTGGCAAGGCCGTACTGGCTTTGTGCACGATGCCGTTGCAGATGATTTCAAGGATTTATCCGCACACGATGTCTACATGTGCGGCCCACCACCGATGATCGAAGCAGCAAAAAAAGCGTTTGCATTACGCGGCGTTGATCAGGAACATCTGTTTTATGACAGCTTCGAATTCAGCACAGACACACTCAAAGCAATCAGCGGCAGAACCTAGCCCGCAGCTTTTTTCCAGTCCTGCGTTTCCAGCTTCCCCAGGCTTTTTTCTATTTGCTCAACTGCCCAGTCAATCTGAAAACCATTAATAATCAGAGGCGGCGAAAAACGTATCACATTTTCGTGGGTGTCTTTGGTCAGGATACCGTGCTCTGCCAGAACCGCACAGGCATGGGCGCCGCTCACTTGCCGGGTGTCAATTTCAACTCCTATCAGCAGACCCTTGCCACGAATTTTCTTGATTAGTGGACTCTTTATTTCACGTAGCTTGCGGATGAAATAATCCCCCATGGTTTCTGCTCGTTCCTCCAGATGTTCATCGACGATGGTATTTAATGCTTCCAGTCCCACTGCGGCTGCCAGTGGGTTGCCGCCGAAAGTGCTGCCGTGATCGCCGGGCTGGAAAACATCCATGAGATTTTCACGCGCGAGGAACAAAGAAACAGGCAATAAACCACCACCGAGCGCTTTACCTAACATGATACCATCCGGCTTTACGTGTTCATGATCACTGGCGAGCATTCGACCGGTGCGCCCCAGACCGGTCTGGATTTCGTCGCAGAGCAACAGGACATTATTATCTTTGCAAATTTCAGCGCAGCGGGATAGATAGCCCGTTTCAGGGACGATAATACCGCCTTCGCCCTGGATGGGTTCGACCAGAAAAGCAGCGGTATTCGCGGTGATGGACGCCTCCAGAGCGGCAGTATCATCATAGGGAATCATTTTAAAACCCGGTGTCAACGGGCCAAAACCATCCCGGTATTGTGGCTCTGATGAAAATGAAATAATGCTGATCGTACGGCCGTGAAAATTTCCTTCGCAGACAATAATTTTCGCTTTATCTTTTTCCACTCCTTTTATTTTGTAGGCCCATTTACGAGCAGCTTTTAATGCTGTCTCAACGGCTTCTGCACCACTGTTCATAGGCAGGGCTTTGTCCATGCTCGTCAGCAAACAGGCTTTTTTAAGAAAAGCACCGAGCTTGTCCGTATGAAATGCGCGCGAGACGACAGTCAATTGTTCTGCCTGTTCACGCAGAGCTTTTATCAGTCGTGGGTGCACATGCCCGTGACTGACTGCCGAGTAAGCGCTCATCATATCCATGTATTGCCTGCCTTCGGTATCCCAGACATAAACACCGTCACCACGCGTCAACACAAACGGTAAGGGCGCATAATTATCGGCGCAATATTTTCTTTCAAGTTCAATGAGGTTGTGCATCAGTCACCTCCTCGAGTCGCGGAAAAAGTGAGAACAACAGTGCCTCAATAATTTTTAATGTCCGGTTTTTGCGATCCAGCACGGGATTGAATTCTGCGATTTCCACCCCGAGCAAACCCGGGTTTTCAGACAGTGGCCGCAGGGTTTGCACAAGACGTTTTGCATTCAACCCGTAAACGACAGGCGTGTTCACACCAGGAGCCTGCTCTGGATTTAACACGTCAAGGTCAATGCTGATGCCAAACTTTCCCGAGCCTGAACTTGCAATGTCCACGGCTTCAGCTATCACTTTATTCAGCCCCCGTTTCTGGATTTCCGAGATAAAGAAAATGCGCACACCTAACCGCTGCAGGAGTTCAAGTTCTGGCGCTTCATAGCTGCGCGCGCCAACCACACAAACTGTGCCGGGGTGAATAACCGGCTTCGTTGACAACAGCCTGGTCAATCGTTGATCTCCATAACCCAGCAGAACGGCCAGCGGCATGCCGTGAAGCCGCATCGAAGCCGAAGTGTCTGGAGTATGCGAATCGAGATGTGCATCGATCCAGATCAGGCCAAAGCTTCCTTTCTGACCAAGTGCATGAGCAACACCATTCCAGGTACCAATTGCACAACTATGGTCGCCACCAATTACCACAAATTTTCGTTGCTGGTTCAGTGCGTCACTTACCCGTCTGGCAAGTTGTAAACACAAAGGCGCTATTTGTGGGACGACGGCGGTATTTTTTAATGTCTGGGCAGTTCGTAAAAAGCCCTGCTGCTTTCCAACTTTCTTCCAGGGGTAACCCTGGCAACGCGAGTGCTTGAAAAATATGTCTGCTGCGGTGGACGAACCAAAAGATGGCGCGCCCAGATCCCATGCCGCACCCAATAAAGTAACCATAACCCGTGAGGTATTTTTATGCGGTCTCTCATTGTCCGGAAACGCCGCGGCTAATTGTGTTATTGAAGTAGACACATACGCCTTCCTTCTTTAGCAAGACTTGTAATAAATACGTCTTGCAGAAAGAAAAATATGCACGCTCGTTGTCCGGTAATTAGTAGAACTGTGTCGCTGAAATAACACACTTTCAAAATCTGCAAGGTGCTTGTTTATGCACTGATTAGAGATTCCCTTATGAATAATTTCAGGTTGGTGGGTTTGTACTATTCTTGAAATAGACAAATAAAATTTTTTATCTGCTGGCCCAGTAAAAAAACTGGAAAACCGGAGACATTATGACGCTTAAAACCGAACGCGCATTTAACGCAGAACCTTCTGTCCCGCTTCTTGCTGATCGTCCAGTTCTCCATGATCCTTTGCGCACTGAAATTAATCGCAATTACCGGGCGGATGAAGCAGATGTTGTCAAATCGCTGCTTGAAAAAATTCATTTAACAAAAAAAAGCCAGACAAAAATTCAACACAGCGCAACCGAACTGGTGAAAGAAATTCGACGACGCAGAACGATGAGTGGCAGCCTGGATGCTTTCATGCACGAGTATGATCTCTCCAGCGAGGAAGGCGTGATGCTGATGTGCCTGTCTGAAGCGTTTTTGCGCATTCCCGACTTGGCAACCGCAGATAAACTGATCGCTGATAAAATCGGCGGTGCAGACTGGGAAAAACACCTGGGCGAAAGCCATTCTGTATTCGTCAATGCCTCGACCTGGGCACTGGTGCTGACCGGTCAGGTCATTCATCTTCAGGATTATGCTGATAAACCGCTCAACACTATTTTGAAAAAACTTTCTGCCAACCTCGGTGACCCGCTTATTCGTCAGTCTGTTGCCCAGGGCATGCGCATCATCGCGCGGCAATTTGTACTGGGGCGAACCATTGATGAAGCCTTGCGGCGTGCACAAACCAGAATCCAGCAGGGCTACTCCTATTCCTTCGACATGCTCGGTGAAGCCGCACACACGTCGGCCGATGCAGAGACTTATTTTCAGGCCTACCGTAATGCGATAACAAAAATTGGCGCGGCCACGCACGCCGATGACATAAAAAGCCGACCCGGTATTTCGATTAAATTATCCGCCCTGCATCCGCGCTATGAATTCAGCCAGCATGGACGGGTAATGCGCGAACTGTTGCCGCGGATTATTGAGCTGGCGCGGATGGCAAAACAGGCCGCTATCTCGCTTACTCTTGATGCCGAGGAAGCCGACAGGCTGGATCTGTCTTTTGATATCCTCGAAGCGATCATGGCTGATGACACGCTTAACGGCTGGAATGGCCTGGGACTGGCTTTGCAGGCTTACCA
The DNA here is from genome assembly GCA_012961935.1 of Thiotrichales bacterium. Taxonomy (GTDB): domain Bacteria; phylum Pseudomonadota; class Gammaproteobacteria; order CAZUMV01; family CAZUMV01; genus UWMA-0217. The sequence goes on along the minus strand of DTYI01000244.1, from coordinate 43,716 downwards.
AAAACGCGCTTTCCCTGCGATTGAATGGCTGGAACAACTGACGAAAAAAAATCACCGCCATCTGATGGTACGTCTGGTCAAGGGTGCCTACTGGGACACTGAAATCAAACATGCACAACAGGCTGGTCTGGATGGCTACCCGGTATTCACCCGAAAAATAAATACCGATGTTTCCTATCTTGCCTGTGCGCAACGGTTGCTCGCTGCCGACGGTTTAATCTACCCGCAATTTGCCAGTCACAACGCACACACGGTAGCTGCGGTGATGGAAATGGCCGGCGACCAGCGTGATTATGAATTCCAGCGACTACATGGCATGGGTGCCACATTATACGAACAGCTTGTGGGTAAAAATAAATCGCCACGTTGCCGCATTTATGCGCCGGTTGGCAGTCATGGTGATTTGCTGCCCTATCTGGTGCGCCGGTTACTGGAGAACGGCGCCAACACCTCTTTTATCAACCGGATTGTGGATGACAAGTTGCCGATTGAAAAAATTGTCGAAGACCCGGTTGAAGCCATTGGCAAATTAAAAACCATTTCACACCCGAAAATTCCCCTGCCAGGCGAATTGTTCAAACCACAACGTGAAAATTCAAAAGGGCTCGATTTAAGTGACCGGCAAACTTTACGTGCCTTGCAACAAGATCTGGAGGCCTCGTTTAAACAACCTTATCAGGCGACCCCGATCATTGCCGGAGAAAATATTACTGGCAAATCAGCATCCATTTATGATCCGGCAAACAGCAACCGCATAGTTGGAAGCATCGTTAATACCTGTCGCGAAGAGATCATTAAAGCCGTGAACGTTGCGGCAGAATCTGCAACAGGGTGGGACAAAATTGCAGCAGAAAAACGCGCCCGTTACCTGGAACGTATTGCAGAACTTTATCAGCGCCACACACCTGAACTGATGGCTTTGGTGATCAGGGAAACTGGGAAAACGATTGCGGATGCCGTTGCTGAAGTGCGTGAAGCCGTCGATTTTTGCCGCTACTATGCATTTCGATGCCGCGCTGAATTTGCTTCGCCTATGAACCTCCCCGGCGCAACTGGCGAAAGCAACACACTCCATCTGCACGGTCGTGGTGTGTTCGCCTGCATCAGCCCGTGGAATTTCCCGCTGGCGATTTTTACCGGGCAAATTACAGCTGCACTGGCAGCAGGCAATTCAGTCGTTGCAAAACCAGCGGAACAAAGTTCGCTTGTCGCGCATTTTGCGACCACACTCATGCACCAGGCTGGCATCCCGAATCAGGTTTTACATTTGCTACCGGGTGATGGCCCGGGCGTGGGCAGTGCATTAATCTCGCAGCCGCAAATAGCCGGAGTCGCTTTTACTGGCGGGTTCGATGCGGCCAGAATGATTTCGCAAAAACTGGCAAACAGAACCGGCCCGGTCATTCCCCTGATCGCTGAAACCGGCGGGCTGAATGCCATGATCGTTGACTCCTCAGCACTGACCGAGCAGGTGGTTACGGATGTCCTGGGCTCTGCTTTTCAAAGTGCCGGACAGCGTTGTTCGTCGCTGCGTGTTCTTTATCTGCAGGATGACATTGCAGATCAAACCATTGAAATGTTAATCGGCGCCATGCAGGAATTGCGCATCGGTGATCCGGGTTTACTCGGCACGGATATTGGACCGGTTATTGATAAGGATGCGCTTACCATACTGGAAAAGCATTTCACTGAATTCAAGCAGAGCGCCAGACTGGTTTTTCAATGTACGCTGCCGAAAAACTGTAACAACGGCCTGTTTTTTGCGCCCTGTGTATTTGAAATCAGCGGTATTGAACAACTGCAAGGCGAAACTTTCGGCCCCATCCTGCACATCGTCCGCTATGCTGCAAACGAACTCAACGCGGTCATCAATCGTATTAATCAATCGGGTTATGGTTTAACGCTGGGTATACATTCTCGCATCAATTCAACCATTGAATCGCTCACAAAAAAACTTAAAGTTGGTAATATTTATGTCAACCGCAACCAGATCGGTGCGGTCGTGGGTGTTCAGCCTTTTGGCGGTGAAGGCTTATCCGGAACCGGGCCCAAGGCAGGTGGCCTACACTATTTGCAACGCTTCGCTACTGAACGGGTAACAACGATTAATACAACAGCGCAGGGCGGAAATGTCAGCTTGCTGACTTTAACCTAAATTAATCAGTTGACCGCTAAAGACTATGGTTATGTATATGAACATATTAACTTTTCCGAATACGCCGAAGCTCACCTGTTCGGTGAAGGCGCTACAGCATGTAGAGCGGCCATTCCCTTATTTTTTTGCTACGCCAATCAAGCTGGCAGAACCACTCTACACGCTGTCCAACTGATTAATTTAGGTTAACGGAACGCCAGGGACTTTTTAGCCTTGCGTTACCAGTTTCAAACCCGTTTGATATGCGGTTCTGGCCGCCTCGGCCTCACCCATCGTTTCCAGCAGTTCTCCCATGAAGGCGTAGGTGCGTGGCTGTGGTTTTAGATTGAGGCTTTCCTGATACAGGCTGCGTGCCTGCCCCCACAGTTTGGCCTGGGCGCTGAACCGGGCTGCCGCCATCAGTAGATCCGCGCTGTCAGAATGATCGTGCAACCATTTTTCGGTTTGTTTGAGTGCCGGTTTGGGGTTATTGAGCTGCAACAATCCGTACACAGCTGCCAATCTGTCGTCCCATTGATGATTCAGACTTTTCCGCAACAGCGGTTCCGCGCGTTCTGACCCGCCCACCCGGATAAGCTGCCGTGTGTATGCTGCTATTATTTCCGCCTCTTGTTTCGCGGATTTGGGCAGATTCTTCCAGAGCTCATCAAGCCCGGCAGCATCTCCCGTCTGGCCCGTTTGTTCAATCAGGCCGGTTGCGACATCTTTTTGAATTTTATTGAACTCTTCTGTGGTGATAATCTGGTTTTTATTCAGCCCGGGCAACATTTCATAGAGCCTGTCCCAGTCCTGCAATTGATACAGCAATTTTGCCAGTTGTTTCTGTACCTGTGGATGTTTAGGCGCAATTTCTTCAAGCTGCTGCAAGCTGGCGAGCGCTTCTTCGTATTGTTTCTGACGAATCTGCAATTCAGCCTGCGTCAGGCCAACTGCAACCCTGGCATCCGGACTGGTTTCACTGGCCAGCCGCAGATATTCGTCACGCCGATCACTGGCATTCTGGCGCTCGGCGCTGTGTGCCGCCGCCAGGTAATTTAGCATGGCCGTATCACCTGTTTTTGCTGAGCTGACAAGCTGCTTCTCGGCTTTGGCCCAGTTACCCTCAGCCATTTCAATCAAGCCATGCGTCAGTCCTTTTCGGGATTTATTGATTTGTTTTTTCTCCCGCAGGCCGCGCAGTTTTTTAGGAGTTTTTCTCATTAAAGTTAAAAACCGGACCAGAAAATAAAATGCCAAAAACGCGCCCGCAAGGATCACCAGAAAATCGATCAGCGGCATTTCCAGACTGGTCTTGCCATAGCCCAGCATGACGTAACCTGGATTGTTCAGGGCAAGTAATGTCACAACTGCCGTTACCAGCAAAACAGCGAGGAGTATGAATAAGACTCTCATTTCAGTGGACTCCCTGTTTTCCTGCGGCCTCAATCTGTTCAAGCATTTCCTGCAGTTTGATAAGTTCTTCAGGTGCGGCTTCCTGTCTCATGGTTTCTGAAACTGTCGGTTCGTCAGTTGCCTGCTGGGGATGCATGTTTGTCGAAGGCTCTGCTGGCGCGTCAGCCCTGCCTGTAACATCCGTTTCGGGTTCAATCTCTACAGGAGTTGGTTCTGATGTTACGCGGTTTTTTATTGGTTCAGTCGTTGCATCCTGTTGTTGAAAATCAGGTTGCTGAATAGCATGTGCTTCTGAATCTTGCTGAACCTGCAAACCAGAAACGGTTGCCTGAATCTGTGGCAAAAGTGGAAACTGGAGTTGCTCCAACGCAACCACTTCGCTGGCAATAGATTCTGCCTGTTCTTTTGGTAGCGACGAATCTGCCCACGTTACAAGACTTTTCAGCTCCTGTTTGAATCTGGCCAGATCATTTCGCAGCAAAGCCAGACGCAAAATCTCTATACGCAAATTCAGGATGTCAATTTTATAGCTGGCCACGCCCTGTTGCTTGAGCGCGTTCAGAGGCTCGTCGTGTTTGACTACTCGCACCCGTCCGGCTAATGACTGTTTAAAAGATGACCAAAGCTCTTTCAACCCCTTTTCTTTGAGCGGCTTTGAAGCTTGTTGTTCTGGTTGTCTGGTTTGGAGTGGTTCAGGCAAAGGCTGCAGACCAGAAGCAACCTCCGTCAGGTTTTGTAAAACCTGTTCCGCAGCAACTGGCTGATAGGCCTCAACCGCCTGCAGATCATCTGCAATCTGTTTGCGCAACAGGCCAAGGCTCGGGTCAGCCATGGCATCAATTCGCTTTAAGGCGCCCCGTAACGCTGCGGCAGCAGTATGACTGTCATGCATATATTGCAGTCTGTCTCTGGCGATGTTCAGTAAATACTCCACCTCAGCCAACGACCGCTCCCGTTGCCCAAAACTGACCTGCTGGCGAAGTTCGTTAAGGCTGGCTTCCAGAGACTGGTAATCACCTCCCGTATTGGCCAGATTTGATTGCAGTGCCTGGTTACTTTCTTTGATTTCCTGTAACTGCTGTTGCACATCACCCAGCGACTGCTTGCTGGCGGTAAATTCGCGCAACTCACTTAGCTTACCAGTCAGCTTACTCAGTGGTTTGATTTCTTTATCGTAAATGTAATAACCTGCGGCAATGCCGCCACCTGCCAGCAGCAAAGCGAGAAATGACAGGAAGGCAGCCGAACCTGAACGCCGCCCGCGAGACGAGGCGCGCTCGGTATTTTCCTGCCGGGCTTCTTCGATGATCTGTTCGTCAATCTCAAGCGAAGGTGCTTCGTCAAACGATTCTGTCTTATTGTTTTCTGACACTTTTGTGCTCTCCTGATTGAACCCACTGACACAGGGCATCCAGCATGCCGCTGTCGCTCGGGTTACCCGCCTCTATTATGGCCGTGTTAAATTCCAGCTTTGACGCCAATTCTACCACGCGCCTGCTGCCCACTAATAATGGCTTTTTGCGTAACTGCATTCGCGCCACTTTATCAGCCATCGAATACAAGTTCTGTAAACCTTCGTTGCTGGTCACAGCCACCACGTCCACCTTCTCCAACAAGCTGCCAAGCCGCTCGGTGGGAGCAGGCTTCACGCGGCGATAGACCTCAGCGTATTCAACTTCAGCGCCACGTAATTGAAGTGTATCGCCCAGCAGTTTGCGACCAGAGCCGCCGCGAAAAATCATGATTTTTTTACCCGTCACTTGCTGCATTTCCGCTAGTGTCAGCAGGGCTTCACTGTTGTAACCATCCTCTGGAAAAATCTCAGCCGGATAGCCCAGTTCCTGCATTTTTTGAGCCGTCTTTCTACCGATCGCAACCCGTTTGACCTGTTGCGGGAAATTGCGCTGCCCTATGATGTTCTCTATCGCTTTGTCGGCAGCGTTGGGACTGATAAAAATGGCATAATCGTAACGCTCGAGCTGTTCAATTTGTTGCTGGAGTTTTGCCCGGTCTTCGATATCGGCGATCTCGATGACCGGAAAACGAACGGCTCGCCCGCCAGCCGCTTCGATCAGCTGGCAAAAATGTGTAGCCTGATGCTGCGGACGGGTGACCAGTACAGCCAGGTCGTTCAACAAACAGTCATCATTCATGCATCATCCCGAGCCGTTTGAGAATTTCCCCCGCTCCCTGATCGAGCAAATCATCGGCCACCTGCACACCTAGAGCTGCGGCGGCTTTTCTCAAACCACGCGCTTCGGCTCGATAAATCACAGAGCCATCCGGTTCACCGACCAGTCCACGGATAAATAATTCCTCGCCCTGCAATTCTGCAAAGCCGGCAATCGGCACCTGACAGCCACCATGCAGACGATGGTTTAGTGCGCGCTCGGCCTCGACCCGGATATGCGTTTCCGAGTCATCCAGAACCGCAATTAATTGCAGGATTTCTTCATCACCTTCACGACACTCAATGCCGATCGCGCCCTGACCAATCGCAGGCAGGCTTTGGTCAGATGATAATTCTGAAGTGATACGCTCGGCAAAACCAAGCCGCTTGAGTCCAGCCGCAGCGAGAATGATGGCGTCATAATCACCTGCATCGAGTTTGGCCAGGCGCGTGTTAACGTTACCGCGCAGATCATGAATTTTCAGTGAAGGATACCGCTCGCGTAATTGTGTACCGCGACGCAGGCTGGATGTCCCGACTTTTGCGCCTGCTGGTAAGTCATCCAGCGATTGATACTGGTTGGAAACAAAAGCATCGTGCGGGTCTTCACGCTGCAGGATAACCGGTAAATATAACCCAGCCGGAAATTCCATCGGCACATCTTTCATCGAATGCACGGCGATATCCGCATCACCCGCCAGCATGCCCTGCTCCAGCTCTTTCACAAACAGACCTTTGCCACCAATTTTCGCCAGCGGGCTATCCAGCACCCTGTCCCCCTGGGTTACCAGCTTGACCAGTTCGACTTCAAGACCTGGATGCTGCTGTTTAAGCTGAGCGGCTACGTGTTCAGCCTGCCATACAGCGAGCGGGCTTTTACGGGTTGCGATACGGATTTTTTGTCGTGTCATGTGTGGGCTTGTCTTGTTTTGAATATTCTGGTCAGGCTTGTGTATTATAACCGGAACGAAGAGGGGAACATGTTAGTAAAAAATTTTCTTTTGCTTTTTATTTTATCTTTTTCAGTTGCTGCTTATGTCATTGCCGCAACGGATGATATTCCTGAGGTCAATATCATACCCTTATCAGACCTGCAGCAGGACGCCCTGCTGTCAAAATCGAAAAAGCTCCCAATCTTGATTGCCTTCACGGCTGACTATTGTCACTACTGCGAAGTCATCAAGGATGAATTTCTCAAGCCCATGATCCTCAGCGGTGACTACACAGACAAGGTGCTGATTCGGGAAGCAGAGGTTAACAGTTACACCAATATCAGAGGATTTTCTGGCGAACAAATAGGCCTGGACAATCTCGCAGTCCAGTATCGTGCGACCATGACACCGACCATTATTCTGCTTGGACCGGAAGGTGAGCTACTGGCCGAACGGCTGGTCGGTGTAACCACTGTGGATTTTTACGGCGGCTATCTTGATAACGCGATCGACGCGGCGCTGGCACAATTACGTAAAACAGGAAAAGACTGATAAAAATCTGCCATTAAAGTCCTTTCAAAAAACTCCGTACTTGCGGCACATGACGACGGCTGATTTCCAGGGTATCGTCCATCCCTTTCAGGCGCACATGGAAGCGGCCTTCGGGTGTTTTGTCCATCCCGCAGACGAGGCCGATTGCTACCAGCGCATTTCGATGTACGCGCAAAAATTCATCGCCGAATTCAGCTTCCAGACTTTTCAGTGGTTCCTCGATCAGCACTTCACCATTTTTGTGCCGCACGGTGACGTATTTCTGATCCGCATAAAAATAGTAAATATCAATCAACGGAATAAGTTCGAGGTTGCCACGTACCCGGGCACAGATGTGTGTGCGCTTGTCCTTTTGTGTTTCCGCAGCAATTTCGCTGAGTTGTGCCTTGTTGGGTTTGGCCGCTTTTTTCAGCGCTTCGAGTAATTTTTCCTGGCGGATCGGCTTCAGCAAATAGGCCACCGCATGGGTTTCGAACGCCTCTAATGCGTGCTCGCCATAAGCCGTGGTAAAAATCACTGCAGGTGGCTGGTCCATTTCTGCCAGATGACGCGCCGCTTCCAGCCCATCCATCCCGGGCATGCGAATATCCAGCAGCACGATATCCGGGTGTGTTTCTTCGGCAAGCTTTACCGCTTCAAGGCCGTTGCTGGCCTCACAACAAACTTCATAATCCGGGTTATCCTCCAGCATGCCTGACAGACGTATTAAGGCCGGGCGTTCATCATCTACGATCATTACTTTCATGGGTCACCTTGGAATATCAAATGTCACAGTGTAATTATCTTCAGTTGCTTCTACTTTGAGCGGTTCTTCCAGAGCATACGCCAGTTGCAGACGCTGGCGAATATTATTCAGAGCCATTCTGTTTCCTTTGTGCTGCCGCTGATTCGATATTTTACCCAGCGGGTTGGCAATTGTAATCCGGATTGTATGTGGCAAATTCTCGAGCTTAATCGTCACCACCCCACCTTCTGTCAGTGGCTCAATGCCGTGGTAAAGCGCGTTTTCAACCAATGGTTGTATGGTCAGCGCCGGGATCACCTCAGTCATATCTGCTTCGGGATCAATCTGCCAGTCAACCTGAAGGCGATCACCCAGCCGGTGTTTTTCGATATTTAAATAGCGCTGGGTCACTTCCACTTCTTCATTTAAAGATAGCATGTTCTTTTCTGCCAGGGAGACACGAAACAAATCAGCCAGATCTTCCACCGCCTGTTCGGCCTGCTCAGGCTGACTGCGCGTCAGGCTGGCAATCGTATTCATGCTATTGAATAAAAAATGCGGCCGAATACGTGCCTGCAAAGCCTGGATGCGCGAAAGCGCTTCAGTCTCGGTATTGCGCTTCCACAACAACTGGACGTAAAAATAGCGCAGCGCTACCGCCGTGACCACAGCAGCAATAATCAGGTTGCGAATAACAAATGGCCATTCCCACCCGGGTCGAGTTTTAAGCTGGAGGATATTCGTCAGCTCGATAGACAGGAGTGAAAACAACAGCGTTATAAACAGGATAATTCCATAGGCGATTGTCGCAATTATCCATGTAGAATGCTGGTTTATCCAGCGTCTTGCGTAACAAAGCAGCAATACTGCGCTAAGTGAAATCCACTGTATAAACAGAGAAATAAGCGCCAGTCGCGTCCAGAACTGGGCGACATCTACCCCGGGCGCCAGCGATAAAATCAACGCCAGCAACTCGGCCATGAGGATCACCAGAAACACATTATGACTATTGCAGAAATCTGGCAGAAAGCCTTCAAGGACTTCAGTTTCCTGCCGCTCCTGCAGGTTATTTTTATCCATGCCCGGAATTGTTAAAAATAGAAACCCGCACACCATAGCGCGGCCAACGCAGGATGTACAGCAACGGTGCTATACTGCGCGTCTGGTTTTTTTATAACGTATACGCAACTTTATGAGCAAATCCGGTAGTAAATTATGGGGCGGTCGTTTCAGTGAAACGACCGATGCTTTTGTCGAAACTTTCACCGCTTCGGTTGAATTCGACCAACGACTTTATCGGCATGATATTGCGGGCTCAGTTGCGCATGCCCAGATGCTGAAGAAAATCGGCGTATTAACGACTGACGAATGCGATCAGATCTGCAATGGCCTGGCGCAAATTCAGACCGAAGTCGAGCAAGGTAAATTTGACTGGTCAGTCGGCCTCGAAGATGTACACATGAACATCGAAGCACGGCTCACTGAGCTGCTGGGCGATGCCGGTAAAAAACTCCATACCGGGCGTTCTCGCAATGACCAGGTTGCTACCGACATCCGCCTTTACCTGCGCGATGAAATCGACAGCTTGCTGGCCGAACTTTCGCGCCTCCAGTCCGGGTTGCTGGATCTGGCCGAACGTGAGGCCAACACGCTCATGCCCGGGTTCACCCACCTGCAGGTTGCCCAGCCGATCAGTTTCGGCCACCACATGCTGGCCTGGTTTGAGATGCTGGTGCGGGATGCCGAACGCCTCGAAGACTGTCGCAAACGGGTTAACGTGATGCCGTTGGGCAGTGCTGCACTGGCCGGCACCAGCTACCCGCTTGATCGCGAATACAGTGCAGAATTGCTGGGTTTTGAACGCCCCTGTAATAATTCACTGGACGGCGTCAGCGACCGCGATTTTGCGATTGAATTTTGCGCAGCGGGCGCACTGATCATGACGCATTTGTCACGGATGGCGGAAGAGCTGGTGCTCTGGACTTCAGCCCAGTTTAATTTTATTGAACTGCCCGATCGTTTTTGCACCGGCTCCTCCATCATGCCGCAGAAAAAAAACCCGGATGTACCCGAACTGGTGCGGGGAAAATCCGGCCGGGTCAACGGCAATCTCATTGCGCTTTTAACGCTGATGAAAGGCCAGCCTCTGGCCTATAACAAAGACAACCAGGAAGATAAGGAACCACTGTTTGATACAGTGGATACCCTGCGTGGTTCGCTACGTGCTTTCGCAGACATGATTCCCGCGATTCAAACCCGCAAGGAAAATATGCTGAATGCAGCAAAACAGGGGTTTTCTACTGCTACGGATTTAGCGGATTATCTTGTGCGCAAGGGCACACCATTTCGTGATGCACATGAAGTCGTGGGCAAGGCGGTGCAGGCCTGTAGCCAGAAAGGCTGCGATCTGGCCGACCTCTCACTGACAGAATTACAGCACTTCTCAAAAGTGATCACAGAAGATGTTTACGATGTATTGACCATCGAAGGTTCTGTTGCCAGCCGCAATCATCTGGGTGGTACTGCGCCACAGCAAGTACTGGAGCAGGTAAAAAAACAACGCCAGTTATTCAAGCGCGTGTAAAGTCCTGCCTATTGCTTCTCTTAATCTACTCTGCTTAATCAGAATATGCTGATTATGTGAGATTGTTTTTTTTTGCTATAAAGCCCCGTGAGGAACAAAAACTTTTAATAACTCCTTACACCAAATCCACACTGGAGGCTTTAATGATGAAACACAGAACACTCCTGGCCACAGCCTTGCTGGTGGCTGCCGCTTCCCTGCAACCTCTGATGGCCGACCATGATTCAGGCCGCACCATCGGCCTGACCTGTTTTGGCTGTCATGGTGCAGATGGCGTCAGCCTGGGCGCGGTTCCCTCGATGAAAGGCATGTCCGAAGAACATGTCCGTACCGCTATGACAGACTTCAAAAGCGGCAAGCGTAGCGGCACGATCATGAACCGCATCGCCAAGGGTTACACCGACGACCAGATCAAGGCGCTCGCCAAATTCGTTGCCGGTCTATAAACATAAGGGGGATTCAAACAATGGCAAAACTCAACAGACGTAATTTTCTTAAACTCGCAGGCGGGTCTACCGGACTGGCCTTAACTGGTTGCGCGAGTAGCCCGACACCCAAGGCCACCAAAAAAGCAGGCCCCGCAAAAGTTGTTGTGGTCGGCGGTGGTTTTGGTGGTGCTTCCGCAGCCAAGTACCTCAAAAAGTTTGACCCCAGTATTCAGGTCACGCTGATTGAATACAACAAAACTTTCACCACATGTCCAGGTAGTAACTGGGTGCTCGGTGGATTGCGCGATATTGACTCCATTACGCATTCCTACGACGCACTAATAAACAAGTACGGCATCAATGTTATTCATGACTGGGTCAGCGCTATAGACGTAGACGGTAAAAATGTCCGCCTTGCCTCTGGCTCCAAGGTGGAATATGACCGGCTGATTTTGTCACCAGGCATTGATTTCCGCTATGACACAATCGAGGGCTACACGGCCAATGATGTCAACATGGTACCTCACGCCTGGAAAGCGGGTTCACAGACAACTGTTCTGCGCAACCAGATTGCCAGCATGCGTGATGGTGGTGTTTTTGTAATTGCGCCGCCGCCAAACCCGTTCCGCTGTCCGCCAGGACCTTATGAGCGGGTCAGCCTGATTGCAAACTACTTTAAAAAACACAAGCCGAAATCCAAAATCCTGATTCTGGATGCCAAGCCCAAATTTTCCAAGCAAAAACTGTTCGTCAAGGGCTGGAAAGATCTTTATGGTTATGGCACCGACAAGAGCATGATCGAGTTTGTCGCGGCTCCCGACGGGAAAGTCAGCAAAGTCGACGTCAAATCCAAAACGGCTTACGCTGGCCCACTGGAAGAGGCCGTTAAAGCCGACGTGCTGAATGTAGTGCCTGCACAAAAGGCAGGTGAGCTCGCACATGCTGCCGGGTTAACGGATAAGTCTGGCTGGTGCCCTGTAAATCACCACACATGGGAATCCAAGGTCGCGCCTTTTGTTCACGTGATCGGCGACTCCGCCATTCAGGCGCCTCTGCCTAAATCCGGTTATGCGGCAAACTCTGAAGCCAAGATATGTGCCGCAGCGGTTGCTTCAATGCTGGCAGGCAAGGATCCTGAGCCTCATGTCCCCAGCTGGGTTAACACTTGCTACAGTCTGGTCGGCCCACAATATGGGATCTCTGTCGCCATGGTCTACAACCTGACCAAAGAAGGAAAAGTTGGCAAAGTTAAAGGGTCCGGAGGCCTGACCCCAATGGATGGTAATCGTCAGCTAGAAGCGTTGTACGCTGAAAACTGGCTACTCAACATCAGCAACGATACCTGGGCTGATGGCTAAATAATCATAAGAAATATCCACAAACTCTTAAGGCCGCGCAAGCGGCCTTTTTTAATCGATCAATGAAAAAATATGGCCGTTAAAAACTCAGAGACAGATTGGTCGCAAAATCAAGATTGGCCATATCCTTATCGACTTCAATAACACTTGCTGCGCTCTGAGTCGGATAGGCTCCACAGATCTCAGCTGTTTCACAGGGTTGCAGATTATTATCCGTATCTGTATGCGCCGTGATCAGGTATTCACCCGCCAGCACATTGTCAAACTGGTATTGGTACACCCCATCGAGCGGACTCGTCTTTTTTGTCTGAATAACCTTCTGTGTTGAGGCATCAATCAAATCAATATGAAGATGTCCCGCATCTGGCGCACCGACTTTCGAACTGACTTGCAGATTAACAAACATGCTGGAATTCACTGCCGGATTGTTTGCCTTAAAGTAAACCACCCCGGTATAAAGATCGTCAGTCGCAAGATCAGGATGATTTCGATCTGCAACCACACGATACTGACCCAAACCCTGAGCATCTACCTCACCCGCCACCTCAGTCACTTGCAGCCAGGGTTTGTCTGCGCCGAACTCAAAAATCACGAACCCCGGCGCATCCCCGCCCTGATTTGAAACCGTGATGATGCCTTCTGACACCATAGTTCCAAGATTCAAACTTGTCGGTGAGATAACCAGCTTAGGCTGCGCTGGGGGAGGCGTGGTTCCTGTTGCACCGCCTGTCGCAGCCGCAACTGCTTTGTAGGCATCTAACAGGCCGTGGCCATAAATATCATCGCGGCCACTGTCACCCATGTCCTCTGTCAAATCACCATTGAATAAAAGGTTATTGAGCGTGGCGGGTGTCAGATCCTGATTATTTCTTTTGTATATGGATTCCATTAAAGCAACGACGCCTGAGAAATGCGCACAGGCCATGGAGGTGCCCTGCAGGAACTGATAGTCCCGTTTACCTGTTCCATCACCAAGCGTACTCAGTACGGCGTCGGGAAAACCGTCACCGTTGATATCATCGCTACCACCACCGGGAGCTGCCGCATCGATACTCGGACCAAAATTGGAATATGCAGCACGCTGACGGGTCGCGTCTACCGCACTGACTGAAATTACTTCGGGTAAAGCAGCTGGATACTGCGGGACATTACTGCTTTCATTCCCGGCTGCGGCCAGCAAAATAACGTCCGCCTGGCTGGCATCAGATATGGCGTCTGCCAGCGTCTGTGAGAAATCAGTGGTGCCCAGGCTCATGTTGATGATATCGGCGGTTTGAACAGGAACCTGTCCAGAAACGTTGGGTAAACCGGCCGCATAGCGTATCGCTTCAGCCACATCGGCAACGTTACCATCAATCGCGCCGACTGCCCGCAGCGGCATGATCTTTACTCCCCATGCCACACCGCTAACGCCTGCTCCATTGTCACTGTTTGCGCCGATCGTGCCAGCAACATGCGTGCCATGAAAGGCAGCGCTGTTCTCAGGGTTGGCCGGATCACCGGGATCGGTGGGGTCAGGATCCAGCCCGTCTCCGTCTGCAGCCCGTTGGAGGTCAGAAATAAAATCGTATCCCGGAAGCAGCTTGCCCTGTAAATCGGGGTGATCCATCAAAACACCTGTGTCAACAGTGGCGACTATCACATTCTCACTGCCTGTTTCCAGATCCCAGGCCTGAGGTAGATTAATAATCGGATAATGCCACTGCAGAGGATAAAAAAGGTCATCAGGCTCGGTGGAAGAAACCGTGACTAAAAAGTTTGGCTCGGCAAAAATGACATCAGGGCGCTGACGCAAAGATGCAATAACTGCTAGCGTTTGTTGTTTCAGGCGTACTATTTCATCATGCCCAGCGCTGCGCTGAATCGCCGCATTAACAAGCTCATACCGATAAATCTGCTGACTGCTTGTTCGCATAGCCAGATCAAAATCGGCAGCAAGGGTGCTACTCCGACGAGATTCAGTACCTGGCCTGAATTTAACCAGCACCTCGCCAGGCACAAAATTCATACTCGCAGCTGCCTGGGATGAAACACCTACCAGACCTGTAACTAATGTATATCTAGAGGCACCTGAAACGGCACCAACTGTTAAATAGTACTCTCCGTTGTCGGGAGCAATCACGGTTTTACTGACAGCATTACCTGTGCCTTCAATGACAGCAGATGTATCATTCACTTTGTACAGACGCAAAAACAGCTCACTCTGAGTCCCGACTATTATTTTGAGTGTAACAACCTGATCTCTGACCAGATGTAACCTGTAGAAATCGACCAGATCCCCGCTGACCTGTGACCGGCCCGGCTGACCCGCACCCGCAACATTCACATAACCACCCAGAGAAAAAGGGCTGGGCAAAAACTGCGCTTCTGCAAAACTGTCATTGCTGGCGTAAGGCGCTGACGGGTCGTTCACATCCTGATCAAAGGCCATGCCGGAAAGCGCTGTGACCTGACCAGAAAGAGAATACTTCGGAGGTGGTTCTGGCTGGCTCCCGCCACCGCCACCACAAGCCGTCAGAGCAAGCAAGCTTACCCAAAGAAACCGTCGAAACAAACTTAACCCCTTATCCTGTTTTATATGCCGCTTATTCTGATTCAGATATCAGTATTTGTTATGGACCCCGGTCACGTTACTGATGTAATTATTGCGGATTGTTAGCAATCAGCAGAGCCTCAGGTACAGCTTCTTTAATCGCGGCGGGTAATTCAAGACATAAACCCGGCTGCGTGCGTATTGAAACCCAAAGCAAATTAAGCCTTAAATTCAAATCAGCAAAGACCACGACATGCTGATACCTTGCCAGCACAGCTGAAAGCTTCTCAACTGTAGATTTAATTTGTTGCCTGCCGCGATGACGCAACCCGGGAATTAACATCATGAAGTCGCTTAATAAACGACCCTGGTCATCCGTTTTGGGTACACGCTGCCACAAGGGTGTATTCGGCTCAATGCCTGAAGTATTTCGAAGCGCCCATTTATAATTATTCGAAAGCTCACCCATGTCTTAAAGCATAGCCCAAATTCACCTGCACAAAGTAAAAAATAATGTCATAACCATTCGCGCAGGGATTGCTTGATCGCTTCAATTTCGTCATCACAGAGCTGATGCGCCATTGGATATTCCTTAAAGCTTACCGGAACAGCTGATGCCATCAACGCATGGCAGGTCGCTTTCGCAACCGCAAGCGGGATGATGGGATCATGGCTGCCATGACATTGTAAAACGCGTGGCTGCTGTGGCCATGAATTCTGCAACAGGCGCTTAGGGATGTATGCAGAAAGCATCAGCACGCCTGCCAGTTTTTTATTCCCGGTTAAAGCCGTTAAAAGGGCAATAACCCCGCCCTGAGAAAAGCCTGCCAGAACGATTCGGTCTGCCGGGATACCCTGCACGATTTGCTCATCGACCAGGCGATTAATCGCTGCCACACTTTCTTCAATTTGCGGCAAGTCTTCACTTTCTGCAAAATCCTGACTCAGAAAGTCATACCAGGCACGCATGCGCATGCCGCCATTAATCGTCACCGGCCGAACCGGCGCATTGGGAAAAATAAAACGCGTAGCAGACAAACCTAACACGGGCATCAACGGTTCGAAATCATGCGCATCCGCACCCAACCCGTGCAGCCAGATAATGGCCGAATCGGCAGGCTCTACAGGCTCATGGATAATAGCTTCAACAGCGGCGTCCATCAGTTACCGTCGCCCCGAGTGAGCAAAACAAACACAATCGCCAAAGGCCCAAACAATAAACCCATCGCTGCCCAGAAAGATGTTTTTAATTTACGCGCCTTCGCCAGCTGATTGCAAACTATCGCGCTGCCGATAAAAAGAATAATAAAAGGTGCGACTAAAATCTCGGATTGCATTTTAATTCTCCAACAAGGCCATCTCTGTTAATCTTAACTGATTCCAGTGCAATAAAAACATTCAGATGCTCAACCCACAACAAACACCTTATGCACAGCTCGGCGGCGAAGAAAAAGTACGCCAACTGGTCAACCGCTTTTATGATTTGATGGATGAATTACCCGAGGCTTATGAGGTTCGTAAACTGCACGCTGAAAGTCTGGATTCAGCAAGAGAAAAGCTATTCAAGTTCTTATCAGGCTGGCTTGGCGGCCCACCATTATATGAACAGGAATATGGTCACCCCATGCTACGCCGTCGCCATCTACCATTTGCAATCGGAGAACGCGAACGTGACCAGTGGTTGATGTGCATGCAACTGGCGATGGATGAAGTTGGCATTCAAGGACAACTGCGCCAACATCTTGACCAGGCATTTTTCAGAACGGCTGACCATATGCGGAATCAAGTGGGCTAATTTGCCTGCTTTCTCAATATAGCGAGCTATGCTAAATTTAAGCTCTTAATAAAATCACGCTATATCCTTTCAGGCAAGTTGTAACTATGCGCGCAAAATCTTTTTTTTCTATCACGATTTTACTGTCTTTTTTATTCACCTTTTCAACTGCCTGGGCAAATGTCTGTAGCAAAGCTGATATCGATTTTTATCTGCAGCGAGGATTCAGTCATGAGCAGGTTGTACGACTTTGTAGTAACGCGCCTGTCATGGGGCAGAAAATGCCCACTAAAACCTCACCCGCACCAGCCCAAACAAAACCAGTCGTTACGCCTGCCATATCTACGACTGACACAACCACCCCGACCACAGACACGACTCAACCTGCTGGCAATATGGTGAGTCAAAGCGATCTTATCTATTTTAAAACAGCGATCGAGTCAGACCAGGTTGAATTAACACCTGACAGCTTGAGTTATACGCGCTCTGGCTGCATCAAATATGGTGAAGAAGATATTACTGGCTTTAAGGAGGACGCCTGTGTAACCACCAGAACCAAAATTGAAAGAAGCGGGTTGAAGGTGCTTAAGGCTCAATCTGGCATCTTTCTAATACGTGACGCCGAATTGATTGTGGCTGGAAAGATTACGAGGGAGGTTTTAGACGCAGACAAGCTGAAAACAAAAAAGCGTAAGACCTTTCTCGCAGAATATTCACTCAATCCCGCTCAAATCAATATACCGCTGCGCAGCGGCATCAAACCAAATGAAGTCGCGGCACGTTTACAGGCTCTCGCCAAATAAACGCAACCAGCCTGACTAAAGTTTTTAGGAAAACACCACTCAACTACAGTAAAAATACGGTAATGGCCTGTACAGTAATCTAACCAGATCATTGCCAACTGCACACTAAAAAGTTCAAACTATTTACAGCCCAAACGGTGCGGGGTTATGTGTTTTTGCGACGAAAATCATATAGACAAAAACAATGATGGCTAAAAGCCATGCCAATATTTTTTGGTTTTTTGTTTTCCCACGCTTTAACGCAATGGTTCCAAGAAAGATATAAACCAGCAAAGCAATTATTTTCGCCATTAACCATGACTGCTGCCAGGGATAGAGCCCCGTTAGCACGACCAGGGTGATACCGGAAACCAGCAATATCGTATCGTTGATATGTGGAAATATTTTTACCGGACGGGCCTGTAGCTTTTCCGAGTCCGTCATCATCCAGAATCCGCGCAACAAAAACCCTGCGCCGGATAGCAGAATAGTGAGTAAGTGTAATTTTAATATTAGATTTATAGTCATGTGTTAGCTGCCAGTTAATGAGCGCTCTTTATTTTCAGCGGGCATTTGCAAGTGAAAACCATGCTCCTGAATATTCTTCATTACGTCCGCAGGATTTTCTCTGACAAGATTTTTCTCGTCGCTTAATTCAAACTCAAATGAAAACTCTGGACGACCAAAAACACGTAATAAAGCTTCCGGTATTTCTTCGAAAGAATCTTTCTTTGCCAGGAAAAGATACGTATTTTCTCTGCGCAAACTGCGGTAAACAAAACATTTCATACGAAGAAACCTTACGGGTTCGCGACCATAAATTCTTTAAATTCGTTCAGCCTGAAATTAAAACTTGCGCTGCCCTGTGATACCGAGCGTGACAACGTGATTTCATCTTCGTTTGCCTGCAAGATTCTACCCTGAATCGTTCTTCCATCATAAGTTGTGCCTTTAAACAGAGCGCCTGTTAAATGTTTCAACTCGCCAACACTGGCTTCGCGATAGCGGTTTTTTCTTTTTTTTGTTTTAGTTATTTTTGTTTTGTTCGCTTTTTGTTTTTCTGGTTTGCTTACCGGTAGCGTTTCTTCCTCGACAACTTCCTGCGGGACTGGCTTTACTTCTGGTCGCGCACGCAAACGATTAATACCGGGCAATTCTGCTATGCCTAATGCTTCTGCTTTGGTTTTCAAGTCTAACGCCTGATCAGCACCGCCCCAAAGCGCCAGCCCCGAAGTCACCGCCCCGATCAGCAATAATGCGATAGTGAATTTGCTTTTACCTGGATAGACCAGCATGAAAATGAACAGCGGCACGATCAATAGCCCCAGCAGCCCCCAGATAAAATCTGTTTTAAATGCAACGCCCAGCAACAAAACCAGCGCCGATAAAATCAGCACTATCCCGACAATCAATGCAATCGTTACAATCATGCGTTGCCTCCCCTCTTATCAGTCTCCAGATATGAATAACGTTTAAAACTAATTTTCAGAATCTTCAATGCCTGTTGTTGTGTTTTTTCCGGCAACCCGGATGCTGCAACCGCTTTTTCATAGCGTGATATTAGCTGTTGTGGCTCATGGTGTACATAGCGCAGAATTTCAGCCAGTTGATCACCTGCTTCAATTTCTTTCAGCTCAAAGCCACCATCCGGCAGCAATCGTACATTCACAGCATGTGTATCGCCGAACAAATTGTGCATATCACCGAGGATTTCCTGATAAGCGCCCACCATAAATATTCCGAGCAAGTATTGCTCTTCGTGCCGCACCTGGTGGAGTGGTAAAGTTTTATGCAGACTACCACTGTGCGCATAACAATCTATGCGGCCATCAGAATCACAGGTTAAATCCTGTAAAACAACCAATCTGTCCGGGCGCTCATTTAATCGCTGTAGCGGTAAAACAGGGAACACCTGATCAAGCCCCCAGACATCCGGTATTGATTGAAAAAAGGACAGGTTGAGGAAAAACTTATCCGCAATTTTTTCCTGTATCTGTTCCGCCAGTTTTTTATTATTTGTTGTTTCCAATAATTGCTGACAAAAAGCCAACCAGTCCTGCTCCCATTTCGCCCGTTCCTCCAACTGCATTTTGCCATGGTTAAATTTTTCCTGTTGCTTCTTTAGGCGCTTTTCTGCAGCAAGAAAACGGTCTTTATCATTTTTTTCATTTTCCATAATATCGGTAAAAAGCGTTGTTACTTTTGCCAGTGTTTTACGGTTTTCCGTATCCACCACATCCGTAATCACCATCGCATGATGAGCAGTCATCGCCCGTCCACTCTCAGTGAAGATCGCCGGGTGTGGTACTCCGTGTTCATCACAAACGAACTTGAAAGATTTAATTACGCACTCGGCATAATCCTGTAAATGATAATTAATGGAATGATAGTGTTCACTGCGCACACCCTCATAATCAACACCCAGCCCGCCACCCACATCCACAATATTGAGTGGCACGCCCAGGTTTTTTAATTCGGCAAAGTATTGCGCTGCTTCTTTTAAACCCCGATTAGTATCATTGATATCGGAAATTTGCGAGCCCATATGAAAATGTAATAAATCAAGACAATCAAGCTGATTATTTTTTTTCAGCGTTTTGATAAGTGACAACACTTCTGTCGCCGTCAGTCCAAACTTGCCTTTTTCACCACCGGTATTTTGCCAGTTGCCTTTGGCGATTGTCGCCAGCCGAACCCGAACGCCCAGGAGCGGTTTGATCTGCATCGCTTCTGCCTGCTCGATTACACGCAATAATTCGTTCGGCTTTTCGATGACAATATAAACCCGCTTGCCCAACACCTGCCCCAGCAAAGCAAGCTGGATATATTCACGATCTTTATAACCATTGCAGACAATAACGCTACCGGGTTTTGACATGCCCAATACAACAAGCAGTTCAGCTTTGCTACCAGCTTCCAGGCCAATCTGTTCACCACCGTCCGCAACAATTTGTTCAATTACAGCATGCTGCTGATTCACCTTAATGGGATAAACAGCGGTATGATCTCCCTGATATCCGTACTGCTGTCGAGCCTTTTTAAATGCATCAATTATTGCGCTAACCCGTTTTTCAAGCACATCTTCAAAGCGAATCAGAATCGGTAAATTTAAATCAGTATCCGCCAGGTGCTTCGCCAGATCAGAAAGTACAAGGCCCTGCTCAGCATTATTGCACCCTGCAGACATAACAAGCTGGCCTTTTTGGTTGATATCAAAATAGCCCGAAGACCAGCCAGCAAGGTGGTAAAGTTTGCGAGCATCATTAATTGACCAGTTAGACATTATTTGTTTTCTATGGGAATTGGAAAAGCTATGATACCGTTTTTTGGCATCATCAAATACAACTATGCGCCTTGATCAGAACTGGTTTAGCGAAGTGTCCGACGAAGATGGTTATGCTTTGTCATTGAAGTACGATAAAAGACTTCACAACGAACAAACTGCTTTCCAGAAAATAGAAGTTTATGAAACCACAAACTTCGGCAAACTAATGGTCATCGATGGCTTTGTCATGCTCAGCCAGCGGGATAATTTTATCTACCATGAAATGATGGTTCACCCAGCACTCTATTCACATAACAATCCCGAGCGTATTGCGATAATCGGCGGAGGTGATTGCGGCTCATTGCGAGAAGTACTTAAACATGACTGCGTTAAAACAGCTATGCAGATTGATATTGATGAACGCGTTACGCGCATCGCAGAAATTTACTTTCCAGAACTGTGCGAATCAAACGACGACCCACGCGCAGAATTAAAATTTATCGACGGCGTTAAATGGATGCAGGCGCAACCAGACAACAGTCTTGATGTGATTATCGTTGACAGTACCGACCCAGTCGGCCCGGGTGAAGTATTGTTTTCTAAAAGTTTTTATCGAAGCTGTGCGCAGGCTTTGCGAGGAGACGGCCTGATCATTCAACAAAGTGAGTCCCCACTCCTGCATAATGAAAGCATTATTCAGCCGATGAAAAAACGTATGACGTCTGCGGGCTTTAATGAAATAAACACGTTGTTTTTTCCTCAACCTGTTTATCCTTCTGGCTGGTGGTCAGCGACCCTGGCCGGGAAAAAATCCATTTCTTTTTCGCGCGCTGAGGACTGTAAAAACAATCTCATTAGCACAAATTATTATAATTCAGATATTCACCGCGCTGCTTTCGCGGCGCCTGAATTTATGAAAGCAACGAGCTGAAAAAATTTTCACCGCAAAGTGCGCAAAGAATTAATAATAAAAAACCTTTGCGTGCCTTTGCGGTGAATTAACCCGTACAAACTAAATCAGTCATGCCTAAAAACTTTGGGCTCGAGCTGGTGGCGGTTGAGTAATTTATAAAACTCGGTGCGGTTGCGTTTTGCCAGGCGTGCAGCCTGTGTCACATTACCTTGTGTCATTTGCAATATTTGCACTAGATAATTTCTTTCAAAGTCACTCTGGGCATCGGCCAGTGCTGAAATTTCACCCGTTTTTCCCCGCAATGCTTTGTTCACCAGCGACTCTGAAATAACCGGTGAAACAGTCAGCACAGCAACCTGCTCGACCACGTTGAGAAGCTGACGAATATTACCCGGCCAGGGTGCGGTCATGAGCACCTCCATCGCTTCTGGAGAAAATGATTTAGCCACACAATTTTCAGAACGCTTGCGTAAATCGTTTAAAAAATGATTGGCTAACAATTGAATATCCTCGCGACGTTTACTCAGCGGCGGTAATTCCAGCATCACAACATTGAGACGATAATACAGGTCTTCGCGAAACGTGCCTGCCTTGATCGCCGCATCCAGATCCGAATGCGTCGCAGAAATGAGGCGCGTATTCACTGGAATGGATTCGGTTGCACCCACCGGGCGTACTTCTCCATCCTGTAAAACACGCAATAATTTCGCCTGAAATTCAAGTGGCATATCACCAATTTCATCCAGAAATAAAACACCTTCATGGGCGGTTTCAATTAATCCAGTGTGGTTACGCTCCGCACCCGTGAACGCGCCTTTGCGGTGACCAAATAATTCAGACTCAAGCAGGTTATCTGGGATGGCCGCACAATTAATCGGGACAAAAGGTTTGTCTGCTCGCGGGCTGGCTTTGTGTATCGCTCTTGCGAGTAGCTCCTTGCCCGTGCCGCTATCACTTTGAATAAGAATACTGACTTCGCTCTGCGCAACGCGTTGAGCCTGTTTCAATAATTCTTCCATTGCCGGGCTTTGGCTGATTATTTCGCGTCGCCAATTTGAATCATGTTGCTCGTCTGTTGTTTCACTCGCCGGATAGCACTGACTTAATGCCGTGTTGATATTCAGAATTAATTGCTGACTGTCAAACGGTTTGGTCAAATAACTGAACACACCTTTTCGCGTTGCATCGACCGCATCAGGAATGGTGCCATGCGCGGTTAACATGATAATTGGAAGAGAAGGATATTTTTCATTCACAATGTTGAACAGTGCTAATCCGTCCATGCCTTCCATGCGCAAATCCGTAATAATTAAATGCGGATGAAATGCCTCAAGCTTCCCCAAAGCCTGATGGCCACTACTTGCTGTTTCAATAAGAAAGCCTGCCGCCTCCAGCCGTAGTGATAATAGCTTTAATATTCCCGGATCATCGTCTACCAGTAGTATTTTATTTTGGTTCATGAGGAATTTTATCTGTTGAGGGCGTGCTGATTTCCTGTTCTCGTTGATTAATATTTTTATCTATATTTTTAAGTTGATTTAATTTTGATTGTGTATCAGCCAGGCGTTCGAGCAAATTCAAGGAAGCTGCACGCTCTTTTTTTAATTGTTTTTTTAATGCTTGCTGGCTATTTCGAATTTTTTTACGCCATTGAATCTGATCTGATAATAGTCTTGCAATTTGTCGATCTTGCGGCAATAAACTGGCTTCTTTATACAAAACATCATCCAGTATTTGCTCTGCCTCCTTGTCGTCCTTTACTCCGGCTTCAGGCAACATCAGCAACATAACCAGCCGCAACTGATAACAACTACTCTGGTTGTAATTCAGGTTCTCGCGCAGCATCTGTTTTTCCTGCGCTAATTCATTTGCGGTCATTTCCGTTAGCGCTTCATAATAATTCAGCACGGCACAATGATGCGTTACCTGCACCGGCTCCTGTTTTTGTACTTTTTGTTTCCCGCTATTGACCGACGCACAGGCTGACAATGTCAGTAGCATCATCACTGAAAGCCCTGCTGTTAAAAACCGCATGTCTTTATTTCCTTTTATCATTTCCATCTGCTGATTGTTGCTGAGGCAGACAAGCCCTGAGGTGCGCCCCTTGCTGTGTTTCCAGCGCCATAATTTTACCATTGTGTAGACGGGCATATCGTTGCGCAATGGCCAACCCCAGTCCGCTGCCTTTAACGGGGCCTTTGGGTAATTGCTGGCCCTGAAAAAATGGCTCAAAAATATGTTGTCGCTCTGCAGTGTTGATGCCTGCGCCCTCATCAATTACATCCAGACAGACCTGTTGATTTTCTGCACCCAGCTCGACTCTGATTACGCCGCCATCGGGTGAATATTTAATCGCATTTGAAAGCAAATTATCAAATACTGTCCGCAACTGTTCCGGCTCTCCCTGGATTTCTACGGGGCTAATGTTCGTTTTTACCTGGATACTTCGGGTGCGCATAGCCAGCTGGTGTTTGGTTATCACTTCAGGAATTAATACAGACAGGTCGACTGTCTTTAGTTGAGCGGGCTTATCCTGAGCCAGGGCAAGATTGAAATTCAGTAACCCCTCAACCTGTGCCTGCAATTGTAAGCTGTTTTCCCGCAAGATGGTTGTTACTTCTTTCTGTTCATCGCTGAGTTCTCCGACCACTTCATCACATAATAATTCACTGCCTTCGCGAATTGCCGTTAACGGCGTTTTCAACTCATGCGACATGTGTTGCAGAAACCTGAGTTTCTGTTGATCCAGCTCGGCCAGCCGCTCGCGCATCCAGTCGAGCTGCTCTCCAAGCTCACGCACATCCTGCGGACCCGAAACAATAACCGGCGATGTAAAGTCACCGGCACCCAGCCGTCGGATAACTTTCCCCATGTTCCGTAATGGCCGGGTAATCAGTACGCTGAAAACAGCTGCGAGCAAAAGTGCCAGAGGCACCAGGGCAATGACCTGCCAGAGTAGCATGCGCTGAACACGCTCGATTTGTTTGGTCATGGAGGCACTGTCATCAGTGACCATTTGCGTGACTGCCTGAGGTATGGGGCGGATCTGTTCGGCCAGTTTTAATTCGGGATCTAGTCTCTGCGCATCATTACCCGCCTGTTCGGCCCATTGCAGTAATTGACTATGCAATGCCTGTTCTCGTTGTACCAACTTTTCTATCTGGGATGATAAGTCCTGCTCCAGCGGTAAAGCTGATAAACGTGTAATCGCCTCTGCCAGTTGCACGCGCTGGGTCTGATAACGTTCCAGCAGGATGGGATCACGCAAAACGCCGTACTGCTCCGCACTACGCTCCATGCTTAATGCCTGAGCAATGATCAGGCGACTCGCCTCAACGGCCTGGGCCGAGTCGCGCACAGTTTTTTGCATTTTGACTGCCAACCTGTCGACCTGGAATACCGTGCTGATCAGCGCAAACATCAAAGGTAATACAACCAGCAGGAAGCCCAGAACGGTAAGCTGACGAATCGAACTGGAGAACCGCATCTTCATGAAAGCCTGTTGTTATTTACAAGAAACATCTATAATTTTCAATGCGTTATGCAATCCGTCGCCATTTGGAGACGCCAAAATTCCTGATAGCAATACCAATCATCCTGATCCTTAAAAAATAGTGTCGCCTGCTGGCGACGAAATAAGGGTGGCTCCTTTAACATGCGGATCAGATTTGTAATATAACTCACTGAATAATTAACCGTTATTAAAACTGGCACAAGGGTTGCTATAACTTAAAGCAATCGCATGTGCGATTTTATGATAACTCAAACCTTAACAATTAGGAGCATATGAAATGTCCAAGAAATTATTGATCGCTACTCTGGCTGCCCTCTTCTCTACCGTTGCTGTTGCTGGTGATGCTTACTCTGCGCTGGATGCAGACAAAAGCGGCTCTATCAGTGAAGCTGAAGCTGCTGCACTGCCAGGTCTGACTGAGCAGTGGAAAACACTGGATGCAGATGGAAATGGCGAGCTGAGCGTTGAAGAGTTTGCAAAGTTTGAAACTTCTGAAATTCCTGCTCCTGCAATGGATATGCCTGAGAAGAAGTAATCATAACGATTACAGGATTGCGGGCAATATTACACTCCATATTGCCTGCGGCATAAGCATCAAGGGATGATGGGGAAAAGCTCCGCGCTGTTCACTAGCGGAGCTTTTCTTTATTTACCAATGTGTACTAACTTGCAGCCGCAAGATCCTGTGTTTCTACAGGCGTTTTCTGATCAGTATCAGCCGGTAGCACAGCAGGTGCTTCTGCAGGCAGCACAACTTCTTCGTTCGCTGTTTGCACACCCGGTAGTTCACAGTTGCTAAGACTTAAAATGGGTGGCTCAAATGAAAATCCGAAAGGTGCCGCTTTTTGCAACGCACTGATGCCGAGAATCTGGCGAGCATTACCAGGTAATACGGCCGCTTCCACGTCGCGGATAACACAGCCACCGCCCAGCGTGATGGCGGAGATCCTGTACAACGGCACAATTCTTGTGCTGCCATCCGCCATGATGCCCTGCAAGTTTTTCAGAAATTCTGCATTGCCGTTAGACATGAGACTCGCAAGTGTTTCTTCATTGATGACACTGTGGCCTGAGCCTGTGTCCACCAGCAACATTGATTCGCCGCAACCCGGGATGGTTGATTGCACATAGAATGTGCGGGCGCCTTGTGATTCCATGGGTATCTCATACTGGGCAAGGCCTTCCGCCAGCCCGGCAGTCGCCCATAAACCTGAAATTATTGCTAGCCAAAATTTCATACGCCCCCCATCACAAGGTTTTAAATTCTAGATGTTTTCAACAAATGTTCTGTTTGTTATACATGATATTTATACTTTTTCCCTGATACGCGTTAATTTTGTCGACAAAAGGACCTATTCACCGGCTGATTTCTGACTGACATCACAAATTACCTCAACAACACAGCTCGCAAAGCCTCACGATCCAGAATTTTGATCTGTCGACCATCCGCTTCCACCAGGCCTTCTGATCTAAGTCGCTTAAGGATCCGCGAAAGTGTCTCTGGCTTAATCGAGAGCTGGGAAGCAATCGTCTGTTTTGATATCACCAGGTCAATCTGGCTTTCTTCTTCGCTCACGTTCTCCAGCAAATAATAAACAAACCGATAGCTGGCGCTATGTAAAGCCAATCTGTCAATTTCATTCAGCATAAAGTGCATACGCCGACTAAAATCAGACAGTACTGCCAGCGAAACCCTGGGTGAATTTTCAATGATCGATCGATAAACATGGTTATCAAAAGCAAGCACTTCAGACTCCACAAGCGCGGTCGCGTTGACAGGATAGCGCTGACCTTCCATAAACATGACTGCTTCGGCAAAAAACTGTCCTGGCTGGATAATATCAATAATCTTTTCTTCACCTTCCGGTGACAACAGGTAGAGTTTTATTTGGCCAGAAACTAACAGATAGAAATGGGAGGCCGATTCGCCCTGAAAAAAAAGATTTTGATGAGGAACCAGTTTTGAAGCAACAGATGTTTCACTAACATGGTCAAACTGTTGCGCGTCTAATGCGGCAAACAGGTGAAGTTTTCGGATCTCGTCTTTATTCATTATTCCGCATGTTCCGTGAAGACTTGACATAAATCAAGGGCAACGCCCAATATCCCTAACCATAATAACCGACTGTAATACTAAGATTTTCACCATGGCAACCATTCCACTGCAAGAACCGACTACAAAAATCCCAGCAAACAAGTTTGCCCTGTTTGAATTAGGCTTCCGACCTTTTTTCCTGTTTGCCGGGGTTGTCGCTGTCATCCTGATGCCGTTGTGGTTATGGATGTATAAGGCTGGCCGCGTGGTTGAAGGACCCATTACCTTCCAGCTCTGGCACGCCAACGAAATGTTGTTTGGATATTCGGTCGCTGTCATTGCAGGCTTTCTCCTGACTGCTGTCCCCAACTGGACCGGAATCAAAACAGTGAAAGGATTCTGGTTGGCGGCGTTACTTTTACTTTTTCTGTTGCCACGGTTTTCGCTGCTGATTCCCGCTGTCCCGGTCTGGTTGACTGCTCTGCTGGACATCAGCTTTTTGCCCATGCTCGCAGCCGCGCTTGCGACACCACTCATCCGTGCCGGCAAAATCCACAACCTGATTTTTATCCCGCTTTTACTGGTAATGGCAGCCCTCCATGCCGCTGTCTATTTTGCACCGGCATGGGCTTCAACCGCCATGCTGTTAGAAACAGATTTAATCCTGTTGCTGATTACGATAATCGGTGGACGTGTGATCGGTTTTTTCACAGAACGCGGATTAGGCATGACATTTAAAACACGAAGCTGGCCAGTGGTTGAGTACGCCCTGATTGCAGGCATGCTTTTGCTGGTCGTCGTCGATGGCGTTGCTGCTAATGGTGTCTGGGTGGTTATCCTGTCCTTGGCGTTGATGATCCTGCATGGCATCCGCCTGGCTGGGTGGTGGACGAACAAAATGCTATCGGTACCACTGATATGGGTGCTGCAATTTGGATATGCCTGGATGGTCATTGGTTTTGCCCTCAAGGCCGCAGCCGTTGCGGGTCTTGTTTCACCGATGCTGGCGATGCACGCTTTTACAGCAGGCGTCATCGGCGGACTGACACTGGGCATGATGGCGCGCGTTTCCATCGGTCACACCGGCAGGGAAATGGTACTCCAGCCGGTAATGCTCTGGTCATTTGTACTGCTTAATATTGCGGCTGTGGTACGGGTCTTTTTCCCCCTGGTATCCGGGCTGGAAACTTTTGCCATCCTGATCTCAGGCATACTCTGGACACTGGCGTTTCTGATTTTTCTCTGGGTCTACACCCCGATCCTGATCCGTCCTCGGGTGGACGGGCAGCCAGGATAATTTGCGCACATCACAAAACGGTTAATTTTTGTGGTTTATGAGTAGCTTCATCACGCCTCTAGATGTATTATTCCCCGCTAATATACCAGTCTGAATCAGGCTGGTAGCATTTTCTGAACGCTGCAGCCACAAACTATCTGCGCGCAACTGAGCTTTCACCCGATTAAAACAGGGTGGTTACGATCGGATTTTCTGAAAACATGGGGTCATCCTCACTACTGTTTTTACTGTTACTGCCTTTAAGCGGCGCTATTTTGATTGCGCTGCTACCGGCCAGGTACCCCAGGCTTTTCCGCTATACCGCAATTGTTTTTACAACCCTGACACTGGTCTACGCTACCTGGCTGCTGCTCTGGGGCGATGTGACACCCACTGAAACAGGCTTGTGGCAAAGCTACTTTCACACCTGGCACAGCCGGTTAGGTACCTCATTCTCGCTCGGGGTCGATGGCTTTTCCTATCCTCTGATCTTGCTCGCAGCACTACTCTGCTGGGCGGCTATTCTGGCTTCGGCCTCAATCACCAGGCAAACCAAAGGCTATTACCTACTGATGTTATTACTGGAAACAGCCATGCTGGGTGTTTTCATGGCGCAGGACTGGGCCTTGTTTTATGTCTTCTGGGAACTGACCCTGATCCCGCTGTTTTTCCTGATTGATCGCTGGGGCGGCAAACAGCGCCAATCTGCTTCGTTGAATTTTGTGCTCTACACCATGGGTGGTTCGATGTTCATGCTATTGAGCCTTCTGGTGCTGTTCGACGCCACACCCGGACACTCCTTCTCATTTGCCAACATGGCCGAAGGCGCAAGATTGCTGGACAGCGGCCAACAAATCCTGATTTTCCTCGGCCTGCTGATTGGTTTCGGCGTCAAAATGCCGATCTTTCCGTTACACGGCTGGTTGCCCATTGCACACGTCGAAGCACCCAGTTCGGTGAGCATTTTACTCTCAGGGATCCTGCTCAAAATGGGTTCCTATGGTCTTATCCGTGTCACAGGCATGCTGCCACATGCGGCCCAGGCAATGCAGACAATTTTACTGGCGCTGGCCCTGATCGGGATTATCTATGGTGGCCTGCTTGCCTGGCGTCAGACTGATCTTAAAAAGATGATCGCTTACTCCTCAGTCTCACACATGGGTGTGGTGCTACTGGGAATCGCCGCGCTAAACGTAAATGGCATGATCGCCGCCGTCTATCAAATGGTTGCGCATGGTCTGGTGGCCGGAGCCCTGTTCATGCTGATTGGCCTGCTGTATGAACGAACCCACACCCGTGACGTAAACGATTACGGATCATTGCTACAGACCACCCCCCGGTTTGCCTTTTTCATTATCATCGCCCTCATCGCAACAGTTGGCTTTCCCGGCACCGCGGGTTTTATTGCTGAACTGCATGCATTACTGGGCGGTTTCGAGGCCTGGGGATGGGTGATCATGATACTCAGCCTGGGCATTCTGATCAGTGTGGCTTACGGCATCAGGACGGTGAAGTATCTTTTTACCGGCCCGACTAAATCAGCCATGGCCGATGTCAAGGATCTGCGTCCGCAGGAAATGCTTGCCGCTGCTATCCTGACGGCGGGCATTATTATTCTCGGCTTCTACCCGGCGCCATTACTGCAACTGATCAACCCCACGATTTACGAATTCCAACGACTGCTTTTGGGAGCCTGAACTGATGGCAGCCGATCATACATCCACACAAAGAACCCCTCAGGAACAATTACTCGATCTGCTGGATGAGTTCAGTCATATTCTTCCTGCCCAGGCCCCCATCAAAGACTTTGTCCATCACAACACGCTGCATGGCTTTCAGCATCTGAAGTTTCAGGATGCACTAAAAACCACACATGAACTGACTGGTGCTTACGGTTACCAGTCACAGGCGCAATTCCGCGACCACTATAAACAAGGGCGTATAACCAACACCGATCTGGACACGGTCCTCGATAAAGATAAATCCCTGCAGGCAAACGAGGCCGTTTTTGAAACGGACTCTGGCCGTATTTTCCGCCGAGATATTTATCGCGTCGGGTTGCTGTTTCCACTCAAAGGTATTTCTCCCTGCCAGTTCAACTGGCAGGTTGATGAAGCATATGCGCTGGACAAAATACAGCGTGATGTGTCAGAAGATGCGCGCTCCAGCATACTGGAACGCGCAAACAAGCAAGGGCTTGCCTCTGAATCTTTGGCCATTCAGGATCTTTGGGCGGCCTGTCTGGAAACGCTGGATCTGGATGTGCAAATGCTTCACCCCGAGGCGCTGGTTGATCTGGCGCCAGACGATGCGCAACGATTGTTTGCCAACCTCTTTACAGAAGAAAGTGAGGATACAAAAACAGCCCGGATCGACAGACTGATCAAACAGGAAACCAGAACACAGCGTGAAGCCCTTTTTTTGCAACTGGGTAACAAATTTACGCTCCGAGGACTGCTACAAAAGCTCACCGGCACTGATATCCAGGACGAGATTTTGCCGTATTTTCAGCACTATATTGCCAACTGGCTGGATCAGGGCATCGCTGCCTGGCAAGCATCGGATCAACAAGGTGGCTTTTATCGGGCGTGGAAAAACAGCGCAAAAACTGATCTGAGCTGGATGCTCAATCAGCTGCCGGACTGGGAGGAACACATCGATTCCTTGCCCGATGATCCGCTGGATACGATCATGACCGAGCTCATGCGCATGGGTCTCCCAAAATCCAGCTGGGCTGGCTACATCAAACGGCTGGCGCTGGATTTGCCTGGCTGGTCAGGCATGTTCTACTGGCGTCATAACCATCCTGGTTACGAAGGCCTGGAAACGAATACGCAAATAATGGATTACCTGGCTGTACGGCTGGTGCTGGAACATCTGTTTGCCAACCGGCTCTGCCGTGAAAAATGGCTGGTCGCCGCCAACCTGTCTGATATTCGTGGCTACTTTCGCCGCAACAACTCTGAATTTCTGGTACGTGACGCGCTTTATAACCAGCAGCTACCGGAATATCTGATTACACTTGCCCAGCAGTTAATAGAACGGTCTACGGTCGATAATTACCCTGCCGAAACCTGGCATCAACTGGCGCATATGATCTGGACCTGGCAGCAAAGCCCGGCCGGTAAAAAACAAACGGGATATAACGTTTACGAGCATGGCTGGAAATTATTCCGGCTGGCACAGCACCTGGGGCTTTGTGGTGCTGACATCCGGGCCATGCAGTCAGAACAGATCAACGTTTTATTTGCCTGCATTGACCGGCTCGAACCCGAAACTGCCGGTTTTCTTCTGCTTCAGACTTATGAGCATCACTACCGTGAGCAGATATTTGCCGCCATCAGCAAAAATCACGCACGTGGATTATGGGCTGACCGGACAGACCGCCCGGCAGCTCAGGTTATCTTTTGTATGGATGACCGTGAGGAAGGCATACGCAGACATCTTGAAACATTAAACCCAACCATCGAGACACTCGGCGCCGCCGCTTTTTTTGATATCGTGATGAACTGGCAGGGCCTGGATGAACAAAAACCCGTGGCGCTTTGCCCAGTCGTGAAGACACCCACCCATCAGATTGAAGAAGTCGCCAGCCCCGGCGCAGAAAATGCCGTAGAAAAACATCGCCGCCGTCAACAATTCAAAAGTCGACTAAAAACCCTGCTGATGCAGAAAACCCGCCGTTCTGTACTCACCGCCGCAGGCCTCATCGTAACAGCAGCGCCTGCCACATTGATTACGCTGGCGAGTAAAATTTTACTGCCGCTGCAATGGAGCAATCTGAGTCGGCTCTTTAATAATGATGTGAGTACAAGGCTAAAACTTACCGTCGAAGCAGAGGATGAACAGCGATCAGCCACTCACAACCAGCACGGTTTTACGATCGCGGAACAGGCCAAAATTGTGGCAGGCTTTCTGCGCACCAATGGCCTGACTAACGGCTTTGGACACTTCGTTGTGATGATGGGCCACTATTCCAGAAACGAAAATAATCCACATACCGCCGCATACGGATGCGGCGCCTGCAGCGGCAAATACAGCGGCCCGAATGCACGCGTTTTTGCAGCCATGGCCAACCATATCGAAGTACGGCAACGTCTGGCTGAAGAGAACATTACCATCCCTGACGATTGCTGGTTTGTGGGCGCTGAACACGACACCTGTAACGAGGATATTCTCTGGCAAGATCGCGACCTGATACCCGCCACTCTACGAGACAGATTTAACGAGCTGGTTAGCGATCTCAAGCTGGCGGCAAAACACTCTGCCCATGAACGTTGCCGCAAACTGGCCTCCGCGCCGCTCAATCCCTCCCTGGATCAGGCTGCCAGACATATCGCCGGTCGCGCGGTTGATTTCAGTCAGGCCAGACCCGAGCTTGGTCATGCCACCAATGCCGTGGGATTTGTCGGGCGGCGCGCTTTCACGCACAGTGCTTTTTTTGACCGCCGTTGTTTCCTGATCTCATATGACGCATCAACTGATCCAGAAGGTAGCTTGCTGGAAAACCTTTTATTAAGCGTTGGGCCGGTCGGCGTTGGCATTAATCTGGAATATTATTTTTCGACCGTTAATAATGACTACTATGGCGCCGGCTCAAAAATCATGCACAACCTTTCCGGTCTGCTCGGCGTCATGGAAGGTGGCTCCAGTGACCTGCGCACAGGCCTGCCCCAGCAAATGATCGCAATACACGAACCGATGCGCCTGCAACTGATGGTCGAGGCATCGACGGAAGTCCTGACTGGAATTTACAAACGCCAGGCACCGATTCGGCAACTGGTCGAAAACGGCTGGTTGTTACTCTCGGCCAAAGATCCAGACACGGACGCGATTCACTATTTCGAGCCGGAACACGGCTGGCAACGCTGGCAACCCCAGGCTGAACAACTGGAGCAGATACCCACGGTAGCGCGTTCAGCAGACTGGTATGCCGGTCAGCGAAATCACTTGCCGCCAGCCCTGATTAAGCGAGCCAGTCATGGTTGAATCCCTGCATCCCTGGATTGCGCTGCTCATACCAACACTGCCACTACTCGCAGCGGCATGGATCGCGGTCGGCTATCTGTTTGGCTGGAATCGGGGCGAGACGGGTGAGCGCGAAACAGCTTGGGTCGCGCTGGGTGCCATCAGCCTGTCATTGTTGCTTTTGCTTGTTCTGGACGGGCTCGCGCTGAGCGGCAACGCTCCCGGGCAGATTATTGTCGGTGACTGGCTGACGATTGGCAGTATTCAGATTCACCTGAGTTTTCTGTTTGACCGGCTGGTGTTGGTGATGGCGACACTGGTTGCCTTTATCAGTTTGCTGGTGACCCGTTTTTCTGTGAACTATCTGCACAGAGAAGCTGGCTTCCAGCGGTTTTTCCTCGTGCTATCCCTGTTCAACGCTGCGATGCTACTCATCGTCACCGCAGGTAGCGCAGTATTCACATTTTTCGGCTGGGAGCTGGCCGGAGTCAGCTCCTACCTTTTGATTGGTTATGCCTGGCACCGAAACACTGCAACGGCCAATGCAACGCGCGCCTTTGTCACCAACCGCATTGGTGACGCAGGGTTTGTGCTGGCGCTGGTATTCTCACTGATCTGGCTGGGCAGTGTCGAGTGGTCTGAAATCCCAACCGTCGTAAATGATAAAGCAATACCGACCCTGGAAATTGGCCTGATCATCGGCGGCTTTTTACTGGCGGCGCTGGCGAAATCTGCACAGTTGCCTTTTTCATCCTGGGTCACGCGCGCGCTGGAAGGGCCGACCCCGTCCAGCACCATTTTTTACGGCGCGTTGATGATACACGCAGGTGTTTACCTGATGCTGCGCATGGAGCCATTGCTCACAATGGTGCCCGCACTGATGATAATGCTCCTGATGATTGGACTGCTGACCAGCCTCTACGCCTGGCTTGCCGGGCTGGTGCAAAGTGACATCAAAACATCCCTGATGTTTGCGACACTGACGCAGGTTGGTCTGATGCTGGTCTGGATCGGGCTGGGCTGGTTTGATCTGGCGTTGCTGCATCTGGTCGTGCACGCGATCTGGCGCAGCTGGCAATTTCTTTCCTCGCCTTCTTATATGCAGCAGGTTCAACAACCGGCAAAACCTGCGCCTGCCTGGCTACGCAAACACCCCCGGCTTTATACCGCTGCCATGCAGCGTTTCTGGCTGGATGATCTGTCAGACTGGTTGCTGGTAAAACCCACCCGTGCGCTTGCCCATGAAGCACAGTTGTTCGATGAACAGGTTGTGGATCGCCTCATCGGAATCCCCTCACATGCCAACATGCTATCGACCTTGTCCCGACTGGAAGCCAGCAAACAGGGGCTCTTTACGGTTGCAAACGAGGTCGGCAAGGGCAGGGGGCTATTCGGGTTTATTTTCGAGTGGCTGGCCGAAGCAATGCAGTGGCTTGAAGACCGCTTAGTCCTGCCGAGCGACGGTGGTGCATTAATGAAACTGGTGAATTACCTGGGCCGTCATCTGGAAAAAATTGACCACCTGCTGGCCCAGCCGCGCTATTTACTGCTCATCATCATGGCAACCATCATGGTGGTGTTGTAATGGAATTTGCCGAAATTAAATCCAGTTGGCCCCTGCTAACCAGTCTGCAACTGCTGCCGTTAATTCTGAGTGCAGTTTTATGGCGTCTTCGCGGGAGGCCGGCAATCGCTGTGGCCATTGTCGGAGCCCTCACGGAAATGTTACTGGCAATTACCCTCTATCATGGTTTTGATGCCAGCAGCAGGCTGATGCAATTTGCTGAACATTCCAGATTATTAGGCTTTATCAATTACCATGTCGCAGCGGACGGCATGACCGTCCTCTTTGTACTGCTCACTGCTTTATTTGGCTTGCTGGGCGTATTCTTTATCATCCTGCGGCGCTTGTACAACACACCCGTAATGGCTGTGATGGCAGCCATACAGGCCAGCCTGATGAGTCAGTTCGTGTCACTGGATCTGCTCTGGTTTGTTCTGACCTCAGGTGTAGAAATGATGTTGGTCGGCTACCTGTTGTACCGATGGGCTACATTTATTGATGCCCAGCCGATGATCACACGCTACACACAGTTTATGACGGTGAGCTTCATACTGTTGCTGATCGGCACGTTTATGCTGGGCTGGAATTATGCGGACAATACCGCCGGCATCTGGAGCTTTGACCTCTACCGGCTGGACGGCAAACCGATCGAACCCACGGTCGCAACGCTGATCTTTTTCTCACTCTTTTATGGTCTGGGCATACGCATTCCCGTGTTTCCATTCCATGGCTGGCTGCCGATCGCCATGCAGCACGGCAACATCGCAGTCGCGCCGGTTTTTCTGCTGGGGCTGAAAGTTGGTGTCTTTGGTCTGTTGCGTTTTGTTTTCCCGCTCGTGCCGGAAAGCGTAACCAACTGGCATAAAATCGCCGTCATATTCGCTGTGACCGGTGTCTTTTATGCGGCTTTACTGGCCATGCGCCAGAATAACATTCGACGCCTTCTGGCCTATGCCGTCATTAGCCATACCAGCATTCTCGTCATCGGTCTGTTCACCCTGAGTCGAGCAGGTTTTGAAGGCAGCCTGATGCTGTCAATTAATTTTGGCCTGGCGGTTTCGGGACTCATCTTTATGACCGGACTGGTCTGGCTGCGTACCCGAACAACTTCGATACAAAAACTGGGCGGGCTGTTTGAGACGATTCCCTGGGTCGGCATCGCTTTTCTGATAGCTGGTCTCGCTATTATCGGCATGCCGGGCACGCCAGGATTCGACGCCGTTCACTTTGTACTTGAAGCTTCGATTGTTGAATTTGGCGCGCTGGTTACCATTGCAGCCGCTCTGGGCAACGTTGTTGCAGCCGCCTTTCTATTGCGTGCTTTTCAGCGAGCGTTTCTGAGTAAGCCAGAACAAAACAGGCAAAGCTGGGACACGACGCCAGCAAAATGGTCTGAAAATTTGATGGCAGCCATCATGATTCTAATCATCCTAGGCATCGGTTTTTTCTCGGACCCGTGGCTGGATCTGCTGGAACAACCACTGGATGGTTTAACGCAACACTTTGAAGGGCGCGCTCACTGATGGACATGCACACATCCAATCTGCCCTGGTTAAGTTTGCTCATGCTTCTGCTGCTGACTGGCGCTGGTCTGACGGCTCTCGCGCCTGCACGCAAAGCGCGCTGGGTTGCACTGCTTACAGCATTGACCGCACTGGCAGTTACCCTGCTGATCGTTATCGGCTTTGACAGCGAGCTTTCCGGCTTCCAGTTTGTCGAATCAAAACCCTGGATTCCAACTTTAAATATCCATTATCTGCTCGGCGTTGATGGTATTTCTTTGCTTTTTCTGCCCGCCACATCGCTACTATTTCTGCTGGTCATTCTGGCTTCCTGGAACGCCATCCACTCACTCAGCAAATTATATTTTGCGCTGCTGCTGTTGTTTCAGGCCGTCGTTATCGGGATATTCACTTCACTGGATACGGTGCTGTTTTTCCTGTTCTGGGAACTGTCGCTGGTACCCCTGTATTTCCTGATTACCCTCTGGGGGCAGGGGCCCAATCGTCGCTACGCCGGGACGAAATATGTGCTGTTCATGATGACAGGCGGGCTGCCATTATTGTTGGCCTTTGTCATTCTCGCCATACAACCCGATGGCAGCTATATTTTTAACTACCCGGGACTCATATCTGTCATCGGCGAAAATCGATATCAAACCGCTGTGTTTTTCATGCTGCTAATCGGCTTTGGCGTCAAAACGCCGTTGGTGCCGATGCATACCTGGCTGCCTGTACTGGCGCTGGAAGGTCATCCGGCAACACTCGCCACGATTGTCGGGCTTAAACTGGGCGCCTATGGGATTCTGCGTTTTGTCCTGCCGTTGCTACCAGAGACAGCGCTGAGTTATCAGTGGCTGCTGGCAGGCCTGGGTATTGCCGGTGTAATCTACGGTGCCGTCGCTGCACTGAGTCAAACAAACCTGCGGCGACTGCTGGCCTATGCCAGCCTCAGCCATGTTGGGCTGGTCGTTGTTGGACTGGCGACCTTCACCTCGCAGGGATTACAGGGCGCTGTTTTTCAATTGCTTAATTTTACGCTGATTGCCTCGGGCCTTTTCCTGCTCACAGGGTTTCTGCAACAGCGTGTGGGGTCTACCGATATCGTCAGCCTGGGCGGGGTAGCGAAAAGCATGCCTTTGTTGACAAGCTTCTTCCTGTTCCTGGGCCTCGCCAGCATGGGCATTCCAGGCACCAGCGGTTTTCCGGCTGAGCTGCTGATTATCCTCAGCGCCTTTAAAGCTTATATTGGGGTGGGGCTTGCCACGCTTGTTGCCATGGTGCTGGGCGCGGCTTATTTCCTCAACACCTACCGCCGGGCATTTTTAGGCCCGGCTGATAGAGAAGCTGTCATTGACGCAGTTGATCTGAAAAATCGAGAGCTATTGATGATGGTCCTGATTTCCCTGCTGGTGCTTGTATTTGGTTTCTACCCACAGGCGATCCTCGACATCATCGCCAGCGCTGAAAGTAACTGGCGAATCATTGTGCCTACAGGGATGTAGGTAAGGAGCGTGAGCAGGAGCGGAAGCTTTGCCTACAAAAGCTCCTTAACCCGGATTTTCGTAAAATTCTGGACATCCCCGGGATTTGCCTAAAGAATAAGCTTTTATTCTAAATAAACTGCTTATATGTATTCATTCGCCTCTTCACAGCTTCAAACCACCCCGGGCAATTTTCAGCTCGACGGCATGATGATGCGTTACAGCCTGTTTGTACCGCGGCTTTATAACTTTGCACTTTCGCTGGGCATGCAGCCCGGCAAGATCACCCCATCACGCGCATTCTGTTCTGACGAAAGCCAGGGCTATCCGATTATCCTGCTCGCCAAACACTTCGGTGGTTTTCCTTTTAATCATGGCCGTGTTGGCGGCATCGTCGCCACTGATCGGCATGGGCCGCATGCCAGCCACGGCAAGGATATGGTGATCGTGCAGGCCAGTCATGTCGGCTACGACCCGGAGAATGCAACCTTCGGCAACTACCGTCGCCTGCAAAGAGAAGACCAGTGCGCCACAGCAAACTGTGGCAAGATATTTCATACTATCGAATGGTATCTGGATGAATACCACTACGCCCAGGACAACATTTTTCTCGAGCGTAATGGTGATGATTTCCTCATCACAGTGGATAACCAGTTGCTTTCTGCGCACCGCGATGAAGGTCTGATGCTTGCGCTGAAAAAGTTGATTGCCGTTGCGAATGATGACCGTTTCAGATTTATTCGCGCTCAAAGCACGAGCAAAACATTCCTGGCTTCAGCCGAGTTCATCACCGCCACAGGCAACGCATGGCCAGAGACCAAAAAACCGATTGGCTCCTTGCTAACCGCTGACCTGTTTCACTTTGAGCGTCACTTTTCACGTGACATTGAGGGCCTCTCACATCTGGAAGGCAACCTGATTGATCCGATGCCCTGGATCGTGACCAGCAAGGAACCGATGCTGCTCGCCGCCCAGATCAATACCCAGATCGAGTTCGACCGAACCTACCGCAGCATCGTAAAGGAGCACAGTTACCAAAACAAAAACCTGCTATTTGTCTCCGGTATCAACATAGACATTTCACCCCGGGAAGGACAAATATTTCCGCTCACCAAATTTGTACCCTGGGCCGCCTATATCCAGAAAGAAACTGGTGAAAGCTACACCCTGGAACAAAAAGAACTGTTTGAGATTTTGGCTGAACAAAAAATTGGGAACGACCAGAAAATTGATCTGGAGGAAGCAATAGAAAGCATGGAGCATGAGAAAGAAGTTAAAATAAGATTTTAGCTGGCGTATATCTGCCGGATGCTTTAAATGCTGGTACAGCTGTTACGCTAATTTTGTTCCTGCAATTTTTTTCTTGCCGGCGCATTGAGCAACAGATTATCAATCGGTTCAGGCTTATGAATAGCATAACCTTGAATATAATCTACGCCGATATCCCGAAGTTTATTTTGGGCGCCTTTGGTTTCGACATACTCTGCAATGGTTTTCTTACCCATTGCTTTGGCAATTTCGTCGATTGATTTTACAAACGCAAAGTTAACCGCGTTGTCCACAATATCCCGTATAAACATTCCGTCTATTTTCACATAATCAACCGGCAGTGTTTTAAGGTAACTGAAGGAAGACAGACCTCGACCAAAATCATCCAGCGCAAATTTGCAGCCCATCTGTTGCATGTTATGAATAAACTGCGATACAAGCTCCAGATTAGCGATCATTGCGGTTTCAGTAATCTCAAAATGTAGCCTCTCCGACGCAACATCGGACGACTTTATGACTGCGGATAAAAACCGTTGAAAACTTTGGTCGGTTATTGAAGAACCCGATAAATTTATCGAAAAAGAAGCCTCACCAAGTACGTCACCATGCTCGCTTATCCAGTCAAGTGCTGTCGATACAACCCATCGATCCAGTTTAACCATCAAGCCAAATCGCTCAGCCGGAGGAATAAAAACGCCCGGCAAAACAATGGCTCCTTCCCGATCACGCATGCGTAACAATAACTCATAGTCTGCCGACATATCCTCATCATTTTTTGTTGCGATAATTGCCTGGGCATATAGCTCAAAGCGGTCTTGTTCGAGTGCCTGATTAATGCGTGACACCCACCATATATCACCCTGCTGCTGGCTGGGTTCCAGGTTACTACTTTGACTGGTACGTACAGCATTTCGCCCCGCATCTTTGGCCTCATAACAGGCCGCATCGGCGGCACTCATGACAACCGCGCTGTTCTCACTATCCTTTGAAATAGGAACGACTCCCGCACTGGCGCTGACATTGAAAACATGCTCTTCCCATGTGAAGCGGATATTGTTCACCACATCAATCAGGCCCTGAGCAATAACTTCTGCACCCTCGAGATTGCAATCTAACAATATAATCGCAAACTCATCACCACCCAATCTTGCCAGGCTATCACTTTGCCGAATATAGGACTGGAGGTCAGCGGTAATTCTTTGTAATAAAGCATCACCCGCCATGTGGCCACAGGTATCATTAATAATTTTAAACTGATCCAGATCCAGATAGATCAGGGCATGCTCTATATCCTGGGTTTTCGCTTGCATGACGGCATCCGCAAGACGATGTTCAAATTCACGTCGGTTAATCAAACCTGTCAGTGCATCGTGACTTGCCTGATGAACAATTTCACGATTACTGCGCGACGCGCGTTTGATAACCAGAAAGGCAATGAAACCCGCTAACAATAGAACAATAGTACTAAGCGCTACCAGCAAGTTACGCGTTTTCTTATACTCTCTGTAATTTGTTGCAATCGCATCTTCCGCATTCTGCTGCTGAAGCGCAACATACTCATTGAGCAGTCCCAACACTTTTTCCTGCTGCAATAATGCTTTCGACAAGACCTCTTCGACGTATGCCCCTTTGTCTCCCGCGATGATTAATTCAATGGCCTTGAGATTATAAGAATAAGCCGTTTTTGTCGTGTCTTTGAGTGCTGCATAAATTTTTTGCTCGTGCGGTCCTTTTGGTATTCCATCCAGCACTTGTTCAGCCTGCCGATATTGTGTGGCGTAGCGGAGCAGGTTCATATTGATTTCATCTCTGGCAAAAATATCATCCAGATGAAGCGCTTTATTGATATCAAGCTGGCGAAGGCGGATCGCATCACGCATGGTATGTATGGCGCCTGTCTTGATACTAACTTCTTCAACAAGCCTGGGCATGTCCACATTGACCGAATAAAGCTTCGTCAACGTTAACAGGACAAGCGCAGCAATTAACGCCAGGACAGCCGTAAAGCCAATAGAAACGATAATAATTGTATTATTTCTATCTTCCATGAGAATACTGATTGTTATTGAAACGCGAGAAAGTCACCTGCTCATTTATTTTGCCGAACCAGACTTCGTCGCTTTCTGAAATCACTCCCTATTATTCATCACCGTACACTTTGATAAAAATACGACCGGGTTTCCACAAAAAAAAGCCCGCAGGCCTCGAATTTATGATTAATGGTTCATGCTGATTTTGAATTCGCCAGACGATCAATGCAGTTTCGGGACTAAAATACACGGCAACTGGAAGACATCTTAACTTTTATTGATCCGCATCAATCCACCTGGAATTACAGCTTCTATAGTTAGATTTATCGACAGGTTGTTTTGACTAAACTGGAGGATCAATGACCAAAGCAAGAATGGTCACCATCGACGGCAACGAAGCCGCTGCTTATATCGCACACAAAACCAATGAGGTGATTGCGATTTACCCAATCACACCGGCATCACCCATGGGTGAACTATCGGACGAATGGTCTGCGCTGGGACAGAGAAATATCTGGGGTGCCGTGCCAACGATTATCGAAATGCAAAGTGAAGCAGGGGCCGCCGGCACTGTCCATGGCGCTTTGCAAAGTGGCGCACTGACGACGACCTTCACGGCTTCCCAGGGTCTGCTGCTGATGATCCCGAACATGTACAAGATCGCGGGTGAGCTGTCGCCAGCCGTTATCCATGTCGCGGCGCGTTCTCTGGCAGCGCAGGCACTCTCTATTTTTGGTGACCACAGCGATGTCATGGCCACGCGCGGCACCGGTTTTGCCATGCTGGCGTCGGGCTCTGTTCAGGAAGTCATGGATTTATCGCTCATCGCCCAGGCTGCAACGCTGGAAGGGCGCATTCCCTTTGTGCATTTTTTTGATGGTTTCCGCACTTCGCACGAACTGGCCAAAGTGGCCCAGCTTGACGAAGAAACG
Source organism: Thiotrichales bacterium (assembly GCA_012961935.1). GTDB lineage: Bacteria > Pseudomonadota > Gammaproteobacteria > CAZUMV01 > CAZUMV01 > UWMA-0217. The sequence goes on along the minus strand of DTYI01000244.1, from coordinate 1,583 downwards.
ATTCGTAGCATGATCAATGATGAACGGGTGGCCGCCCATCGTCAGCGCGCACTCACCCCGGATCACCCGGTTATCCGCGGCACCTCGCAAAATCCGGATGTGTATTTTCAGGCACGAGAGACGGTCAACCCGTTCTATAATGCGCTACCCGGCATTGTAGAAAATACCATGCAACGCTTTGCTGAACTCACCGGACGCCACTACAAACTATTCGATTATTACGGCCACCCTGACGCAGAACAAATCATTCTCCTGATGGGCTCCGGTGCTGAAGCGGTGGAAGAAACGGTCGATACATTGCTTGCGCAGGGAAATAAAATCGGGCTGATCAAAGTTCGGTTATACCGCCCCTTTTCAAAACAGCATCTGATCGATGCACTGCCTGCGTCCACCAAACAGATTGCCGTGCTCGATCGCTGCAAGGAACCCGGCGCTGAAGGCGAACCCCTGTATAAAGATGTGATGACTGCGCTGGCCGAATATCACTCGGAAGGTGGCGAAAAATTTGCCGCTCTGCCTAAAATTTTCGGTGGCCGTTATGGCCTTTCTTCAAAAGAATTTACCCCCGGCATGATCCGCGCCGTGTTCAAAAACCTGGCTGCCGACAAACCAAAAAATCACTTCACCATCGGCATCCATGACGACCTCAGCCACACCAGCCTGGACTGGGACAAGACAGCAAAAAACAAGGATATGGACGGTGTGATGCAGTGTTTGTTTTATGGGCTCGGTTCAGACGGCACCGTTAGCGCAAATAAAAATACCATCAAAATAATCGGTGAAGAAACCGACCACTACGCCCAGGGTTATTTCGTTTACGACTCAAAAAAAGCGGGCGCGGTCACCGTCTCCCATTTGCGATTCAGCGACAGACCCATCCGCGCTTCCTATTTAATCAATGATGGCGAAGCGCAATTTATAGGCTGCCATCAGACTGTATTTTTAGAACGTTATCCGATGCTCGACAAGGCTGCAGAAAAGGCTGTTTTTCTGCTCAATTCACCTGCCGATGTAGACGATGTCTGGCAAACTTTATCGCGCAGCATGCAGGCGAAAATTTTAGAAAAGAAAATTCGCCTCTACACGATTGACGCCTACGCCGTGGCAAAAAAATCCGGCATGGGCCGACGCATTAACACCATTATGCAGACCTGCTTTTTTGCCATTTCCGGGGTGCTGCCCAAAGACGAGGCCATTGCAAAAATCAAACAGGCGGTAGAAAAAACTTATGGCAGTAAAGGCCGTAAAATTGTGGCGCGAAATTTTGCCGCGATCGATGCCACGCTCGCCAGCCTGCATGAAATTAATATCCCGGACAAGCTTTCCAGCGACTTCGAATTAAACCTGCCTGTTCCCGAATACGCGCCCAAATTCGTTCAGCAGGTAACAGGTGAAATTATCGCCGGACGAGGGGATGAATTACCCGTTAGTTTTTTACCCGCTGATGGCGCTTATCCGCTGGGAACGGCAGCGTTTGAAAAACGTAATATTGCACTGGAAATTCCCGTCTGGAACCAAGACCTGTGCATTTTTTGCGGCAAGTGTCCGTTCGTCTGTCCGCACTCTGCCATCCGCAGCAAAGG
>DTYI01000243.1 GCA_012961935.1 Thiotrichales bacterium | reverse complement strand
TTTTGTTTAAGGTATTAGAATATGAGCAGTTACACAATTTAATTTACAGACTCATGCCTGAACAAAAGGCCGCTTAGAAAAACAAACTGGCAGCCCTGAGCAGGGCTGCCAGATGTCGTCAAAACCTTACAGACCGGAAATATATTCCGCAACAGCGGCGATCTGATCATCGGTCAGGTTGGTCACCAGCGGCGCCATCGTAGTTTTCATAGCACCACCATAACTGCCATCCTTATAGCCTTTGATTTTCATCACCAGATCATCCTTGCTCTGTCCAGCAATAATCGGGCTGACGCTCAGCGCTTTAGTCTTGCCATCTGCTCCATGACAACCTGCACAAGCACTATATACTGTCTTCCCGTCTACACCACCTGCCGTTTTTTCAGCAACAGGCGCTTCAGTTTTAGGTGCAACGACTTCTTTGACCTTTTCAACCGCTTTTTCACCGGATTCTACGACTGACTTACCTTTCTCGACGACAGCTTTACCCGCCTCTACCGCTGCCTTACCGGCATCTACCGTTTTTTCTGCTTCCTGACCACAGGCAGTCAGCGTCAGCGCTAAAGCAGCCATCAAAATAATTTGTTTTTTCATGTGAACTCTCTCTATTTTATATTACTAAATTCGTTATGTTAAAAACTATACCCAAAACATAATGAGCAATTGATTGACTCATATCAAGGATTGTTAATAGTCGTTGCGTTTAGAGTCCTCACCTAGATAAAAGTTTCTCTTGTTTACATTTTTTATAAACAACCCGGGAGGAGAACTTGGAATATCTTGAGATATCCAGCTTTTTTACCATATTTGTAACTGGTGCACTTGTGATTCTGCTAGGTGCCGCCTATGTCAGTGTCTATTCATTTGTGAAGATCCATTATTTACCCAGCTGGGCGATGCCTGCTGCTTACATATTCTGGATATTACAAACCTATAGCCTTTATGTGCTGAGCGTCCATCTAAAGATCAACCCTTTTACCCAAAAGGTACTACTGGCTGCCATGGTGGGTTATCTCATCATCCCCCATATTGTTTATTTCTTGGTGAAACGGACCCATGAAGCCGTTGAGCACTAGCTAACCCTATTTAACTATTTACAATCGAACGAGGTGAATCGTGGAAGAACAAAAAATATCTGTCTGGGGCAGCGTCCGCTTCTGGCGAAACACAGCTGTCTGGGTGACCGGCTTTGCGGTACTACTCCTGATCTGGCTGTCCCTGGACACTATCCCCCAGATTTCTGCAGGCACCATTGAAGATCTGGAAAATGGTGTGACCAAGCGCGTTCCTTCTGCCGCCGTTATTAATTACGAGATCGGCTATGAGCTAGACAACAAGCGCAAGACAGAAATACCCATCATTGGCGGCAAGCAAATGTTTTTTGGCCGCAATGATTATAGTGAGGAAGAGGCTACTGAGCTGGTGAGTCACGGAAAAATGACAGTGCAATCCAAAAACTGCATGAACTGTCATACGCTACTGGGTAACGGCGCCTACTACGCACCGGATCTGACCAAGTCCTGGCTGGATCCTGCATGGAGCGAAACTGGCCCCTACCGTCCCATGACCGGCAAGGCCACCACGGAAGAAGCAATGGCTGAATTCCTGCAGCATCCCAACAAATACCCCACCCATGCTCGCATGATGCCGGACCTGGGAATCACACCTGATGAAGCCATAGCGGTCGTCGCTTTCCTTAAACATATGTCATCCATCGACACCAATGGATTCCCGAGAAACTTTAACAAGATAAAAGGTGCCGTCAATGCTAAGTAGAGTCATGAATGTTCAATACGAATCGCAGAAGCTTGCGATTAATTATTTTCAGGTTGCGCTGATCCTGTTTGGGGCGCAGTTATTGTTTGGCCTGACGACAGCGATACAGTACCTGTACCCCCAGTTTCTGTTTGGGATCATTGATTTTTCGGTTGGTCGCATGGTGCACCTCAATGCCATGATCGTCTGGCTGCTCTATGCCATGATCGGCTCTGTTTACTGGCTGCTGCCCGATGAAACGGGAATAGAAACGGTAGGCATCAAAATTGGCCGACTACTCTTCTATATACTCACTCTGGCGGTCACCATTGTCGTTGTGGTCTATCTGGTAGTCCAGGTCGGTCCCGGTAACGCCATGTCCCGTTGGCTCATCCATGAAGGCCGTGAGTATATCGAAGCACCGCGCTGGGCGGATATCGGTATTGTTGTCGTCGTACTTGGCTTTCTCGGCAATGTATTCGCTACCGCTTTCAAAGGAAAACGCACCGGTATCGTCACCGTACTCATGATCGACCTACTGGCACTGGCCGGCCTGTATCTGGCGGGCATGTTCTACACCAAAAACGTTTCTGTCGACCAGTTCTGGTGGTGGTGGGTAATTCATCTCTGGGTTGAAGCCACCTGGGAAGTTTATGTCGCCGCTGTAATTGGTTATGGCCTGATAAAGACAATCGGCGCCAACCGTAAAATCATCGAGATGTGGATCTGGATCGAAGTGGCAATGCTGTTCGGTTCAGGTATTCTCGGCATTGGCCACCATTACTTCTGGATCGGCACACCGGAATACTGGCTTGAGATCGGCGCCCTATTCAGTGCACTGGAACCAGTTCCGCTACTGGGTATGTTTGTGCACGTCATTTATGACTGGGGCAAACAGGCTGGCAAACGCACACCCATGACCAATACGCCTGCATTCAGCTGGTTTGTCGTCACCACCTTTGGCAACTTCCTCGGTGCAGGCGTGTGGGGCTTCATGCATACTCTGCCGCAGATCAACCTCTACACACATGGTACGCAGTGGACAGCCGCACATGGTCACCTTGCCTTTTATGGTGCCTATGTCGCCGCGTTAATCGGCATGATGTACATCGGCCTACAAGGAAAGTATGGCCTCAAAGAAATGCGTATGACCGCCTCTGCCAAGTGGGGCATTACACTCCTGACTGGAGGTGTGCTCGGCATGACGATGGCACTAACAATAGCGGGTTATGTTCAGACCTTTATCGAACGCGGCCAATGGGGCGCTACCTGGCAGGGTTATTTTGTCGGGCAGAATTCACCCTGGATGATTCAGGCATACGGCTGGCGTCTGGCAATGGGTGTCGTCACCATTCTTGGTTTTGTCTTCCTGATGAAAGACATGATGACAATTGCCAGGACAGCACAGCGTGAAAACCTGAAAACAGAATCAACCGCTACCGCAACCGCATAGGAGTTAAAACCATGATTGAAGCATTTACAGATGTCGTCCCCAGCTTCTTCGGTACGCTTAATCGCGGGCCAATGACGCTGACTATCTTTCTTCACACAGTGATCATTCTGCCCATGTTTTTTCTCTACTACAGTGAGAAGAAGAAACAAAAGCAAGGCGATCATGAAGACTAAAAATCACGAAATTCTTTCGAGAGGAGATAACGCATGAAGATGAAAGCTAAAATTGCACTGGCGCTTATGTCGGGCACTCTGTTGCTCTCGCAACAGGCGGCCGCAGACACCAAAGCAGTCAGCCTGAATGAAGCTGAGTTAAAAGAGGCCACGCAAGTTTATTTTGACCGCTGCGCTGGCTGTCATGGCATGTTGCGTAAAGGCGCACTGGGTCCTGAACTAGGCGAAGCAAAAACCAAAGCCATGGGCACGCAGGTGCTGGAAACCATTATCTTTAATGGCACACCCGGCGGCATGCCTGGCTGGGGAAAGTCTGGTGAATTGACCAAGGCTGAAACCAACCTGATGGCACGCTATATTCAGACAACACCACCGCCACCACCTGAAAAAAGCATGGCGGATATGAAGAAAAGCTGGAAAGTATTAATTCCGGTCGACAAGCGCCCCGCCAAACCTGAAGGTGGCCGCAACTGGAAGAACTACTTCGGCATTATCCTTAGAGACGTCGGTAAAATCGCGATTGTTGATGGCGACAAAAAAGATATTATCAGCGTCGTCGATAGTGGTTTTGCAACACACATTCTGCGGACCTCCAAAAGTGGTCGCTACATGTACGTGATCGGTCGTGACGGCAAAGCATCCATGATTGACCTGTGGATGAAGAAGCCTGAAAACGTCGCGGAAATCAGAACCTGTAACGACGCCCGTAGTATTGATACGTCAAAATACAACGGCCCGAAAGGCAATTACGATGACAAACTGGTCGTAGTTGGTTGTTACTGGCCGCCTTCAATTGTTGTGCTGGACGGTCCAACGCTGGAGCCGAAAAAAATCGTCTCCACAGCTAGCTATACCTATGACACAGGTGAGTACACACGCGAAGCGCGCGTTGCCGCCATCGTTGCATCGCATCATGATCCTGAGTGGGTTATCAACATTAAGGAAACCGGTCAGGTCTGGTTATATGACTACGAAGACGTAGCTAACCCCAAAATCACCATGATTGATGCCGAGCGTTTTCTGCATGACGGTGGCTGGGATTTATCCAAGCGTTATTTCCTGGTAGCTGCAAACGCTAAAAACAAAGTGGTCGCAGTCGATACGGTTGAGAAAAAGATCGCCGGTATTATCGAAACGGGTGCTAACAAACCACATCCGGGTCGTGGCGTGAATGTTGACAGCAAAAAATACGGGCCCATCTGGGGTACAGGTCATATCGGTGCCAACAGTATCGTCTTTATCGGTACCGACCCTGAGAAGCACCCAGACAACGCCTGGAAAATTGTGAAGACAATCAAGCTGCCCGGCAAAGGTGGTGGCAACCTGTTTATCAAGTCACACCCCGGCAGCAAGTACATCTTCGCCGATCGTCCTTTGAATCCAGACCGTAAACTGCAAACACAAATCTATGTGATCGATAAGGCCACACTAGAAGTTGTGAAGACCCTGCCCATGCCAGATGAATTCCGTGGTGAATTCAAGACCAGCGACGGCTCAAAGGTTAAGCTACGCGGTCCGGTTCATTTTGAGTTCAACGCTGATGGGTCAGAAGTCTGGACCACTGTGTGGGGTCATAAGGAAATTCCTACTGCCATTCTGGTGTACGACTCAAATACGCTTAAGTTGAAGACTACAATTAAGGACAAGCGTCTGCTGACTCCGACTGGCAAATTCAACGTTGCCAACACCATGGACGACATTTACTAGGATAGTGAAGGCACATTTTTATGCCTTAGTAATTGGTTTGAGCCTGACCCTCAGTGGTCAGGCTCTTGCTGAAAAATTTGACAGCTTTCAGGCACACCAGGTTGAAGTCGGAGATCCCGGCCATAGTGGTGAAAAGCTCTACAATACGCTTTGCGCTTCCTGTCATCACGAAAAAAGAATCGGCCTGAGTGGGCCACCTCTTCTGCCGGAATTCCTGCGCAGAAAAACACCACAACAAATCGAAAAAATAATCCTTGAAGGTTTGCCATCCACATTGATGCCTGCCTTCCCGCAACTGGACAAAAAACAAACCTCTGCTTTAATTGCCTACATGCATCACCCAGGTGATTATCAGTGGAGTGAAAAAGATATTATTCACAGCCTGACTTCTATTCAAAGAGAAGCAAAAAAACTGAATTTTAAAAGCATCCGAAATATTACTCCGGTTGTCGAGCGTGACGCCAACAAAGTCTGGGTCATGGAAAATGAAAAGGTACTAGATAAATTCACCGTAAATAATGTCCATGGCGGGATAAAATATACCACCAGTGGAAATGATTTTTTTGTGCCCTCTCGAGACGGCTGGGTAACAAAATATTCCCTGCAACAGGGAAAACCCACAAACAAAGTTCGCGCCTGCGTTTATCTGAGAAACATCTCTGTCTCCCGCGACAACCGCTATTTATTTGCAACCTGTCGACTGCCACAACAGTTGGTTACGTTTAATGCAAGCGATCTTACTCTTGTCGACACACAGCCATTAGAAGGAAAAATAAGCGCATTATATGAATTATATTCTGATGACAAGGCGATCTTTACTTACCGAGATCGTGCTTTGCTGGGCATTCTGGATACAAAAACCAGAAAGATAAATTATGAGACACTGGACGCGCCGATTGAAGACTTCTTTATCGACCCGTTTGACAGATATTTAATTGGCACATCGCGGAGAGGAACTCAATTACAAATCTATGACTTGCAGACAAATAAAGTCGTCTTTGAGCAAAAAATTGAGGGCATGCCACATCTGTTCTCTGCGACCTATTGGTATCAGGACGGGAATTTCTATTTTGCCACGCCGCACATGAACAAACCCTACATTACAGTCTGGAAAATGTACGACTGGAAATTCATTAAAAAGGTCAACATAGGTGGCGACGGGTTTTTTGTAAAAACCCATCCTGCAACCCCCTGGCTGTGGATTGATAATGGCAGCGACGAGCTGGTGTTGATCAATAAAAAAGATTTTAGCGAGAAACGAATAAAACCTGTTCCTGGAAAAAAGTTCAACCATACCGAGTTTTCCGGGGATGGTCGTTATACTTACCTCAGTATCTATGAAAATGATGGCGCACTGCTTGTATACAATACAGACACCTTTGAAGAATTGAAAAACTACCCCGCTAACATGCCGATTGGAAAATATAACTTTGTTAATAAAAACAGGGTATTTTATCGTGAGCAATTTGGAATGAGTATTTTCGTAGAAAAATGCTGGGGTTGCCACCATCAAACCGCGCAGGCTTTTGGCCCCTCCTTCCAGGAGATTGCAGATAAAAGAAACAACGGAGAAATAATTGGCCACATTTCTGACCCTGCATCCTCAGCAAAACGTCTGGGCTATTCTCGCAGCCTGATGCCAGATTTCAAGCTCGATCAGCAAGAGCTTCTCAGTATCGTTGAATATATTAACCACTTTAAATCCAAACCGACTGCTCACTAATTCAAAATATCATGACCATGAATAAATTGACTAAACTGTTTATAATTTTACTTCTTTTCGCCTTCTCTCAGGCGCAGGCAAATGAAAAAATATTTGTGGTTGAGCGCAATGACTCTGCTTTAAGTGTGATTGAGAATCACAAACATAAAAGCCGCATTACAAATCTGCACAACTTTAACCATGCTGTTGTAAAGTTCCATAAAAACGAAGGCTTCATGATCACGCGTGATGGTTATGTCATCAAGTTTGATCCCGTCACCGAGGAAAAACTAAAAGAATACAAAACCAGCAAAAGCGCAATTGGTTTTGTCATAGAGGATCGCTATCTGGCAGTCGCCAACTATGACAATAAAACCGTTGAGATTCTGGATCACGATCTGAAATCCATCCAGAGCTTCACAACTGACTCTAAAAACGTAGGCATCAAGATTTACAAAGATTACCTGGTTTTCGCACTCATGGACAAAGACGAAGTCTGGGTGTTAAAAGATCAGGCTCCTTCAGCAAAAACGCCAAACTTTAAACTGCAGAAAAGTTTCAAGAATATCGGTACAGCACCTTTCGATGCCATGATTAACGACCAGTTCTATATTGTCGGCTTTTTCAACTCACCCCATGTTGGCGTCATTGATCTGGAGAAAATGAGTTTCAGTAAACTGGAACTCGCATTAGGGAATAAACAGCCTGTGCTCAAAGTGCCCCATTTTGGATTCTGGAGTATTAGCGCAGATCGTATATTTATTCCTGCCGTAGGCGATAATAAAGTTTTTGTTTTTGACAGCAAGTTTAACTTTGTCAAAGCAATCGATGTTGCTGGCCTGCCCGTTTTTACATCCTTGTCTCCAGACAAAAAACAGCTAGCTGTAACGTTTAGTGGCGAGCATTTTCCAATCGTAGAAATTATTGATACGGAATCATTAAAAATCACACAGAATTTTGATTTTAAAGGAAAAGTTCTACACCTTCGTTGGTCAAAACTGGAGCCTCTCATCTACATATCAAATAATTCTGACAGCAAAGTCCTCGCCTACAACACGCAAGATTGGACCAAGCAATTTGAGGTGCCCGTTAAAAAGCCTTCGGGAATTTTTATCTACTCAAACGCGGCTGATCATTGATATACATCAATGTGGATTACGTCTGACCCTGCCACATTGCGTATATGAGAAATTGCTGCTGGTATGAATATGCTTAAATTGACCATTCAGAAAGAAACCAATCAGGTGGCTGTAAGCGAACTGACAGACCTTGAGCGTCGTTTCCTGAATGCTTACCAGCATGAATTTCCACTCTCACCAATGCCCTATGCTGATATTGCTGATGAACTTGGCGTTACCGAAACAAAAATTCTGGAAATGCTGGATTCGCTTTCACGACGAAAAATACTCAGTCGTATCGGCCCCGTATTTACACCCAATCGTGCAGGCGCCAGCACCCTGGTTGCCATGGCGGTTCCCGCAGAACAGCTTGAAGAAGTAGCGGCTCTCGTTAACAGTTATGACGAGGTCAATCATAATTATGAACGCTTAAATGACTTCAACCTCTGGTTCGTGCTCACTGCATCTGACCGAAATCGCATCGAAGAAATTATCCAGGAATTAAGAGACAAAACCGGATTCCAGATTCTCAACCTTCCCCTGGAACAGGCCTATCACATCGACCTGGGTTTCCCGTTATGGTGCTGACCGATACAGACCGCAAGTTGATTGTCGCTATCCAGGATGGCCTGCCGCTTTCGCCACGGCCTTATGCCGAAATTGCAGAACAGCTTTCATTGTCCGAGCAGGATGTCATTAAGCGCATCCGCCAATTGCAATCATCCAACATCATCAAGCGTTTTGGCGCCGTCGTGCGTCATCACGAATTAGGTTACACAGCGAACGCGATGGTGGTGTGGGATATTCCCGACGATCAGGTTGATGCCGCAGGGAAAAAGCTGGGTGAATTTGATTGTGTCACCCTCTGCTATCGTCGCCCGCGACAGTTGCCACTCTGGCCTTATAATCTTTTCACCATGATTCACGGCAAAAGCCACGATTCAGTCATCGACGCACTGGAAAAGATTGCAGCAGAAACAGGGCTTGGCGCTTTTTCCAAAGAAGTGCTTTTCAGTGGCCGCCGTTTCCGCCAACGTGGCGCACATTATGGACAGCGTTGACCGACAGATTATTAATGGCCTGCAAGGCGGATTTCCCGTCTCGGAATATCCGTTTGCGGATGCTGCAAAAAAACTGGGCCTTGAGGAATCAGTTTTAATCAAACGGGTTGAAAAAATGCTGGGTGACGGGACACTCAGCCGGTTCGGCCCGCTATACAATATTGAAAAAGCCGGGGGCAGTTACAGTCTTTGTGCCATGGCCGTACCTGACGCAGAAATTGAACACACCGCAGAAATAATCAATCAGTATCCAGAAATCGCACATAACTACGAGCGCGACCACTATTACAATTTATGGTTTGTCGTTGCGACTGAATCGCCTGAACAAATCACAAGCCTGCTTGCGGATATTGAAGAAAAGACCGGCTTTCCAATTATGAATCTGCCCAAGCAGGAAGAATTCTATGTAGGGCTGCATTTTGATGTTTGATTCCGCACCAGAAATCGCGACACCTGAGAACTATCTGGATTATATTGACAGAAAAATCATTCTTGCCACCCAACAGGGTCTGCCACTTGTACCCAGGCCATACCATCAACTGGCTGAAGAATTAGGAATCAAAGCAGAAACCATTATTTCCAGAATAAAGACCATGCAGCAAAATGGTTTGATACGCCGCATCGGTGTTGTGCCCAATCATTACAAACTGGGTTATAAAGCCAACGGCATGAGCGTCTGGGATATCACTGACAAACACATACACGAAGTGGGCAAAGAAATCGCCGCCCTGCCCTTCGTCAGCCACTGCTACCAACGGCCCAGATATTTGCCACACTGGCCATATAACCTGTTTGCCATGCTCCACGGCCATAGTCGTGAAGAAGTCGAAAATCATATTCAGAAAATGGTCGAACTGCTGGGAGAACGACGGCTGACGCATGATGTCATCTACAGCCGCCGTATTTTAAAAAAGACCGGCCTGCGGCTGATAACCGAGAAATAACCATGTTCAGAATCACACGTTATATCGAGGAATTATTAAACCCGACACCACTTGGTCCAGTACGCCAGCCACCCGGCCCGGTGGTAATCTGGAATTTAATTCGCCGCTGCAATCTCACCTGCAAACACTGTTATTCCATTTCAGCCGATACCGATTTCAAGGGCGAATTAAGCACAGAAGAAGTCAACACCGTCATGGATGACCTGAAGCAGTTTCGTGTGCCGGTATTAATTCTTTCCGGCGGCGAGCCGCTTTTACGTCCCGATATTTTTGACATATCCAAACGCGCAAAAGCAAAAGGATTTTATGTCGGGCTTTCAACCAATGGCACGTTAATTGATGAAAGCAATATCAATTCGATTGCAGACGTTGGTTACGATTATGTCGGCATCAGTATTGATGGTATCGAAAATACACACGATACATTTCGACAGAAAAAAGGTGCGTTTGATGCCTCCATGCATGCCGTTCGTTTATGTCGCGAAAACGATATTAAAATCGGGTTGCGTTTCACACTAACGCAGGACAACGTAGAAGAATTACCACAACTGCTGGCGCTGGCTGAAAAAGAAGGCGTAGACAAATTTTATTTGTCTCATTTAAATTACGCCGGACGTGGCAACCGGCATCGCCGAAATGATGTGTACCACAACGTCACGCGCCAGGCGATGGATCTACTTTTTGATACCTGCCTGGATTACTTACGCAAATGCATCAAAAAAGAATTTGTCACCGGTAACAACGATGCCGATGGCGTTTATCTTTACCACTGGGCAAAACGAAACTTTCCGGATCAGGCGGAACATCTAAGGCAAAAATTAATCCAGTGGGGTGGCAATTCCTCGGGTGTAAATATCGCTAATATCGATAACCTGGGCAACGTGCACCCGGATACTTTCTGGTGGCATTATAATCTCGGTAATGTGCGGGAACGTCCTTTCTCTGAAATCTGGCAGGACACCTCCGACCCGATCATGGCGGGCCTGAAAGCCAAACCCAGAAATATCGGCGGACGCTGCGGTGAATGCGTGCATTTTAATATCTGCGGCGGCAACACCCGCATTCGTGCTCTGCAAATTCACGACAACCCCTGGGCCGAAGATCCAGGTTGCTACCTCAAGGATGAAGAAATTGGACTGCTACTGGAAAAAACTGGCTGACGATTAATCTCACGCTTTCTGCATCCTCGCAGTAGGATGAAAAGATATAACCTGGTATAAGGAAAGTTCCAGGCGTCTATGATAGTCTTGCGTAGTTAGCCTGAGAAGAAAGTCACTGACACAGTTTTTCCCTTTGAAATCAGAGGTGATAAAAGGAGATGTTTAGTTCAAGGTTCCGATTAAAAGAATTGCCGCAAAAGTTCCATACCATCTCAATCATCCAGACTATTAATATGCAATATATAACTGTGGCAAATCATCAAACAGGCGCGAGACTTACAGTTATGCTTATTTTTAGTCCTAAACATAACTCAAGAGAAATACTGCTAACCACATCACAAATTCAGAAAAGGAGAAAACCAGGCGGACTGTTACTATTCTATCAAAATATTTTCAGCTAAAATACGTTAAAAAAACGGGTATCAGATAGTTGGTACAAAATACAGGACGAGGAATATGCTAACTAAAAAAAGAATCATGGTAACAGGCGGAGCTGGGTTTGTAGGTTCCAATCTTTGTAGATATTTACTTGAGAAAGGCTCAATCGTTGATTGCGTTGATAATCTGATAACGGGACGGCGGGAATCAATTTCTGCTCTGGAAGAAAATGAATCATTCCAGTTTTTCGAAACAGACATCTCAGACCCAGATTTTGTTTCGATGTTCAAAGAAAACAACTACGATGAAGTACTCCATTTAGCCTGCCCGACAGGTGTCCCAAACATTGCCCCTATGGCCGAAGAAATGCTGGTTACCTGCTCAACTGGAACAGATAACGTCCTCAAGCTGGCGCATAATAATAATGCAAAACTGGTCTATACAAGTTCCGCAGAGGTCTATGGTGATCCCGAAGTCTTTCCGCAAACAGAATGCTATAACGGCAATGTTGACCCTGTAGGCCCAAGAAGTGCTTACGAAGAAGGTAAGCGGTTCTCCGAATCACTGGTTTCCATGTATGCAAAGAAATACCAGGTACCAGCCAGGATCGTCCGGCTTTTTAATACTTTTGGAACCGGAATGTCGCCTGACGATACCAGAGTTATTCCACAATTCCTGAAACAAATACGCCTGGGTCAGAAAATTACCATTTACGGCGATGGAAACCAGAACCGCGCCCATATGCATGTGAATGACCTTATTCAGGCTTTGATGCTGGTGATGGAAAAAGGGACGCCGGGTGAAGTCTATAATATTGGGGGTTCAACACAGATGACGATAAGGGAGCTGGCAGAATTGATTGACTCTCTGACCCCCATGCCAGTCGACATAGAATATCGCCCTCATTTTATTGAAGATCATGGTGGTCGTTTACCCGACACCACTAAAGTGCGAAAACTGGGCTGGGCACCCTGTATTTCAACAACTGAAGGCTTGCTCGAAATGATGCCTAACTACGGGGTTATGACCCATGAACCCGACCTGCTCCTTTTTGAAGAATCTCCAAAAATACAGGGTGTAAGTTAAAGATAACCAGTTAAACACAGATGGAAAGAGATTCCCGCAACACTGGTAAAACCCCGGCAATCATCAGTGGTTAAATTTATTCTGGCCTTTATTACATTGTACGGCTTGAGCTTTACAATATGGGGCACCATTGGGATTTTACGTTATCTCTCTGAAGCCTTTCATCGTTATACAAGCGCGCCAACAAGACAATTGCTGGCGTTGGTTTTAGCCCCCTGCGTTGCTTTCGTGCTTTATGAATTTATTCTTGCGCCCATTTCAATGGCAGCACAGGCTATGGTGCAAGCTGGTGACGCAAACAGTTTATTAGTCTTACCCAATCCATGGATTACATACGTCTTGCCTGGTTTTTTGTGGGTATTAGCAGCTATTTTACTCTCACGTATCACGGTGGGTATTTTGCACAAAGTATTCTCCGCATCAGACGTGTTGCTCTTCTCTGTTCTTTATTGGTTTCTTTATTATTACTTTGGAAGCATCGCAGCAACGCAACTCCCTGAAGCGGGTCTCTTTCAGAATTTGACTTACTTTTTATTAGCGATAACTGGAAGCTGGTACGGAGGCAGGTATCTTGTTGAGCACTTAACCTTGATATACAGACGGGACGAGCAAGATTCCACAAAAAACACACAGGCTTTGCAAGCTCGTGTTGAATTAAAAGATGTTGCCGTACTTATAGCGGCATACAACGAGGAAAAAACGATCCATCTTTGCCTGGACGCACTCAAAAAAGTCGTGCCCATGAGTAATGTTTTTGTGGGCAGTGATGGCTCAACAGATAATACAGTTGAAACAGTTAAACAATGGGAATGCAATATTGCTGACATTCAACCCAATGGCGGCAAGGCTCGGGCGCTTCAATACCTGATCGATCATTTTGAAATTTGTGACCGATACAAAGCCATCCTTCTCATGGATGCTGATTCAGAAATTGATGAAAATTACATGAAATATGCCTTGCCGCTGTTTGACGACCCTGCCGTTGTTGCCGTTGCCGGGCATGCCCGACCCAAATGGAAACCACACTGGCTACCAAGCTGGGGTAACTTATTCGTCGCCTATCGTGTCCGTTTATACAAAGTTATGCAGATTTTTCTTCGCTATGCGCAGACATGGAAATACACCAATGTTAGTTACATTATCCCAGGGTTTTCCAGTATGTACCGATGCAGCGTCATTCCACATATCGATATCATAGCACCTGGTCTATTGATTGAAGACTTTAATATGACCTTTGAATTGCAAAGGAAAAGGTGCGGAAAAATAGCTTACACACCAAAAGCAATATCAGAGTGCGAAGACCCCCACTCTCTAAGGGACTATTTTAATCAGGTCAAGCGCTGGAACTTGGGCTTTTGGCAAACGGCAAAAAGACACGGGTTCTGGGTGAGCTTCTTCTGGTTATCTCTGGGCACCTTTACCCTGGAAGTATTGATCCAAAGCATGGTGTTCCTGACGTTCCCATTCGTTCTGGCCTGGCTCATATTGATGCCCGGCGAGACGCTGACCATGTGGCTCCCCATGTTGGGGATAGTCGACATCAGGATTATCGACCTGGTCGTCGGCATATTTGTTTTTGACTATATCCTGACCATACTTGTGACGCTTCATGAGGAGAAACCCATGTTACTTATATACGGCCTGGGATTTGTTCCGATTCGCTGGATAGACTCATTTCTTTTCCTGTTTACATTACCACTCACTTATTTTGTGGAATCAGACGGCCGCTGGGCCAGTCCTTCCCGTAAATAAATCCATACCAATGGATGGCCAATAACTATGATCAATCTAAGTAAAATTAAAGCACTCATCATTGCCCCACACCCTGACGATGAAGTCTTTGGCTGTGGCGGACTGATTCACAGAATTAAACGAGAAGGTGGAAAAGTCTACGTCATGTATATGACCGTGGGAACAACCATGGACTTTTCCGCAAAAGGAAAATCAACTGCAGAAGAGCGCATAGAAGAAATAACAGAAGTTGCAAACTACCTTGATTTTGATGATTACGACATTGCCATGCCCGGCGATGAATATCATCTAAAGCTTGATGCAGCCCCCCAGAAAGAACTGGTACATGCCATCGAGCGAGGCAGCAAACTGGCCTTGCACGAACTGGAGCCGAACCTGGTACTGACCACCTCCGGTAACGACTACAATCAGGACCATCGGGCTATCAATGAAGCCACGGTGACAGCACTTCGACCGGCTTCCCTGAAACAGAAATCATTCCAAACCATGTTGGCCACCTATGAGCTGCCTTATCATGCGTGGAATACAGCCGAAACGATGAACTCTCCTTCTCTCTATATCAAGCTGGAAGAAGAAGATCTGAATGCCAAACTTGAGGCGTTAAAACTTTATCGATCCCAGTTAAAAGAACCCGATAGTCCGCTTTCAGTTC
This sequence comes from Thiotrichales bacterium, assembly GCA_012961935.1. Lineage (GTDB taxonomy): Bacteria > Pseudomonadota > Gammaproteobacteria > CAZUMV01 > CAZUMV01 > UWMA-0217. The sequence continues at coordinate 11,469 of DTYI01000243.1, read as the reverse complement.
ACGGTGTAACAACCCTGGCTAAGTACCGTGGGCTTCAATGCGGTTCTGCAGCGGCAGAAGCATACTGGCTGGCACGACTGGCCATCCTCTAAACCAACGAACCGAGATTACTTTTGTCTTTCTTCAGACTTTTTATCCTACTATTAGCGCTAAGTTTCTCAGGCACGCCCGCACTGGCTCATATGGATCACCATCGATACAAAAACCGAGATCATAATTCTCCATGCAGCGTGTTAGCCTGGATTCCCTACTGGGACCAGAATCGCGGATTCAATTCCTATCTGGAAAATAAAGAGAAAATTAATTACATCGCATTTTTCTGGTACACACTGGATAAAAACGGCGATTTCAAACAATACACTCTGGCCAAAACAGACAGAAAACTAATTCGGAAAGCACAGGAAAACGGAACAAAAGTTTTGGCCATTGTCACCAATCTCCCTGATGATAAAGCTGAGGGTGAAGATGTCGATGACTGGGATTATAAACGCCTCGAACCGATATTATTTTCCGAAGAGAAAAGGAAATCTCACATTAATACACTTGTGTCCCTCGCAAAAGACGTTGGATTTGATGGGATAAACATTGATTACGAAGCTTTACCTGAAGGCTACAGAGAAGGTTTTACCCTGTTTATAAAAGAATTGGCAGAAGCCCTCCATAAGGAAAATAAAATACTGGCTGTTGCAATTCATCCAAAAACATCGGAGCACAACCCCATGGAAAATAACGGTTCCTGGGGCCAGGACTGGAAAGCATTAGCGAAATATGCAGATCAACTCCATTTTATGACTTACGGTGAACACTATCCTGATAGCCCGCCTGGTCCAATTGCTTCCCCGAAATGGGTAAACGCTGTTCTCAAATATGCAGACGCTCAAAACATACCAGATGGAAAAATATTCGTAGGCATACCCTTCTACGGGGAAATATGGCTACACAAAAAAATGTACAGATACCATGGCATTGATGTTGATCTTACCTTTTCAGATATTCAGAAACTAAAGCGGAAATATAATGGCAAAGAAGGCTGGGATGAAAAGCATCTTAGCCCTTACCTTTTGTTTAAAGATGATAAGCAAAAAAAATACTCCGTATGGTTTGAGAATGAGAAAAGTATTGAGGCGAAAATTAATCTGAGTAACAACCTGGGACTCTGCAATTTTGCCATATGGAGAATTGGTGGCGAATCACCGGATTTCTGGTCACTATTTAGTGTTGAGTAACACCCAGCAACAATATTAATTTCCGATAAATGATAAATATAAAGAATATTTTAACCAGGACTAGTCGATAAATCTTAGTACTACGGAACACGCATAGGGAGCGTTAAATATGAAAAATAATTATGCATTAAAGAATATTACAAAAAGCACTGTTAAATATTTATTTACCGGCCTTTTTCTTATTTACTCGTACTCAGTGTTAGCAATGACAAAAGACCAGGACGACCTTCAAGAATCGTTGCAGCAGCGTGTTGCTGGTAATACATTTGCCATCGTAATTGCCCAGAACCAGAATACCAGACCTCCCGCTGATGCAGAAACCGATATAACGCCCAAAGATTCTACAACCTCCACAGACAACCACAAAGAAGACAGTGGATCACAGGAAAGTCAGGCTGAAGCTGATGGGCCCACATCATCAACGAGTGCCGACCAGGGCACCGATCCTGTACCTGACAACGAAAATGAAATTCAATCTGATCCACAAAACTCTACTGATCCCGCTACGGACACGTCAAACGATGACATGGAATCATCCATGAGCCAGACTGAAGCAAGCAACCTGCCAGAAACCGATAATGAGGAAGGTTCTGGTTTGCCCGCAGACGAGGATCAGCAACCTGCTGATGATTCAAATTCAGAAGAAGAACCTCAGCAGGCAGCATCGATAATGGTAGACCGAAAAAATAGAAAAATTGAACGCGGGAAAACTGAAGTTCAGGCAGAGACCGAATATGCAACAACCTTCTATGCAGACAACCCTGTCTTTGAGAAAGAAGAGTTTACTGCAAGGATTAAATCTTTCACCAATTATGGAATCACAGAGAATATCAATATCTTACTGGATCTTGATCTCGTCTTTGATGGAGAAAAAGAATTGTTATCACAATCCAACAGATTTCTCGACCGCGAAGGACTTAATGTTGACAAAATTTTTATCGAGTACAGAAATGACTGGCTATCACTGTTTGGCGGGAGATATGAACCCGGTTATGGCTTGTTTCCCAATACACCTGCCTTCTTTGGCAACTACTCACACTACATCGATCTGAGTGAAAAATTAGGCTTCGGTGGTGCAGTCAAACTTGGAGAGACTTCAGAAGTCGAGCATTGGCTGACAACCAATGTTTTCCAGCTGGATACGTCGTTTTTAAGTTCACCCTTATTCACTAACAAGGGTCGAATAGAAAAAGAAGATGGCGGCATCAGTAATACTGAAAAGTTTGACAACTATCTCGTTACTTTGAATGGCGGAAAAGCTTACGCGAAGCCAGGAGCAAGTTATACCCTCGGATATGGCCTTCAGCGCGCGGGTGTAGACCGGGATCTTGACGAAGAAATGTTTATCGGTGGGCTATACGGCCATATAACGCCGTCTGAAGACTACGATATTAATCTCGCGCTTGAGCACGTAAATCTACAAAACGCGGGCGGTTTCCCTGAAGATCACAGCACCATCACACTTGGCGCCTTTTATAGCCGCTGGCCCTGGGGGATTGGTACCGTCTATTCACAGCGATCTGTGAATCCCCATGATGCCTCTGAAGATGGCAGAACGGACAAGATCTTTGAAATCGTGGGTCGCTACTTTTTCGGTGACCATATCGGCCTCGAAACCGCCATTGAAGTATTGAATGAAAATGGTGAGGATGAACAACTGTTTGGAATAGTATTCGTCTACTATTTTGACAAAATACCTCATTTTAAATACAAGTAGAGTCATGCTTTTTAGACCCTGAGCACAGCAGCAGAATATTACGATGGCTGTACCACCTGGCTTGACGGTATATGCTTCATAACTTCCCTATCTACTCAGGAGAAAGTTGATAAGATAAACACTTCATCTTTAGCCATATCTGATAGCGACACATCCATCGCGAATGAAAGACCACTTATCTCACTAAAAGTGAAAACCATCTCAAATTCAATGTATTAAAAAAAGAAACAATTGATCTAAATGCTAGAATCTTGCGTATACTTTCGCATGGGATTGATACAATGAATCAGAAAACATCATACAAGTGGTCGTTTTACCGCGGCTCTAATGTGGTCAATCCAGAGAATAAAGTATCTGACCTGCACTTAAGCTTTTCTCTCAAAAGTCTGGTCAACCATAGTCCTTCAATGCGAAAAACCCTTGATCAAGAGCGTGAAATGCATGCTGGTAGAGCACTTATCCAACTGGGCATGGATTCTTTTGATATTGCTGGCGATCAACTCCCGTGGTTGTTTGTAGAAGAGGGTCAGGAAAACTACGCTTTAACCCGAAACAACAGTGTGATCATATTTGATGCAGATGGGGAAGAATTTCCACTTGGGGATCCAAAGGCGGTCAACCGACTCCGTGAACGTCTGGGTCTTCCAGATAGAAGAAGCAGATTACGTATCGTGAGCAGCAGCTCTGATGAGGAATCTAAAAACACTAAAACGGGCAATGGGAAAAAAGCAATTAATGAATAATTATTATTAATCCGGCAACAATATATATCGGGTTAATAGTTTTATTTTATTTTATATTCCAATCCTGATCCCCACCTGAATCTTGACGCTATTAGCCCAATCGCTATAATCAGCACTTCATATTTTTTAAAAAATCAACACGTCCTCAAGGAACATTCCCTACCGTTAACTGGAAAAAATAACATGATCTTAAGTGACATACAGCCTCACTATTTCCCGAGGTTGCATTATTTTGCACGAATGCTTGAATCTGACCATTTTGTCATTAGAGACGATGTTCAATTCGTAAAAAACCACAAATTTCCAGATGGAACTCGCGGCGTATCACACCAGGTACACAGCCCTATCAAAACCAATAGCGGAAAACAACTTCTTACTGTTTCTGTGAAAAAAGGTGGGACGCTGCCGATTAATCAGACACTGATCTCCTATGACCAGCCCTGGGCCAAAAAACACCTGAACCTGTTGAAGTCGAATTACACAAAAGCACCTGAATTTACTTCAAGCTTTAGCGAAATTGAACTCATTCTTGGTTCAGAATATAAGACGGTTTCTGATCTCAATATTGCAACTATCTGCTGGGCATTCTGCCGTTTACTGGGTATTCAATCTATCGAACCGGAAAACTTGTCTCTGGACTTTATCAACTCATTGTTAGCAGAAAAACAGCCTGGAAAATTACGCAAGATAACGCTGGGATCAGCTATTTATTTTGATGATAGCCATGAAGACATGAATGCATCAGAAAAAATAGTAAACCTATGCAAAGAGTTTGGCGCCACAAATTACGTCACAGGTAGCACAGCCTTTGAAAGCTATTTCGACCAAAGTGTTTTTCAGGACAATGACATTCAGGTACAGGTTCAGAACTGGGTCTGCCATCCTTATTTGCAACAGCACACCAACGTAGAAAAATTTATTCCGAACCTCTCCATTATTGATCTGTTAACAAATTGCCCGGCCGAACAAGCCCTGGAATTACTGCTACCTCAATAGCCGAATAGATCCGCATACGCTGTGGAATGATAAAACGCTGTAGCAAAAAAAAACGGGTGGGCTAGTTCCCCGTACAAAACAGATCAAACGCGCGGATATGCTCAACTAGCTCACTTCTGTCCTGATTTGATTTCGCATAAATCACTTCAGCATAACTGGCGATATCACATTGCCCTGGTAATGACTGACCCTGCTCAATCAGTGCATTTATCTTTGGCAAGAAAACCCACTGTAACCACTGGTGAAGTTCGAGCGTGTCACAGCAGAAAGGGTTTGTATTATTTAATGCATCTACCGGAGGTGCGGTAGATTCCCAAACCCCCAGTGCCTTTAATTCAGACTCGATATTGTGCAGCAGTTGTTTTGCTTTTTCCTGATGATCCATTAACTCAATTTTTGTGATGTTCTTGACGTTTTCATTCCGATAGAATATTCCTGTTTTTGCATCCAGGCAATGACTCTATAGCCTAACAAAAACACCAGTATCGTCGTGTAGATTAATGGCTCTGAAATATCAGCCTTGGAATCTTTCATCCACCAGAAATGTAGCACTGCAGCAGGCGCTGCAAAATACACCAGCTTATGCAACAGTACCCAGCGTTTTTTCAAACGGCGCATCATGCTTTTCGTTGAGGTTGCAGCTAAAGGCATCAGCATTAAAAAAGTGAGCATGCCCACTGTGATAAATGGGCGTTTAACAATATCATCCCAAATTTCTGCCCAGTCAAAAAACTGATCCAGCCAGATATAAGTTGTAAGGTGCAGGCAAGCGTAAAAAAATACAAACAACCCCAACATACGGCGTAACCGGATCCAGGCCGGTTGGCCGGTTATTTTTCGCAGAGGGGTGATTGTTAACGTCAACAATAAAAAACGTAAGGCCCACTCACCTGTGTCACGTGTGATTGCTTCAATTGGATTTGCGCCGAGCGTATCCATTAACAGACCGATCGTCATAAACGCGACAGGAATCAGTGCCGCCACAAAGACAAGGGGCTTCACCCATACTTTGAATTGTTTTTCAGGCGTCAGGACCATCAGAAATATTTCTTCAAATCCATGCCGGAATACAGCGATGCAACCTGCTCACCATAGCCATTAAACGGCAGTGTTTTACGTTTTCTAAATTCACCGATTCTGCGCTCACGTTTCTGGCTCCAGCGTGGATGTGGAACAGCGGGGTTAACGTTGGAATAAAAACCATATTCACTGGGCTGACTGACATTCCAGGTCGCAGGTGGTTGTTTTTCAGAAAAAGAAATTTTTACGATAGATTTAATACTTTTAAAACCATATTTCCAGGGCACCACTAAACGCAGCGGCGCACCATTCTGATTCGGTAAAACCTGTCCATACAAACCAACAGCCAACATAGCCAACGGATTCATTGCTTCATCCATCCGCAGACCTTCAACATAAGGCCAGTCTAAAACCCTACGGCGTTGGCCGTGTAAGTTTTTTGGATCGAAGAGCGTTTCAAACGCAACATATTTTGCTTTTGAAGTCGGCTGAAAACGTTTTAATACATCGGCCAGGGAAAATCCAACCCAGGGGATCACCATTGACCAACCTTCCACACAACGCAGCCGGTAAATCCTTTCTTCCAGCGCATGCGGTTTTATAAAATCTTCCAGCGTCAGCTTGCCCGGCTTTTCACATTCTCCAGCAATCGTGACAGACCAGGGTTCGGTTTTCAGCTCGTGAGCATAACGTGAGGGGTCTTTTTTTGATGTCCCTAGCTCGTAGAAATTATTGTAACTGGTGATGTCCTTAAAATCCGTCTGCTTTTCATCAGTAGAATATTTACTTTTTACAAGTTGATTCAGCTTTAAATCCGGCTTTGCAAGCAGCGGAGAAAATGCGCCTGCGGCAGCCAGGCTTAATCCAATACCAATACTGTTACGCAAAAAATCGCGGCGTTTTTGATAAATAGATTCAGGTGTAATCTCAGATGGCTGAACATCAGCGGCAGATTGTATTTTAATTAACATCGGTGAAAACTCATTGTGTTGATTTTACCCATGTACGCAGTTATACACCTATCAGGATGCAATTCCATATAGCCGTGAGAAATTTGTGAATATTCTGAGAGGTTTTTGTGAGCTAACCGACCCAAACCCGCGCATTCCTGAACATTCTTAGCCAAGGGCCATCTTCACCCCAGTCTGCAGGATGCCAGGAATTCTGTACGGTTCGGAAAACGCGCTCCGGGTGCGGCATCATGATGGTAAAGCGGCCATCAGCCGTCGTTAAACCTGTGATCCCCTGCGGCGAACCATTCGGGTTTTCTGGATAGTGTTCGGTGGCATGACCGTGGTGGTCGACAAATCGCATCGACACCAGCCCGGCATTCGTCACCGCATCTGGTGTATTTTCGACAAACACAGCCCTGCCCTCACCATGTGCAACGGCAATCGGGATATGCGAACCCTGCATTTCCTGCAAAAACAATGAAGGCGATGGCAGCACTTCGACCGTACTAAACCGCGCTTCAAACTGTTCAGAAAGGTTGCGCCGGAAGTAGGGCCAGTGCTCAGCCCCCGGTATCAGCTCCTTCAACTGCGACATCATCTGACAGCCGTTACAGACCCCAAGACCAAACACATCATCGCGGTGAAAAAACGCTTCAAACACATCACGCGCACGATCATTAAACAAGATGGACTTGGCCCAGCCACCACCTGCGCCGAGCACGTCACCATAGGAAAATCCGCCGCAGGCGACCAGCCCTGCAAAACGGCTCAGGTCTTCCCGACCTTCAAGAATATCCGTCATGTGCACATCGACAGCCGAAAAACCTGCCTTGTCGAACGCGGCGGCCATTTCAACATGGCCGTTGACACCTTGCTCCCGAAGAATAGCGACAGCCGGTTTTTCGGTCAGCCGCATGAATTTTTCTGCAACGTTTTCCTGCAAGTCAAAACCGATGTGCGGTTTGATGCCAGTGTGGTTATCATTTTCAATCGCATCGTATTCCTGCTTTGCACATTCGGCATTATCGCGTAAGGCCTGAATCTGATAACTGGTTTCAGACCATATTTTCTGCAATTTCACCCGCGATGCACTGTAGGAAACCTGCCTGCCTTTTTGCAACGTTAGACGATCATCATCTGTCAGCTTGCCGATGATATGCGACTGCTCACCCAGCCCGGCTTTTTCCCAGGCACCCATGACCGATTCAATGTGTTTTTCATCAACCTGGATCACTGCACCCAGCTCTTCACAAAACAGGTTGCGAATAATGTCATCACCCAATGTCTCAAGCTGCACATCAAGACCGCAATGACTGGCAAACATCATCTCGCAGAGCGTCGCCAGCAAACCACCGTCGGAGCGATCATGGTAAGCAAGAATCTGTCCTTCCTGATTGAGAATCTGCATGGTCTGGAAAAATGATTTCAGCATTTCCGGATCATCCAGATCCGGCGTTTGCGAACTGATTTGTTTATAGGACTGCGCCAGCGCTGAACCACCGAGGCGCTTTTTGCCTGACCCAAGGTCTATCACAATTAATCGGCTGTCTTCCGCATCTGTTTTCAATAATGGTGTCAGCGTTTTGCGAACATCCAGAACCGGTGCAAAAGCCGTGACCAGCAAAGACAACGGCGCAGTGACAGAACGCTGTTCGCCCTCCTCTTCCCACACCGACTTCATCGACAACGAATCCTTGCCCACGGGTATTGCGATGCCCAGTTGTGGACACAGTTCCTTGCCGACCGCCTGAACCGTTTCAAACAAAGCAGCATCTTCACCGGGATGGCCTGCCGCCGCCATCCAGTTGGCCGAGAGGCGAATATCCGAGAGCATCCCGATGCGCGTGGCCGCAATATTGGTAATCGCCTCAGCAATCGCCATGCGCCCCGATGCAGCCGGATTGATCAAGGCAAGCGGCGTGCGCTCACCCATCGCCATCGCCTGTCCTGTATAACCTTTGTAGTCATCCATTGTGACCGCAACGTCTGCGACCGGCACCTGCCAGGGACCCACCATCTGATCACGCGCCACCAGGCCAGTAACCGAACGGTCGCCGATGGTAATCAGAAATTGCTTTGATGCGACAGCAGGCATGCTTAACACGCGCTCAACCGCCTCTTTCAACTCGACTTTTTCAGTGTTAAAAGCCGCGTTGGAAAACTGCCGGCTACGGACTTCGCGCAGCATTTTAGGTGGCTTGCCGAACAGCACATCCATGGGCAGCTCGACGGGCGTATTCTCGAAATGCGCATCGACAAGCAGCAAATCCTCGTCGAAGGTCGCACGCCCGATGACGGCATAAGGACAACGCTCACGTTTTGCCAACGCCTCAAATTCATCCAGCCGGTCTGCGCTAATCGCAAGCACGTAGCGCTCCTGTGCCTCGTTGCACCAGATTTCCATCGGTGACATGCCAAGCTCGGTGCTGGGGATGACGCGCAATTCAAATTGTCCACCGCGGCCTGCGTCGTGGATAATCTCCGGTACGGCATTCGACAGACCGCCTGCACCAACATCATGGATCGACAGAATCGGGCTTTGCTCACCCAACTCGGTGCACCGGTTAATCACTTCCTGACAGCGGCGTTCGATTTCCGGATTGCCACGTTGCACCGAAGCAAAATCAAGTTGCTCACAACTACTACCGCTGGTCATGGAGGAAGCCGCGCCACCGCCCAGACCGATCAGCATCGCCGGGCCACCCAGTACAATAATCGGTGTACCTTCCGGCAGCGGATTTTTTTCGATATGTTCCGAGCGAATACTGCCGAGACCGCCAGCGACCATAATGGGTTTGTGATAACCGCGTAGCTCCTCACCATCGGGGGTTTCGATTTTTTCCTCAAAGGTCCGGAAATAGCCGGTCAAACCCGGGCGGCCAAATTCATTATTAAATGCTGCCGCACCGATTGGCCCTTCGATCATAATATCCAGCGCAGAGACAATCCGCTCCGGCTTTCCGTGATCCGTTTCCCAGGGCTGTTCAAAGCCGGGAATTTTCAGGTTGGAAACTGAAAAACCACACAATCCCGCCTTGGGCTTCGAGCCAGAACCGGTCGCCCCCTCATCACGAATTTCACCACCGGAACCTGTTGCCGCACCCGGGAAAGGTGAAATCGCTGTGGGATGGTTATGCGTTTCAACCTTCATCAACATGTGCATCGGCGCCTCGCTATGCTGATAGGTTTTTGTCTCGGGATCAGGTACGAAATGAAACGCCTCCGGGCCTTCAACAACTGAAGCATTGTCCTTGTAGGCAGACAGAATCCCTTCCGGGCTGCAATTATAGGTATTGCGAATCATGCCAAACAGGGTTTCGGTGCGGATCTCGTCATCAACAACCCAGTCAGCATTAAAAATCTTGTGGCGGCAATGCTCCGAATTGGCCTGCGCGAACATCATCAGCTCAACATCGGTCGGGTTGCGACCCAACTCATCGTAGTTATCCGCCAGGTACTGAATTTCATCGTCCGACAAAGCCAGACCCAGTTCCGCGTTGGCTTTCTGCAAAGCAGTTATGGCGTCAACTGAAATATCAATCGTGGCAAAAGGTCTGGGCGGCTCCTCATTAAATAAAACAACCGCATCGTCCACACTTTCAAAAACCGCTTCAGTCATCCGGTCATGCAACAGATCAGCCAGCAATCCACGCTCTCCATTCGTCAACGGCTGATTACAACGCAATGAAATCATGCGGCCGCGCTCGATACGCTCCACCGCACCCAGCCCGGCATTATGCAAAATATCACTGGCCTTGCTCGACCAGGGAGAAATCGTGCCCGGTCGAGGTGTGATCAAAAATTGCTCGCCTTCAGGAATTTCAACCGGCGGCTGACCAGCCTCACTCAGGAGTGTTTGCAGATGCTTTTTCTCAAGCGGAGATAGACTTCGGTCAGTGGTCAAAAAATACACAAAAACAGCATCCACCCCGCCGACGCTATCCACCGTCTCACGTAATTGACTGAGCACCTGACGAAGCCGAAAATCAGAAAAGGCATGACTGCCTGGCAGAACCAGCATGTATCCCCCTAGCCCGGATATTTCATAAAGGGAATGGATTTTATGGGAAATCTGCCGAAGAAGGTTGGACAAATATCGCGAAAGACATAGTGGGCTCTATGGCTTGAGTGATTTTGTTCAAGATTCGAAGGCAGATTTTTCATAAAACCATTCAGGCGCAAACTTTCTTCTAACAATATAGGCACATTCTTATCTCCATCTGCTTGATCATCATGGCATATCTCAAACCCCGGTGCCGCCTTTATGGAATACCCGGGCTATGGCCACTGCGACAAAGCACGCAATGATACCCTTCAAGGGTTGAAAATCACAGCCAAAAGCCACATATTAAGTTACAATATAAAAGCACGGGGGCGACATGGCTTCGACGTGGGTTACAAAACCGGCGGTGCATGCCGAGGCGACAGCGATGCCTCGTAAACTATCCAGCTGTAATTGTTATAGTTGCAAACGACGATAACTACGCTTTAGCGGCTTAAACCCGCTAACCTTTGACTGAATGTGCTTGTGCGCTCAACTCAAAGGTCATCCACACAAGCTCGCGGCCAGATCTGCCTGGGGTCGAAACCGCTAAACCTTAAACCCGGACTCGCGGTTCACTATCCTGTTCATCGGAGATTGAATCGTTAAATAAATGATGAAACTAAGCATGTAGTACCAAAGGCGGAGAGCTTGCGGACGCGGGTTCGATTCCCGCCGTCTCCACCATTTGAAAAAAGACAACCCGTCTCTCCGGGGTCATTCTCCGGGACGACGGGTTTTCTATTTCCCCTTGTTTTCAAAGGGTTTGCGC